>JAISTC010000035.1 GCA_031272805.1 Propionibacteriaceae bacterium
TAAGTTTTGTCACGATTGGGTCACGGCTGGGACAGACCGTTGACCCTGGCAGGCGGCGAACGTAGGATTGAGCAAATTAATCCATCGTTAGGACAAAACGGTGGAGGGTCGGCCCGTCCCGGCCCCACACATCAAGGAGGATGTATGAAACTCAATCGCCGGTTCCTCTCTCTGGTCGCCCTCGCGACCGCCGCGCCCCTCGCCCTCGCCGCCTGCTCGACCACCGACACGGGCTCCGCGGCGTCTTCCTCTGCGCCTGCCGCCGCGACCAGCGAGGCCGCCCCGCCGGCCGCCAGCGCGGTCGAGCTGACCTTCCTCACCTTCGAGACTCCGGCCAACGACTCCACCTTCTGGGACGCCGCCATCGCGGCGGCCTCGGCGGAGGTGCCTGGCGTCACGATCAACCGGATCGTCGCGCCCGGCGACCGGACCACGTACGCCCAGCAGCTCCAGGCCTCGGGCCAGTTCCCCGACCTGCTCGCCTCGATCACGCCGCGCGTGTTCCTCGACGCCGGCCTGCTGGAACCCTTCGACGAGGCCTGGCTCCAGGAGACCTTCCTCAAGCCCGACGCCAACCAACTGGAGGGCGTGACCTACCAGCCGCCGACCAATACCCAGATCATCCCGCTGGTCTTCTACAACAAGCAGATCTTCGCCGACCTCGGCTTGGAGGAGCCGACGACGTGGGCCGAGTTCATGGACATCATCGCGGCGGTGCGGGCCGCCGGGATCACGCCCCTGGAGAACGCCGGCGCCGAGCCCTGGTCGGCCTCGATGACCCTGGTGGGCCTGGCCAGCGTCGATGTCCTCGGCCAGGATCCGCTGTGGATCCAGAAGCGGGCGGCCGGCGAGGTCAAGTTCGCCGACGCCAACTTCCAGGCCGCCGTGCAGAAGGCTGTCGACCTGGTCAACGCCCAGGCCTACGACCCGGCCGCCCTGTCCGTCGACTACGCCACGGCCAACGCCAACTTCCTGGCCGGCAAGTCGGCCATGTACCCGATGGGCTCGTGGTTCATCGGCCAGGGCTACCTGACCACGGAGCAGGCCGCCAACATCGGGATCTTCCCCTGGCCGTCCGACGACGGCACGGTGTACCTCCCGACCACGACCGGCGGCACGATGTCCGTGTCCAGCTCGGCCAAGGACGTGACCCTGGCCATGGAGTGGGCCAAGGCCTTCACGGAGACGCCGGGCAACTTCAAGGCCCTGATCGAGGGCGACGGCGCCTTCCCGATGTTCAAGAAGCTCAGCCTGGCCGACTACAACGTGACCGTGACGCCGCTCTACGAGGAGGGCTACACCCTCGTCACGGGCGACGATGCCCAAGTCGGCACGTTCGGCTGGGCGACCAACGACGACTCGCTGGCCGCCGGCATGAACGACGCCTTCTACGCCCTCTCCCAGGCCGTGTTCTCCAACTCGGATGTCGCCGCGCTCTGCGCCGACCTCGACAACCAGTGGGACGCCGCCGCCTGACGGCCACCCACCCCGACCCCAGGCCGGCCGGGGGGCCTTCGGGCCCGCCGGCCGGGCCTCTGGAGACGTGACATGAAGACGTTCAAGGCTGCGCGCTGGGCCCTGTTCCCGGCCGCCGCCGTCGGGCTCGCCCTCTACAGCCTGTGGGTGATCTACCCGATCATCGCCAGCGCCGTGACGAGCCTGACCAACGCCAGCCCGCTGAAGACCTCGACCGACTTCGTCGGCCTGGCCAACTATGCCCAGATGCAGACCGACGCCCGCCTCCACCGCAGCTTCACCTTCACGCTCATCGTAGTCATCGTGTCGACGATCGGCTCCAACGTCATCGGCCTGGCGTTCGCCCTCCTCCTCAACGGCCCGGGCCGGAGCTACAAGGTCATGCGGATGCTCGCGTTCATCCCCCAAGTCCTGTCCGGCGTGGTCGTGGCCTTCATCTGGCGCTCCATCCTCAACCAGGGCGGCCTCCTCAACACGTGGCTGATCAACCTGGGCGTGATGGACCAGGCGATCCCCTGGATCGGCACGCCCAACCTGGCCACGTTCTCCGTCTGCGTCGTCGTCACGTGGGTCAACACGGCCTTCGCCACGGTCGTCTACACGGCCTCGCTCCAGTCCGTGCCCGAGGAATTGGTCGACGCGGCCATCGTCGACGGCGCCGGCTGGCTGAGCCGCTTCTGGAACGTGACGTGGCCGCTGATCGCGCCCGGCACGACGATCTCCATCACGCTGTCCCTCATCACGTCGCTCAAGCTCTACGACGTCCTCGCCGTCCTGACCGGCGGCGGTCCGGCCAACCAGACCAACTCCGTGGCCTACTACCTCATCCAAGTCGCCTTCACGGGCAACCGCTTCGGCTACGGCTCGGCCATCGGCATCCTCCTCCTTGCCATCACGGCCGTGACCAGCTTCGTCAGCACGGGCCTGCTGCGCCGGAGGGAGGCCAAGCTGTGAAGCGGCGGACGAGGCAGCGCGGGCTGCGGCTGGCCGGGGCCCTGGCCGCGACGGTCGCATTCTGCATCCCGATCTACATCGCCTTCGTCAACGCCTTCAAGACGACGTACCAGATCTTCTACAACCCCCTCGCCCTGCCCTGGCCGCCGACCTTGGACAACATCGTGACGGCCTTCCAACGCTCGGACCACCTCGTCCAGGGCGGTCTGACCAACTCGGTCATCGTGACGGGGGCGACGCTCATCCTGGTCATCCCGCTCGGCTCGCTGACAAGCCTCTGGGTCTTCCGGCTGCCGCCCAAGCCCAAGTCGATCCTGCTCGGCTTCTTCGCCTTCGGCCTGATGGTGCCGCCCCAGGTCGGGCTCCAGCCGACCATCCGCCTCCTCCAAGCCCTCGGGCTCCACCTCACCTACCCGGGCCTGATCCTCGTCAACGTCGGCGGCGGCTACCTCGCCTTCGCCGTCTTCGTCTACGTCGGCTTCCTCCGCACAGTCTCCCAGGACGTCATCGAGGCGGCCCGGGTCGACGGGGCGGGGGAGTGGCGCATCTGGTGGTCGGTCGTCATGCCGCTGATCCGCCCGGCCACCGTCACGGTCGGCATCTTCGTCGGCCTGTGGACCTGGAACGACTTCCTGTCGCCGCTCCTCATCCTCGGCCCGCTCAAGGGCCAGACCATCACCGTCGGCATGTACCTGTCGATGTCAACCTATTCGACCGACTACGGGCAGATGTTCGGCATCATGCTCCTAGCCGCCGTGATTCCGGTGGCCGGCTACCTGATCAGCCAGCGCGAGTTCATCTACGGCCTGATGTCGGGCGCATCGAAGGGATAGGGAGAGTCGGGATGGGCAGCGTGGTTCCCGGCCTGGACGCGCTCTGCGGCGGCTGGACTCCGGCCGTCGGCCTCGCCCACCTGCCGTCGCTGCGCAACCAGTGGGGCCAGGCCCACGTCAACGCCGACCTGGCCAGCCTGGCGTGGCTGGCGATCCCGCCGTTCTCGGGCGGCTACCGGACGGGCACACTGCGCGTCGACGGCCAGGTGGTGGCGGCCGAGGCGTACCTCTGGCGGCCGTGGGGGGTCCGGCGGACCGGGTCGGCGGGGGCGGTCGCGGTCGTGAGCGACACCCGCCTGGCCTTCGAGCATCCGGCCGTGCTCTGGGAGGTGACGCTGGCCAACCGCTCCGAGGCGGCGGTGGCGGCCACGGTCGAGTGGGAGCTGCTGGCCCCCGTCGCGCGCTACGAGACCGGGTGGGGCTGGCTGTACTCGACCCCCTGGAACGACGGCGACGGCCACGACTTCTTCGCCACCGAGCGGCTGCGGGCCGCCGTCCTGGCCGATCCCCTGGGACAACCTCAGTTCCCGCCCGGCGAACCGCGGACCGTCCGGCTGGGCCGTCCCCGCGTGCCTGGCGTCCAGCGTGACGAGGACGGGGCCGCCATGTTGATCGAGTCGGTCATGCCCGACCACACCGCCCCCGACTGGGCCTGGCCGCGCCCGCCGGCCGCGGCGGCCGAGATCGCCTGGGTGGCGGTCGGCGACAGGCGCTGGGACGGGCCGTGGCGCCTCGGCGGAGAGGCCGAGCGGGCGCTGGGCGCGGCGGTCTGGGCGGTGGGTGATTCGGTCAGTTTGAGGGCGCGACTGGTCGACGACGCGGACGGGGCGCTGCTGACCCACGGCAACCACCCCGACTCGCTGCAACTCCTGGTCGAGGGCGGCCGCCTCCAGTTGCGCTGCGGCGGCGAGCGGATCATGACGCGGCATCGCCCCGCGGTCGGGGAGTGGCACGAGTACGCGGCCCGGCGCGAACGTGACGGGGTCACGCTGCTGGTCGACGGTGAGACGGTGGGCCGGACGGCGCCGTGGTGGGAGGGCCGGCGCTGGTCGGCCGGACGGGCCGGTTCGGGCGTCGTCGCCGTGGCGGACTCCGCCACCCCCGCCCGCGCCGCCTTCGCGTTCGCCCCGCCGCCGGACAGCGTGACCGTGGCGGGGCAGCGCGGGCTGGCCACGTGGCGCGTCGACCTCGCGCCGGGGGCGGCGGTCCGGCTGGGGGTGTGGCTGGAGATCGGGGACGACGCGGACGTGGCCGGGCGGGCGCAGGCGGCAGCCGCCGCGTTCGGGGAGCGGCGCGACGCCGTCCGGGCTGCCTGGGAGCGGCTCTGGGCCAACGCCTTCACCCCCGGCAATCCCGACCATTCCGGCTACCTGCCGACGCTCGTGACGGACGACGCCGACCTGGCGACGACGTATTACCTGGCCCTGGCCGAACTCCTCTACCTGCGCCACACGGGCGGCAGCGCCATCCAGCCGGTCTTCCTGACAGGCGGGCCGCGTCTCGGCCCCACCGCCACGTTCTACTGGGACTTCGCCGAGTTCGCCCGCCTGGCCGTCCTCTTGGAGCCGGCCGGGACGCGGGCGTGGCTCCAGGCCGCGCTGGCCACCGACTACGACCACGCGTTCGCGTTCGACACGCGCCACCTTCTGCCGCTGGGCAACCACTACGCGGCCAACGACTACGCGCTGTTCGAAGCCGTCGAGCGCTACGTCACGTTGACGGGCGACTGGGCGTTCCTCGACGCCCCGGCCGGCGGCAGGACGGTGGCCGACCACCTGGCGGCGATGGCGACGCGCCCCCGTGGGCTCCGGGCCGCCTTCGCCGGCGGCACGCTGGCGGACTTCGGGCCCGATCCCTGGGAACTGTTGGAGTGTGTGCCCAACTACCGCCACGTCGTGGCCTCGTTCAACGCCGCCTACGCCGCCCTCGCCCGCCGCTGCGCCGCCCTCCTCCTCCGGCGCGGCGACCCCGTGGCGGCCACCCGGCTGCGGGCCGAGGGGAACGCCCTCGCCGCCGCCGTCCTGGGTGCGTACGCCGGCGCCGGGCGCTGGCACGTCTACCACCCCGACCACACCGACACGATCGGCCACGCGCTCGACTTCGAGCAGGTGGCCGCCCACCTGGCGGCCGACGTGCCGCCGGCGGTGGCCGCGGCGATGGTCGACTTCGCCACGACGCGGCTCCTCGACGGCGACTGGATGCGCGCGCTCGACCCGCTCGACCCGATCGCACCCTATTCCGACCGGCCCGACCACGGCGCGGTCGGCGCCTTTGGCGCCGACCCGGGCAATACGGCCATCGGGCTGTGCCGCCTCGGCCGCCCCGACCTCGCCGCCGCCCTGCTCGGCCGCCTCCACCGGGCCCGGTCCGGCGGGCTCTGGGGCCAAGCCCAGGAGAGCCTCGGCGGCGGCCGGTACACCGTCGCCGAGCGGGGTTCCTCGAACCGCGACAGTGCCTGCGCCGCCGCCGGCGCCGAGGCCGTCCTGGCGGGCCTCTTCGGGATCGACCCCGACTTCACCACGCCCGTGGCGGGCAGCGTGACGTCAGAGTGGGGAATCCTCCGCCACGTCCGCGCCGTCGGATTCGATCTGGGAGAATGAGCGCGTGACGACGGCCGCCGGAACGAGGGGGACGAACCTGCCTGCGGTGGGCGGGTTCAACCAGAACGTCATCCTCAGCCTGATCCGCCGCACCCCGGGCGGTATCAGCCGGGCGGAGTTGGCGCGCTCCTCGGGATTGGCCAGCCAAACTGTCTCGAACGCCGTCAGCCGCCTGATCGAGGAGGGCCTGGTCGAGGACGGTGACTCTTACGTCCACGGCCGGGGCAAGCCGCGCATCCTGGTCCGGCTGCGGCCGGACGCCCGCCACGCCGTCGGCGTCAACTTCGACCTGGAGAGCACGGCGTTCATCGTCCTCGACCTGGCGGGCAGTGTCGTGGCGCGGCGCCTCGTGCGCCGCCTGCCGATCACCCCGCCGGCCACGCTGATGCGCGCCATCGCCGACGGCGTCGACGACATCATCGGGCGGGCGGGCGTCGACCGCAGCCGCGTCCTCGGGATCGGCCTCGGCACCCCAGGACCCATCGACAGCCAACTCGGCCGCCTCCTGGGCCACCCGATGCTGCCCGGCTGGGACAACGAGCCGATCCGCGACACCGTGGCCGCGTTGACCGGCCTGCCGGTGGTCATGGAGAAGGCCACGAACGCGGCGCCTGCGGCCCACCTGTGGCTCCACCCGGAGGTCCGCGACTTCGCCTTCGTCTACTACGCCGCGGGCATCGGCACGGGCCTGGTCCTCAACGGCCAACTCCACCGCGGCGTGTCGGGGAACGCGGGGGAGGGCGGCACGATCGTCGTCCCGGCCGACGGCCTGCCCGCGGCCCGGCCGAGCGAATACCTGGGACACCTCGTCGCTCCCCGCTACCTCTTGGAGCAGGCCGAGGCGGAGGGCCTGCATCTCACGGCGGGTACGGAGGACGGCCGCTTCACGGAGCTGCTGGACGAGTATGGCCGCGGGTCGCCCGTGGCGGTCACGGTGATGGAGCGCGCCGGGCGCATCCTCGGGCGGGCCATGTCCACACTGGTCAACCTGCTCGACGTCGGCGACCTCGTCTTCGGCGGACCGCGCTGGACGGATGTGGCCGCCATCTTCTTGCCGTTGATCGCCGAGGAACTGGCGAACGCGCCCCAGCGCCAATACCCCCACACGGTCAACCTGATGTCGGCCTCCGTCGGCGACGAGGTGGCGGCCTTCGGCGCCGCCTGCCTGGTCCTGGAGTCCGCCTTGACCATCGACCCGGCCGCCCTGCTGATCTGACCTCCCGGCCCCCGGAGTCCGCCGATTGAGCGATGTTCGACGCTGCTGGCCCCAGACACGCCGGGCTGCCCGCCAAGATCGCTCAATCGCCGGGCCAGGCCTTGGGGGATCGCGGCGGTTCAGTAGCCGGCGCGGGCGACCTCCATCGCCACCTTCGCCTCGGCCTCCAGCCGGGACGGGTCACGGGCCACGGTGGAGATGTCCTTGAAGATGAACTCCACGGGCGTGCCGTGGGGCCGGGCGGCGGCCAGGGTCGCCCGCAGGTCGGCGCGGACGGCCTCCGCGTCGAACCCGGAGCCGGCCAGGAGCGCCGGGTTCGGCTTGTCCGACAGGACGTAGCCGGGACCCAACGCCGCGGCCATCCGCGCCGGGTCCGCCCAGGGGGAACACGACACCTTGCGCAGGTGGGGTATCCGCAGGACCTGCTCCATCCGGCCGTCCAGCGGGTCGCAGCAGCCGTAGTAGACCAGCCCGAAACGGTCGAACAGGGGCATCATCGGGTCGATCTCGTACTCGCCGAACATCGCCGGGGAGACCGTCGTCAGCGCCTGCGCCAACCCGTACATCCAGAGGTCACGCGTGGTCTGGGCCGGGGCGGCGAGCTCGTCCGTCCAGGCGCCCGTGCAATGCACGGTCGACTGCGGCCACTGGTAGAGCAGACCCTGGGCCTCGAGCTGGTCGAGCAGCGCCGTCCAACACAGGACCAGCCTGTCGACCACGGCGTGCAGCAGCTCGGGGGTGTCGATCAGCCCGTACAGAATGCCCTCGACGGACATCCACATGGCGATGGGGTCCCAACACGACACGTACGGGTCCCAGCCCCAGCCCGCCTCCCTGACCGGCAGCAGGCCGTCGAACAGCCACTCGGCCTGCTCCACGCGGCGGCGGGTCTCGGCGGCGTCCTCGCCCACCTCCGGCAGCACGAGCTGGTCCACGTCCTCCAGGGTCCGGAACAGGTTGTGGTAGCCGTGGGAGACCACGTCGTTGGCGGCGTCCGTGACCTGGATGTCCTCGGACACGCGCAGGCCGAACAGCTCCTCTCCGAGCCGGTGCGGCGGCGTCAACGCCTTGTCCACCCGCACGAACCCGTCCACCACCTGGTCGGCGCGGAAGTGGTCCCACTGGTACAGCGTCCGCCGCAGCGCCTGCTCGAACCGGCGGCACTCCGGGTCCTCGCACTCCAGAGCCAGCGCCGGGTCGGCGAACTCGCTCCAGCAGACCTGGTCGAACGCGACCATGGGCCGCTCCCCGGCCAGGTCGTTGTGGACCCGCCACAGCCGCCGGGTCTCCTGCTGCTCGGGCAGCGCGGCGATCTCGGCCACCCGCGCGGCCAACTCCCGCAGCACGGCCCGATCCGCCGCCCACGCCACGTCGCCCCCGTTCCCGAGCCGGCCCCCAGTGGTGGCCGCCCTGCCGCCGAGATTTACTCAATCTCCTGGGTTTATTCATGGGAGTCTAGGCACACCCGATGGCGCCGGTCAACGGGCGCGGGGCGTCGGGCCCCGGCCGCCGCCGGCCCCTGGACACGCGGTTGCCCCGGTGGCTAGGCTGCCGTCTGGGCAATAAGGCAAAACGATTGAAATAACCCCTGTTCTCCTTGCCGGCGGTGGGCGGCGAGGTCAAGCCGGAGGTGGCGCATGGCCGAGGACGCGCGGCGGTTGGTCCTGGACACGCTGGAGTTCGCCTCGCCCCAGCGCGCGCCGCGCCACGTCTGGGACGTGGCCTGGACCTACCAGGCGCATCCGGCGGAGATCGCGGCGCTCAAGGCGCGGTTCCCCGAGGACATTGCCTGGGCGCCGCCACTGTTCCTCGGCCCGACCGGGCGCCAGGGCGACCCCTACGCGGTCGGCTGGTACACGGACGAATGGGGTTGCCGCTTCGAGAACAAGTTCGCGGGCATCATCGGCGAGGTCAAGGCGCCGCCCGTCGTGGGGGACGACTGGGAGGAGATGATGGCGCTGCCCCCGCCCGACGGGATCCTCCGGCTCGACACCGAGGCGATCAACGCCTTCTGCCGCGCGCAGGGCAAGTTCACCGTCGCCACGACGACCGTGCGCCTGTTCGAGCGCTTGCAGTTCCTGGCCGGGACCGAGAAGACGCTGATCGACCTGCTCCTGCGGCCGGCCGGGTTCGACCGGGCGGTCGACCAGGTTCATGCCTTCTTCTGCGAGGAACTGGCCGCCTGGGCCGAGACCGCGGTCGATGCGTTGTTCGTCCAGGACGACTGGGGGACACAGCAGTCCCTGCTGGCGTCGCCGGCCCTTTTCCGGGAGATCTTCAAGCCGCGCTACCGCGAGTACGCCGACATCGCCCACGCCCACGGCAAGAAGCTGTTCATGCACTCCGACGGCAAGCTCCTGGACATCATGGAAGACCTGGTCGACATCGGCGTCGACGCCCTCAACTCCCAGATCTTCGTCAGCGGCGTCGAGAACCTGGCCCCCTACGCCGGGCGGATCACGTTCTGGGGCGAGATCGACCGCCAGGGCCTGCTGCCGTTCGGCAGCCTGGCCGACATCGACGCGGCGGTCCGGCTGATCCGGGACACGCTGTGGCGCGACGGCGGCTGCATCGCCCAGTGCGACTTCGGCATCGGGGTCAAGCCCGAGAACGTGCTCCGGGTCTTCGAGGCCTGGGCGGCGCTGGAGGCGGCGGCAGCGTGACCGGGGCCATGTCCAGGCGGGAGCGGGTGGCGGCCGCGCTGGCCCACCGGCCGGTCGACCGCGTGCCCCGGGGTGAGATCGGGCTGCAGGCGGGCTTCGTCGCGGCGTTCCTGGGCGACGCCGGGCGCGGCCTGGCGGAGCGGGAACGGGAACTGGCCGTCCGCCGGGGGCTCCACATGGACCTGGTCAACGTCCACGAGTACCCCCGCGCGCCGGCGGGTCGGGACGGCCAGCGGTATCCGCTCTACCGGGGCGCCCTCGGCGAGGTCTTCGTCGAACGGCCCCAGAGCTTCGGACTGGTCCGGCCCGCCCTGGCACGCATCGAGGACGCGGCCGCCTACCGGCCGGCCGACCCGGCCAGCGCCCCGACAGAACGGCTGGAGTGGTTCCGCGACCACTCCGACCTCTACCTGGTCGCCCAGGTCATGGGCCCGGTCAGCGCGCTCGACTGGGCGCTCGGGACCGAGGACTATCTCTGCTGGTCGCTCGAATACCCGGAGGCGATCGCGCTGGTCGCGGGCAGGATGGCAGAGTACGAGACCGCCCGCGCCCGGCGTTTCCTGGCGGCGGGCGCCGACGCCATCCTGGTGACGGACGACATCGCGTTCACGGGCGGCCAGTTCCTCCCGCCCGCCGTCATGGCGTGGCTGGCCTACCCGCTCTACCGGCGGCTGGTCGAGGCGATCAAGGCGGTCCGCGACGTGCCGGTCGTCTTCCACTCCGACGGCGACCTCAACGCCTGCCTGCCCGAGTTGGCGGCCTGCGGCTTCGACGGCCTCCAGTCGCTCCAGCCGTCCGCCGGGATGGACATCGCCGCCGTCCGGCGCCAGTACGGCGACCGGCTGGCGCTGTGGGGCAACGTCGACCTCGACTACCTCCTGCCGTTCGGCCGGCCGGAGGAGGTCCGGGCCGAGGTCGGGCGGCTGCTGGCGGACGCCGGGCGGGACGGCGGCTTCATCCTGTCGACCTGCAACATCCTGACCGACGCGGTGCCGGTGGCCAACGCCGTGGCGATGTACGAGACCGGGCTCGGTTGAGCCGGGGGAAGGAGGGGCCATGACCACGCTGGAGGGCTTCGTCCCGGACTACCGCCACGTCGTCGCCGCCGCGCGCAACCAGGAGGCGGCCCGGCCGCCGCTCTACGAGCACCTGGTCGACCTACCGGTGGTCGAGGCCGTGACGGGCCGGGCACTGGCCGGTCTGCTGGAGGGGGACGAGGCCGACGGACGGGAGTTCTTCCGCTGCTACACGAGCTTCTTCCGAGACCTCGGCTACGACACGGTGTCGTTCGAGTACTGCGTGACGAACGTGCTGCCCGGCGGCGGGGCCCTGCTGAGCGAGGCCAACCCTCCGGCCATCCGCGACCGGGCGGACTTCGAGGCCTATCCCTGGGCCGAACTGCCCGGCCTCTACGCGGCGGCGGCCGACCGCCAGTTCGGCTGGCTGGCGGAGGCCCTGCCCGCCGGCATGAAGGCCGTCGGCGGCCCCGGCAACGGCGTCTTCGAATGCGTCCAGGACCTGACCGGCTACCTCAACCTCTGCTATCTGACGGCGGACGATCCCGAGTTGTACGCCGACCTGTTCCGCGCCATGGGCGACGCCCACGCGGCCATCTGGGCGCATTTCCTGGCCCGGCACGGGGACGCGTACGCGGTCTGCCGTTGCGGCGACGACCTCGGCTACAAGACCGGCACCCTGCTGCCGCCCGCCGACATCCCTCGCCACATCGTGCCGCAGTACGCCCGCATCACCGCACTCGTCCACGCCGCCGGGAAGCCCTTCCTGCTCCACTCCTGCGGCGACACGCTGGCCGTCATGGACGCGATCATCGACGGCGCCGGCATTGACGCCAAGCACTCGAACGAGGATGTCATCGCCCCCTTCGGCGCCTGGGTGGAGCGCTTCGGCGGCCGGATCGGCAACTTCGGCGGCCTGGACGTCGACTTCGTCTGCCGGGCCGACGAGTCCGACATCCGCGCGGCGGCGGCCGACCTGGTCGCCCGCTACGGGCGGGGCCACGGCGGCGTGGCCTTCGGCACGGGCAACTCCATCGCCCACTACGTCCCCGTCGCCCACTACCTGGCGATGGTGGAGTCCTACCGCGCGGCCCGCGGCGAGTAGCGCAGCGGGGGGACGGTCCCTCTGGGACCGTCCCCCCGCTCAGGTCTTGTTACGCGTGCGGACGCTTGCCGTGGTTGGCCGCGGACTTGCGGCGCGCCCGGCGCTTCCTTCCACCCTTGCCCATTGGTGCCTCCTGGATCGGTCGATGCGGTCGATGTAGCAAGGGCTAATACTGCCACATCCCCCGAAATCGCGCGGGATAGTAAGCTCGGGTTGTGTTGCGTATCCCCTCCCAGTTCCTCGACGAGGTGGCGCTGGCCACGGACGACGCCCAGTTCCTCGACGCCGTCGTGGCGGAGTGGCACATTCTCGCCGACCTGAGCTTCTCCGACCTCATCCTCTGGCTGCCCGGCCAGGACGACAACGAGTTCTACGCCATCGCCCAGATCCGGCCGACGACCGGGCCGACGGCGCTGGAGGACGACGTCGTCGGCGAGATGGTCAGCTACGACGACGAGTCGCTCGTGACCGAGGCCTACCTGTCACGCGAGATCGCCGAGACCTCGAACAACAAGCTCCAGGCGGGCATCCCGGTCGACGTCTGGGCCATCCCCATCCTCCGCGACGGCCGCGTCGTCGCGGTCGTCGAGCGCCACACCAACCAGATGGGCGTCCGCGCCCCCGGCGAGCTGGAGGACCACTACCTGCTCATCGCCGACATCCTGTCGGACATGCTGTGGCGCGGCGTCTGGCCCGACCCCGGGGTCGGCAACGTCACGGTCGGGCCGCGCGTCGGCGAGGGGCTGATCTGGCTGGACCCCCAGTTCACCGTGACCTATGCCAGCCCGAACGCCGTGTCCGTCTACCGCAAGCTCGGCCTGGCGGGGGACCTGTTGGGCGAGGCGCTCATCCCGCTGACCGTCGGCCTGGTGGCGGGCGACGGGTCGCCGATCGACCGGTCGATCAAGGCCCACCTGCGCTCCGGCGTGACGGAGGAGTTCGAGATCACGGCCCAGCACACGTCCGCCACGGTCCGCACCCTCCCGCTGTCCAAGGCCGGCCGGCCGGCCGGGCGGCTGTTGATCCTGCGCGACACGACCGAGGTCCGCAGCCGCGAGCGGCAGCTCGTCACGAAGGACGCCACGATCCGCGAGATCCACCACCGCGTCAAGAACAACCTCCAGACCGTCTCCGCGTTGTTGCGGCTCCAGGCCCGGCGCATGACCTCGCCCGAGGCGGCGGCCGCGCTGCGCGAGGCCCAGGGGCGCGTCCAGGCCATCGCCATCGTCCACGAGATCCTGTCGCGCAGCTTCTCCGGCGAGGTCGACTTCGACGACATCGCCGACCGGCTCTTGCGCCTGGCCGGGGACCTGGCGGCGCCGCGGGGTCACGTCAAGGGCATCCGGGACGGGTCGTTCGGCACGATCCCGGCGGAGGTCGTGTCGTCGCTGTCGCTGATGATCACGGAGTTGTGCCAGAACGCGATCGAGCACGGGCTGGCCGCCGGGTCGGGCGAGATCGTGCTGGCGCCGCGGCACCTGGACGGCGGCTGGCTCGAGGTCAACGTCATCGACCGGGGCCAGGGGCTGCCGGAGGGCTTCAAGGTCGACGACCAGACGCGCCAGAGCCTGGGACTCTCCATCGTCAGCACGCTGGCCGCCGACCTGGACGGCACGTTCAACCTGGAGCCGAACGAGGACGGAGTGGGGACCCGGGCCGTGATCCGGGTGCCGTTGGCGTGACTTTGTCATCCTGAGCGGAGCGAAGGATCTCGACCAGGTGACGGAGAGATCCTTCGCTGCGCTCAGGATGACAGAGGGAACGGGGATGACGGCCCGGGAGCGGAGCGACCGCGGGGGGTGCCAGGGGGGTCGTCCCCCCGCTCATTAGGAGTTCCGGAGGCGGGATCTGGCCTGGCGGCGCTTCATCGAGCGGCGCTCGTCTTCGCTCAGGCCGCCCCAGACGCCGTGGTCTTGGCCGGCTTCCAGCGCCCAGTGGAGGCACTTGTCACGCACGACGCAGCGCGCGCAGACCTTCTTCGCCTCCTCGATCTGGAGCAAGGCGGGACCCGTATTGCCGATCGGGAAGAAGAGTTCGGGGTCTTCCGTCAGGCAGGCGGCTTGGTGGCGCCAATCCATTGAGTCAAGTCTCCTCGCGGTTCGAGAACAAGGTCTCTTCGATCGGGGTGGGGGTCGAAGCTGGTCCGACAACCTGTCCAAGTCTCCCAAGACAAGCGCCTGGACACAAGGGATCAGGGCGAAATACTGGAAAAACACCCCAGGCCCAACGGCCAATCGCCCACCCTCGTGGTCACGTCGACCCTACCTCATCCGGCCTCGTTTGGCCTTGTGAAGTTCGTCTCACGCGAGCGCGGCCGTCAGCAGGTCGCGCTGTTGGGCCTCGTGGTCGTGGTGCGAGCCCGTGGCCGGCGAGCTGGAGGCCGGGCGCAGGACCGGGGTCAGCACGAGGTCGAGGTCGGGCCGGACCGCCCGCACGGCGGCGGGCAGGTGCTTCTCCATGAACCACCACGCCCCCTGGTTGGCCGGCTCGTCCTGCACGTACCGGATGTCCGTCACGTGGGGGTAGCGCCCGAGCTCGTCCGCCAGGTGGGCGGCGGGCAGCGGGTAGAGCCGCTCGAGCGAGAGGATCGCCACGTCCTGGTCCCGGTCCAGCTCGGCGCGGCGCCGCGCCAGCTCCCACCGGACCTTGCCGGAGCACAGCAGGACCCGCGTCACGCGTGACGGGTCCTCGATCGACGGGTCGCCCAGCACCTGGCGCCACGCGCCCCCCGTGAAGTCGGCGGGCTGGGACACGGCCGCCGGGTGGCGCAGCATCCACTTGGGCGTGGCCACGACCAGCGGGCGGTGCCAGTTGACCAGCGCGTGGGTGCGGAGCAGGTGGAAGTAGCTGGCCGGCGTCGACGGCTGGCAGACGGCCAGCGCCTCGTCGGCGCAGAGCTGCAGCCAGCGCTCCAACCGGGCCGACGAGTGGTCCGGGCCCTGGCCCTCGTAGCCGTGGGGGAGCAGGAGGACGACGCCCGACTTCTGCTGCCACTTGGCGTCGCCCGCCGCGATGAACTCGTCGATGATCGCCTGGGCCGTGTTGGCGAAGTCGCCGAACTGCGCCTCCCAGCAGACCAGCGCGCCGGGCGCCGCGACCGAGTAGCCGTACTCGAAGCCGAGCGCCGCGTACTCCGACAGCAGCGAGTCGAAGATGTCGAACGGGGCCTGGTCGTTCGCCAGGTGCTTGAGCGGGACGTAGCTCCAGTTGGTCTGGCGGTCGACGATGGCGCCGAAGCGCTGGGAGAACGTGCCGCGGCGCGTGTCCTGGCCCGCCACGCGGACCGGGACCCCCTCGAGGAGCAGCGAGCCGAACGCCAGCAGCTCGGCCGTGGCCCAGTCGATGGGCCCCCGGCGGATGCGGTCGGCCCGGCGCTGGAGCTGGGGGAGGACCTTGGGGTGGACGGAGAAGCCCGCGGGGAAGCGCAGGTGGGCGGCGGCCACGAGCTCCATCTGCTCGGCCGAGATGGCCGTGCCCTGCGTGTAGCGGGGCTTCGGCGGGTAGGCCGGATGGCGCAGGTAGGCGTTGTCCAGCTTGGCCGCGCCCTCCTGGGTGGCCTCGCGGACCTCCGTGAAGACGGCCTCGAGGCGGCCCCGGAAGTGCTGCGCCATCTGCTGGGCCTCGTCCGCCGCGATGTCGCCGCGGCCGACCAGCGCCTCCGTGTACAGCTCGCGGACCGAGCGCTTCTGCGTGATCAGGTCGTACATCAGCGGCTGCGTGAAGCTCGGGTCGTCGCCCTCGTTGTGGCCGCGGCGGCGGTAGCAGACGACGTCGATGACGACGTCCTTGTGGAACGCCTGGCGGTACGCGAACGCCAGCCGGGCCACGCGGACGCAGGCGTCCGGGTCGTCGCCGTTGACGTGGAAGACGGGGGCCTGGAACGCCTTGGCCACGTCCGTGCAATACGTCGAGGAACGCGATTCGACCGGCGCCGTCGTGAAGCCGACCTGGTTGTTGATGACGACGTGGATGGTGCCGCCCGTGGCGTAGCCGCGGAGCTGCGACATCTGGAACGTCTCGTAGGCCACGCCCTGGCCGGCGAACGCGGCGTCGCCGTGGACGAGCACGGCCAGGACCGGGTGGCGCAGCGGGTTGTGCGACCGGTCCTGCTTGGCCCGGACGATGCCCTCGAGGACCGGGTCGACCGTCTCCAGGTGGCTCGGGTTGGCCGCGACCGAGGCGTGGATGGTCTGGCCGGTCGACGCCGTGAAGGTGCCCTCGGCGCCCAGGTGGTACTTGACGTCGCCCGTGCCCTGCGTCCCGCCCGGCTCGATGTGCTCGTCGAACTCCTGGAAGATCTGGGCGTAGCTCTTGCCGATGATGTTGGCCAGCACGTTGAGGCGGCCTCTGTGCGGCATCCCGATGCAGACCTCGTCCAGCCGGGCCCGGGCCGCCTGCTCGCACAGTTGGTCGAGCACGACGATCGACGACTCCGCGCCCTCCAGCGAGAAGCGCTTCTGGCCGACGTACTTCGTCTGGAGGAACGTCTCGAACAGCTCGGCCTCGTTGAGGCGGTCGAGGATGCGGAGGTGCTCGTCGTGGGCCGTGGCCTGGCGCGGCGCCTCCAGCCGCTTCTGCAGCCAGGCGCGCTGGACCGGGTCCGTGATGTACATGTACTCGACGCCGACGGTCCGGCAGTACGTGTCCTGGAGGCGGTCGAGGACGCGGCGCAGCGACACGAGCTGGCGGGCCGTCGCGCCGAGGTTGCCGACGGCGAACTCCCGGTCCAGGTCCCACAGCGTCAGGCCGTGGGAGGCCAGCTTGAGGTCGTCGTGGGAGCGCTGGCGGTACAGCAGCGGGTCCGTGTCGGCCATCAGGTGGCCGAGGGTCCGGTACGCCGTGATCAGCTCGTTGACCCGGGCGGTCTTGGAGACCACGTCCTCGTGGGTCGAGTAGATGTCCGTGTCCCACGTCAGCGGCGCGTACGGCACGCGCAGGGCCGCGAACAGCGTGGCGTAGAAATCGTGCTGGCCGGTCAGCAGCTCCTCCAGGCGCTTGAGGAACTCGCCGGACTGGGCGCCCTGGATGACGCGGTGGTCGTAGGTCGACGTCAGCGTCATGACCTTCGAGATGCCGAGGTCGTTCAGCCGGTTGGGGCTGGCGCCCTGGAAGCCGGGGGCGTAGCCGATCGCGCCGACGCCGAGGATGAGGCCCTGGCCGGGCATGAGGCGCGGGATCGAGTGGTGCGTGCCGATCGTGCCGGGGTTCGTCAGCGTGCAGGTCGTCCCGGCGAAGTCGTCGGCCGTCAGCTTCCCGGCCAGCGTGCGGCGGACGACGTCGTCGTAGGCGGCGCAGAACTGGGCGAAGTCGAGCGTGTCGGCCCGCTTGACGTTGGGCACGAGGAGCTGGCGGGAACCGTCCGGCTTCGTCACGTCGACCGCCAGTCCGAGGTTGACGGTCCCGGGTTGGACGAGGGCCGGGACGCCGTCGGCGGCGTCGTAGACGACGTTGACCGCGGGCACGGCGGCCATCGCCTCGACCATCGCGTAGCCGACGATGTGCGTGAAAGAAATCTTGCCGCCGCGGGTCTGGGCCAGGTGGTGGTTGATCTGGTCACGCGACTCGATGGCCAGCTTCATCGGCACCGTCCGCACGGACGTGGCCGTCGGGATGGCCAGCGACGCGTCCATGTTCTGGGCCGTCCGCAGGTCCGCGCGCTTGAGCGCCAGGCGCTGGGGTTCCGGGGCGGGGGCGGCCGCGCGGAGCGCCGGGTCGGGCAGGTTCGCGCCCAGGCCCGCCTCGTGGCGGGTCTGCGGACCGCCGACGGCCGTTTCCTCCTCCGGCTCGACCTGCGGCAGCTTCTCCGCCGGGGGCACCGGCGCGGGCGCGCTGGGGCTGAACGGGGAGCGGATGTCCGGCGCCAGCGGCGTCACGATCAGGTCGGCGTCCGGGCGCGTGGCGGGTTCTGGGCGCGTGGGCGGGGGAGTGGGGAGGGCGAGCGGGGAGACGGGGGCGGCCACGGTGA
>JAISTC010000204.1 GCA_031272805.1 Propionibacteriaceae bacterium
CCGCCGGCCCACCTGATCGACTGGACGGGCCAGGACTGGACGCCCGGCTGCGGCCGGCCCGCCGCCCACCCGAACTCCCGCTTCACGGTCAAGGCCGACCAGGCCGAGTCGATCGCGCCGAACTGGGAGGACCCGAAGGGCCTGCCGGTCGACGTCATCCTGTTCGGCGGGCGCCGGGCGACGAACGTGCCGCTGATCTCCGAGTCGTACTCGTGGGAGCACGGCGTCTTCGTCGGGGCCACGGTGTCGTCGGAGCAGACCGCGGCGGCCGAGGGCGCGGTCGGGGCGCTGCGGCGCGACCCGTTCGCCATGCTGCCGTTCTGCGGCTACAACATGGCCGACTACTGGGCCCACTGGCTCGAGATGGGTGAGAAGCTGGGTGACAAGGCGCCGAAGATCTTCCAGGTCAACTGGTTCCGCAAGGACGCCTCTGGCAAGTTCCTGTGGCCGGGCTTCGGCGACAACTCGCGGCCGATCGAGTGGGCGCTGCGGCGCGTGGCGGGCGAGGCCGAGGCGGTCGACGCCATCTCCGGCCGCATCCCGGCGCCGGGCGAGCTGAACCTGACCGGGCTCGACATCTCCGACGCCGACGTGGCGCAGTTGTTCGCGCTGCTGCCGGAGGCGTGGGCGGCCGAGGCGGACCTGACGGAGGAGTACTTCGGCCAGTTCGGCGACAAGACGCCGGCGGCGCTGTACGGCCAGTTGGCGCAGCTACGCGAGCGCATCGCGGCGGCATAGCGGGCTGGCAGCTGGGCTTGGGCCGAGGCGCGAGGCGCCTCCCCTAGGAGGACGACGACGCCCCGTCACAGTGGGGCGTTCGCCCGCGGGGCGTCGTCGCCTCCGGGGAGGCACATTCGAGCGTACTCGCCCGTCCACCGCATGGAAAGAGGGGCTTTAGTATTACGCGACCGCCGCGTCACGCGTAGTCCCAGCCCGATCGTCAGAGGTACGTGACGGATTCCGGGCCCAGGCCGAGCGTGACCGCCAGGGACCGCTCAAGTCCCTGCCCGCGTGACCCCGATCACGCCCAACCCTGTGGATAACTCAACACAGTCACGCTCAACCCCCTGTGCATAACCTGGGCATAACGTTCCAACCCCAGACCATCAGTGCGGGCGCAGACCTCATGGCATGAGCGGGATCGGATAAGGCGACGAGGCCCCGGCCAAGAGATATTTGGCCGGGGCCCCGTAGAAGTACACCACCAGGGACTCGAACCCTGAACCCGCTGATTAAGAGTCAGCTGCTCTGCCAGTTGAGCTAGTGGTGCTTGGACCGACGTCTAGGTTACCTCACTCGCGGACTTTGGCGAAATCACAGGAGGTGAGTGTGACGGTCATCACAGGCGCCGGGATGGCGACGCTGGCGACGCGAGTGGCGTGACGCGTGATCCTTATAGGTACAGGCCGGTGTGGCCCTCGGTTAGGCGTGTGGCCGCGACGGCGTGCAGGTCACGTTCGCGCAGCAGCGAGTACACCGTGCCCCTCAGTTCCACTTCCGATGTCGCCTCCGGGTCGAACAGGACCCGGTCGGATTCCTTGACCGAGCGCACGTTCGGCCCGACCGCCACGACCTTCGCCCACGTCAGGCGCCGCCCGATCTGCACCGTCGCCGGGATCAGGATGCCGCCGCCGGTCTTGCGCTCCCCCGGGCCGTCCTCCGCCTGGACGAGCAGGCGGTCGTGGAGCATCCGGATCGGCAGCGCCTCCGGGTCGTCGCCCTTCTTGGCCGGGCTCACCGGCGGACGCCGCGCACGATGCCGAGGAACGTGAGAACGCCCAGGACCCCGCCCGCGACCGCGATGAGCCGGTCGGTCCGCCAGCCGTTCTCGTCCTTGAGCTCACCCTTGATCCGCTCGAAGCCCTCGTGGGCGAAGCCCTTGACGTCGTCCAGGGTCTCCTGGGCCGTGGCCTTCGCGTCGTCGATGGTCCGGTGCATGACGGCCTTGGGGTGGACCTCGTTGATGAGGGACCCGATGTTGTCGGCGAGGCGTTGCCGCGCCTCCGCCAGGTCACGCTGGATGTCGTCGACGCGCCGCTCGGCGCCCGGGTCGGCAGTCATGTCGTCCTCCTTCGGACCGGCCCGGACAAGCTCCTCGGGGCCGCAGGTCAACTATGCCACGGCCAGCCCATGCGGGACTATGGCCGCCCGCGCCGGACGATCTGGTGGGCGGGTGGCTGGTCGATCCGCTTCCTCTTGAACCAGACCTATTGGTACCGGAGAAGGGACTTGAACCCTCACGCCTTGCGGCACGGGAACCTAAATCCCGCGTGTCTACCTATTCCACCACTCCGGCTTGTGGCCCATCTTAGGCGGGTGACCGGATGGGACGGCGTTCACCGGGTAGAAGATCGGCTGTCGCCGGGATGACAAGGGCCAGGGCTGACGCGGCGTCACGCGGTGGGCCACGTCACGCGGTGGGCAGCAGGTCACGTTGGAGGCGGTCGACGTGGCCCTTGGCCCGGACGCCGTAGAACGCCTGTGCCACCGTGGCATGGCCCGCCGCGTCGACGTCGAGGACGAACGTCGAGCGGATCACGCCCGTGACCTTCTTGCCGTACAGCAGCCGCTCGCCCCACGCCCCGTACGCCCTGATCACGGCCTTGTCCGGGTCGGCCAGCAGCGTGAGGTCGAGGCCCGCCTTGGCCTCGAACCGGGCCAGCTTGTCCGGCGCGTCCGGCGAGATGCCGACGATGCGGTAGCCGGCGCGGGCGAAGGCGGGCGCGGCGGTCGTGAAGTCGACGGCCTCGGTCGTGCAGCCGGGGGTCAGCGCGGCCGGGTAGAAGTACACGATGACCTTGCCAGGGGCGAAATCACCGAGGGTCACGCGGTCGCCGCGCGCGTCCGGTAGCGCGAAGTCGGGCGCGGGGTCGCCGGGGGTCAACTGGGACATGGGGCGAGTCTACGGGGCCGAGGCCGCTGACAGGCCCCCGGCCGCGGCCTCTGGCACCTCGGCCTCCTCGGCCTCACGCAAGCGCAATTTCGGGTCGTCGATCTCGAAGGTCTTGATCGGGCCGGGCGGGGTGTCGCGGGTCTCGAACCGGACCGTCACCTTGCCCAGGCCGCTCCCCCACACCCAGCCCGGGCCGAACTCGTCGTGCGCCACGTCGTCGCCCGGCCGGTACACCGCGTGACGCTCCCGCGCCACGGTCGGCAGCCAGTCCACATGGCTCTCGTCCAGCTTCGCCGCCGTCACCTCGAACAAGGCTTCTTGCGCCGCGTCCGTGAAGCCGGAGACGCCGACGCCGAGGAGGCGGACGCCCTGGCGGACGAGGTGGGCCTGCTCCCGGAGGAGGTCGAGCGCGACGGCCGTGATCGTCTCGTCCGAGTCGACGGCCCCCAACAGGGTCCGGGAGCGCGTGTGGGAGGCGAAGTTGGCCAACTTGAGTTTCAGCGTGACGGTGCGGGCGAAGTGGCCGGCCCGGCGCAGCCGCCGCCCGACCGTGGCCGCGTCCCGGACGACCATCGGCTCGAGGACGGCGACCTCGCGGTAGTCGACGGCGAACGTGTCCTCGACGGAGATCGACTTGACCTCGCGGTCGGGCGAGACGGGCCGGTCGTCGTCGGCCACGGCCAGCCGCGTCAGCATCGTGGCCACGGCCGGCCCCAACTCCCGCCGCAGCTCGCCCGGCAGCGCCGCCCGCAGATCCGTCACGGTCGTCAGGCCCAGGCGCTGCAGCTTCTCCGCCGTCATCGGGCCCACCCCCGGGATCGCGCGGACGGGCAGGCCGGCGATCCGGTCGAGCTCCGTGCCCGGCGCGATGACGACCACCCCGTCCGGCTTGGCCGCCTCGCTGGCCAGCTTGGCCATGAACTTGGAGCTGCCGAGGCCGACCGACGCGGTCAAGCCGCCGGTCTGGGCCTTGACCTCGGCGCGGACCGCCTCCGCCAGGTCGCGGAGCGCGGCGACGGAGAAGTCACGCGCGGGGCCGGCCGCCAGGTCGACGTACGCCTCGTCCAGCGACAGCGGTTCGACCAGGGGCGAGAGCTGGCCGAGGACGCCCATGACGATCCTGGACGCCGCCCGGTAGGCGGGGAACCGGCCCGCCAGGAACGCCGCGTTGGGGCAGAGGCGGCGGGCCTCGTGCATGGGCATGGCGGAGTGGACGCCGAACGGGCGGGCCTCGTAGCTGGCCGTCGACACGACGCCCCGGCCGCCCAGCCCGCCGACGACGACCGGCTTGCCGCGCAACGACGGTTTGTCACGTTGCTCGACCGACGCGAAGAACGCGTCCAAGTCGAGGTGGAGGATGGACGCGGTGTCACGCATGGGCATCGGGTGGGGATTGGACCCGGGCGGCCGCGGTATCAGACACCGCCGCCTCCGCAGGCTCCGGCCGCGGTATCAGACACCTCGTCCTGGGCGAGCTTCGGCCTGGTGCGCGTGTAGGTCACGAAGTCGAAGCCGTCACGCGGGGTGCGGCTGGTCTCGGTCCACTCGGCCGGGTCGATGGCGGGGAAGCGGACCGGGGCGTCGGGGGTTTGGTGGACCTCCGTGATGTCCAGGTCGGTCAGATGGTCCCAGAGGGCCGCGTAGATCTGGCCGCCGCCCGCGCACCACCAGCGCCGGTCCGGGAACTGGGCCAGGAGTGCCACCGCCGCCGCCGGTGACGGCGCGGTCAGAACGGCGGTGCCGCTGTCGTCCACCTCTGCCGTCCCAGACCCCTCTGCCGTCCCGTACCCCTTGGCCATCCCAGACCCTTTGTCATCCCGGCGAAAGCCGGGATCTTCAGCAGCGGTCAGATCCCGGCTTTCGCCGGGATGACAAGGGGCAAGATCCCGGCTTTCGCCGGGATGACAAGGGCCGCCGGGATGACAAGGTTCACAGGGGATGGGCCAGCCACGCCGCGTCACGACGATGGACACGCGGCCTGGCAGCGGGCCGCCCAACGAGTCGAACGTCTTGCGCCCCATGACCAGCACGCCGCCCATCGTGACGCGCTTGAACCGCGCGAAGTCCTCCGGGATGCGCCACAACAACCCTGACCCGTCGCCGATGACGCCGTTGTCGGCCACAGCGGCGATGGCCGTGAAGGCAGGACCCGGCGCCATCGTGACCCCTACACCGCCACCGGCGCCTTGATCGACGGCCACGGGTCGTAGCCGTCGACGCGGATGTCCGCCAGCTCGAAGCGGTCGATCTCGCGCACCTCCGGGTTGAGCCACAGCCTCGGCAGCGGCCGCGGCTGGCGCGTCAGTTGGAGCCGCGCCTGGTCGAGGTGGTTGAGGTAGAGGTGGGCGTCGCCGAACGTGTGGACGAAGTCGCCGACGGCCAGCCCCGTGACCTGGGCGACGAGGTGGGTCAGCAGCGCGTAGGAGGCGATGTTGAACGGCACGCCGAGGAAGACGTCGGCCGACCGCTGGTAGAGCTGGCAGGACAGCCGGCCGTCGGCGACGTAGAACTGGAACAGCGCGTGGCAGGGCGGCAGCGCCATCCGGTCGACGTCCGCCACGTTCCACGCCGTCACGAGGTGGCGGCGCGAGTCCGGCCGGGTCCGGATCGACTCGATGACCTGGGCGATCTGGTCGATGTGGCGGCCGTCGGGCGCGGGCCAGCTCCGCCACTGGTAGCCGTAGACCGGCCCCAAGTCCCCGTTCTCGTCCGCCCACTCGTCCCAGATCGTGATGCCGTTGTCGTGGAGCCAGCCGACGTTCGTGTCGCCGCGCAGGAACCAGAGGAGCTCGCCGAAGATCGAGCGGGTGTGGAGCTTCTTCGTCGTCAGGAGGGGAAAGCCGGCGGTCAGGTCGAAGCGGATCTGGTGGCCGAAGACAGAGAGGGTCCCCGTGCCCGTGCGGTCGGACTTCTCCGTGCCCTCCGCCAGGATGCGGTGGACGAGGTCAAGATACGGCTGCATCGGGTCTCCTGGGGGTCACGGCGGGAGAGGTGGGGCTTGGGGGCCACTCTACCCGACGGCCAGGGCCGCCAGGTCCGGCAGGATGGCGCGCAACGCCTGGCCCCGGTGGGAGATGGCGTCCTTCTCGGCGGCGCTCATTTCCGCCGTGGTCCGGTCGTGGCCGACGGGCAGGAAGATGGGGTCGTAGCCGAAGCCGTTGCTGCCGCGCGGCCGGCGCAGGGCCGTGCCCTCGACCGCGCGGCGCAGGACGACGGGGTCACGCTGAACGCCCGGTTGGGCGGGCCACACCAGCGCCACGGCGCAGACGAACCGGCAGCCACGCCGCTCGTCCTCGACGTCGGCCAACTGGCGGATGAGGAGGTCGAGGTTCTCGGCGTCCGTCGCGCCCACGCCCGCCCAGCGCGCCGACCGCACCCCCGGCATCCCGTTGAGGACGTCGACCTCGATCCCGGAGTCGTCGGCCAGGGTCGGGAGACCCGTCGCGGCCGCCCCGGCCGCGGCCTTGATGAGCGCGTTGGCCTCGAACGTGGCGCCCGTTTCGGCGGGTTCGGGATAGGGGGTGACGTCGGCCAGGCCCAGGATGGCGAGGTCCAGCCCGGCGGTCAGGCGCCGGAGTTCGGCCAGCTTGTGGGCGTTGCCGGAGGCGAGGAGGAGTTGCCCGGTCACGCGGCGCCGCCCAGCGCGGCCTGTTCCAGGGCGGCCTGTTGCAGCGCGGTCAGCTCGGCGCAGCCGGCCAGGGCCAGGTCGAGCAGCGTGTCGAGTTCGGCCCGGTCGACGGGCGCGCCCTCGGCCGTGCCCTGGACCTCGACCAGGCGGCCGTCGCCCGTGGCGACGACGTTGAGGTCGACCTGGGCGGTCGAGTCCTCGGCGTAGTCGAGGTCGAGCAGCGGTCGGCCGCCGACCAGGCCGACGGAGACGGCGGCGACCGAGCCGAGCAGCGGTTCGGCCACCAGCAGTTTCCGGTCGCGGAGCCACGTCACGGCGTCCGCCAGGGCGACGTACGCGCCCGTGATCGACGCGGTGCGGGTCCCGCCGTCGGCCCGGAGCACATCGCAGTCGAGCACGATCGTGTTCTCGCCCAGCGCCTTGTAGTCGACGACGGAGCGCAGGGCCCGGCCGACCAGGCGCGAGATCTCGTGGGTGCGGCCGCCGATCTTGCCGCGCACGGACTCGCGGTCGTTGCGCTCGTTCGTGGCCCGCGGCAACATGGCGTACTCCGCCGTCACCCAGCCCAGCCCCGACCCCTTGCGCCAGCGCGGCACGCCCTCCGTCACGGACGCCGTGACGAGCACGCGCGTGCGCCCGAACTCGACCAGGACGGAACCCTCCGCCTGGTCGGCCCAGCCGCGCTCAAAGGAGATCGGCCGAAGGCCGGCATCATCACGGTCAAACGAACGAGTCATAGGGCGCATAGTAGGCCACCGCAGCGGGGTCGGGCACAGGCCACGGTGTCAGGCACCCTGGCTACGGAGCGAGGCACGAGCGACAGCCACGGGGTCGGGCACAGCGGCTACGGAGCGAGGCACGAGCGACAGCCGCAGGGCCCGACACCGTGGCGGCACTGGCAGACTGCCCCCCGGCCACGGTGTCAGGCCCGCTGGCTGTCGCTCGTTCCTCGCTCCGTAGCCAGCGTGCCCGACCCCCTGGCCTAAGCCGACCCCCTGGCATATGCCCTCAGGCGCGCTCGGCTTCCGTCACGAAACCGCCGACCAAGCGTGACCCGATGCGCGCGAAGCGCTCCGGGTTGCCCGTCGTCAGGAAGCGGTGTTGCCCGGTCTCCTGGGGGTTGAGCAGGTCGTCGCGGGTCAACGTCGCGTAGACCGCCTTGGCACACTCGTCGGCCGAGCTGACCAGCGTGACCTCCTCGCCCAGCACGTACGAGATGACGCCGGCCAGCAGCGGGTAGTGGGTACAGCCGAGGATGAGCGTGTCGACGCCCGCGGCCTGGATGGGGGCCAGGTACTGGCGCGCGCAGGCCAGGAGTTCCGGCCCCGCCGTGACGCCGGCCTCGACGAACTCGACGAAGCGCGGGCAGACGGCCGTCGTCAGCGTGACGCCGACGGCCGCCTCGACGGCGTCGTCGTAGGCGCCGGACGTGGCGGTGGCCTGGGTGCAGATGACGCCGAGGCGGCCGGACCGGGACGCCCGCACGGCCCGGCGCGCGGCGGGCAGGACGACCTCGACCACGGGGATGTCGTAGCGCTCGCGGGCGTCGGCCAGGACGGCGGACGAGGCGGAGTTGCAGGCGATGACGAGGGCCTTGACGCCGAGCGCGGCCAGCTCGTCCAGGTTGGCCAGCGCGAACTGGCGGACCTCCGCGATGGGGCGGGGGCCGTAGGGGGCGTTGAGCGTGTCGCCGAGGTAGACGATGTCCTCGCCGGGCAGTTGGTCGACCACCGCGCGGGCGACGGTCAGCCCGCCGAAGCCGGAGTCGAAGATGCCGATCGGAGCAGCAGGATCCTGGGTCACGCGCGCCATGCTAGCCCGCGCGGGCAACGTGCATCCCGCGTGCCGTCGGCCGAGGTGTCTGATGCCGCGGCCTTGGCGAGGCACGAGCCCGGGCGGCGGCGTCAGATACCGCGGCCGAGGAGACAGGGCCACCCAACCGTCAAGCGTGGACCAACGCCAGGCTCCGCGCGCGGACATCGCCCGGCCGGCGGGCGGCGCAACTGTGGCCCAGCGCGCACGACCCGCAGGCGCCCTCCGGGCAGCCGGACGCCAGCGCCTCGGACTTCAGGACGCCCGTGAAGACGAGGTGGTCCAGCGCGGCGTCGAGGACGTCACGCGGCAGCCCGGTGACGCGCTCGAGGTCCGCCACCGAGCGGCAACTGGAGTCGCCGAACGCGGCGCGGACCAGGGACAACGGGCCGGCCATCAGAGGTGGCTCCCGACCTGGAACGTGACGACGGCGAGGAGGAACGCCACGGCCAACTGGAGGACCACGCCGAACCCCGTCCACTTCATGCCGACCTCCCGCTTCTGGGCCGCCAGCGTCGCCACACACGGCGTGTACGCCAGGAAGAAGACCATGAACGCCGCGACGGCCGCGACCGCGTGACCCCCGGACGACTGCTCGAAGGCCAGCCGGACGTGCTCGCCCAAGAGCCCCTCGTTCTCCTCGGCGATGGCGTAGGTCTGGGCCCAACTCGAGATGACGGCCTCCTTGGCGACGAAGCCGACGACGAGCGCCGCCACGGTCTGCCAGGCGCCGAAGCCGGCGGACGCGAAGACCGGGGCGATGGCCCGCGCCAGGCCGCCGTAGAGGGAGTCCTCGACGGCGACGTCGCCGAAGCCGCCGAGGCCCGCGCCGAGCGGGATGGACTGGAGAAGCCAGACAAGGATGACCGTGGCCACGATGATGCCGGACGCGGTCTGGAGGAAGCCCTTGAGGCGCACCCACGTCACGGCCGCCGTCAGCCGGACGGTCGGGGTTTGGTAGGGCGGCAGGTCGATGACGAGCGGGTCGGACGGCAGCCGCCGCCAGACGGTCCCGCGCAGCAGCAGGCCGACGACGACGACCAGCAGGATCGACACGACGTAGGACAGGAACACGGCCGTCCCGGCCCAGCGGCCGAAGAAGATCGAGCCGAGCATGACGAAGACGGTCAGCCGGGCCGTGCAGCTCGTGAAGGGGATGAGCAGGACGGTAAGGAGGCGGTGTTTGGCGTTGGGCAGGGCGCGCGTGGCGGCGATGCCGGGGACATTGCAGCCGAAGCCGACGACGATCGGGAGGAACGCGCGGCCGGGCAGGCCGAGGCGGGCCATGACGCGGTCGGTCAGGACGGCGGCGCGCGCCAGGTAGCCGGAGTCCTCCAGCAGCGCCAGCAGGATGAACATGAGGGCCATCAGCGGCACGAACGTGAGGAGCGAGCCGACGCCCGCGATCAGCCCGTCGACCAGGAGCCCCTCGACCCACGTGCCGCCCAGGCCGACGGCGCCGAGGACCGCGCTCACGCCGTCCGAGACCGGCCCGGAGAAGAGCCAGTCGAGGCCGTCCTGGAGCGGCGCGGCGACGACCGTCGTGATCTCGAAGACCGCCCACATCAGCGCCAGGAAGATGACCGGGCCGGCGACCGGGTGGAGGATGACGCGGTCGACCTTGTCGGAACGGCGGACGGAGGTCACGCCCGAGGCCGTCGTGCCCCGCTCCACGGCCTGGGCGATCCAGGCGAACCGCTCGTCGTCGGTGGAGTCGGCGCCGGCCAGCCGGTCGCGCGGACTGGGCGGGGCGTGGTGCAGGGTCTCGACGAGGGCGCGGGTCAGGTTGTCGAGCCCGGCGCGGTGGCGCGGGTCGACGGCGATGACGGGGACGCCGAGGGCTTCGGACAGGGCGTACGTGTCGACCTCGATGCCGTGGCGGCGGGCGATGTCGGACATCGTCACGGCCACGACCAGACGGCGGGCCTGCTCGCGGAGCTGCGTCACGAGGAACAGCGAGCGGGCCAGGTGGGCGGCGTCGACCAGCGTCACGACGAGGTCCGGGGCCTCCTGGGCCGGCACGTCGACCACGAGGTCCCGCGTCAGCTTCTCGTCGGGCTGCTCCGAGTCCAGGGAGTAGGCCCCGGGCAGGTCAATGATCGTGGCCTGGCTAGGGGTTTCGCCGACCTCGCAGCTACAGTTGGCGCAGTCGCAGGTCGTCCGGTCGGCCTTGTAGCGCCAGATGCCGCGGGCGGTCTCGACGGTCGTGCCGGGCCAGTTGCCCATCGTGGCGCGGGCGCCGGTCAGGGCGTTGAACAGGGTGGACTTGCCGACGTTGGGGGCGCCCACGAGGGCGATGATCGGCTCGCCGGGCCCGGCCATCGGGCCGCCCCCCTGGGAGCAGCACTGCTTGACGGGGACCGGGGCCAGGGGGCTGAGGCCGAGGCGGCGCTTGGGCTTGGCGGCCTGGACGGGGGCGCTCATCGGCCGGCCTCCTCGGCGGGGCGGACCTGGAGGGTCTTGGAGAGGGGGCCGCCGACGGCAATGCGGGCGCCGCTGAGGTCGATGACGCGGGCCCCGCCCGTGGTCCGGCGGATGACCTCCGTCGGCGCGCCGGGCCGCCAGCCGAGCGTCATGAGGCGTTGGGCCGCGGCCGGATCCTCCGGGGCCGCGGCGATGACGAGAGGCCGACGGAGGGGCGCCTCGGCGAGGGTCATGTGCATGGAGGTAAGGCTAACCTAACCCACCCCCCGTGCCAAGGGGCCGTCCGAATTCCGCAACACGAACGTGACAAATCTCACGTGACACGGGGACGGTTCCTTTGTCACGCTCCCACGTCACGTGGTCGTGACACGCGGCGCAGTGCCGCCAGGCGCCCGTGTGTAGGGTTGGAGGGTGACGACGCCGTGGACAAGGGGGGACCTGGCTCGGCTGGGTTTTCTCGACAGTGAGAGGACCCTTGATCGCGCGGAGCGGCTCGATGGGATCGCGCCGGGGTTGGCCGAGCGGCTGGTGCCGCTGTGCGGCGGGGCAGCCGACCCGGACCAGGCGCTGGCCGCCGTCGCCGCGATCGCCGAGGTCGCCCCGGAACTCCCCCGCCTGACCCAGGACGACGGCTTCGCCCGCCGCCTCGTCGCCGTGGCCGGCGCGTCCGCGGAACTCGGCCGCTGGCTGGCCCAGCGCCCCGCCGCCCTCCAAGAGTTAGTCGGCGACCCGGGCCGGCGTGACGCCGCCACGCTGAAGGCCGACCTCCTCCAGGCCGTCACCAACCCCCCGCCCGGCACCACGGCCCCCGACCAACTCCGCCACTCCTACCGCCACCACCTCGTCCGCATCGCCGCCCGCGACCTGACCGCCGACGACCCGGCGGCGCTCCTGGAATCCGTCACGGGCGAGCTGGCGGATCTGGCCGACGCCACGGTCCAGGCGGCGTTGGCCCACGCCACGACCCTCGTTCCGGACGCCGACCAGGTCCGGCTGGCCGTCTTCGCCATGGGCAAGGCGGGGGCGCAGGAACTCAACTACGTCTCCGACGTCGACCTCATCTACGTCGCCGAGCCCGCCCTGGACGACGCCGGACAACCCGTCACGGGCACGGACCAGGCCATCGCCACGGCCACGCGCCTCGTCGCCGCGCTGACGCAGACCGTGACGGCGGCGACCCCGGCCGGGACGATCTGGCCGATCGACGCCAACCTCCGCCCCGAAGGGTCACGCGGCCCGCTCGTCCGGTCGCTGGCCTCGATGAAGCGGTACTACGGCCAGTGGGCCGAGAACTGGGAGTTCCAGGCGTTGTTGAAGGCCCGGCCGATGGCCGGCGACGCGGGCGTCGCGAAGGAGTTCCTCGACCTCGTCACCCCCCTCGTCTGGACGGCCGCGCAACGGCCCCACTTCATGGCCAACACGCAGGCCATGCGCCGCCGCGTCATCGACCACATCCCGCCCAAGGAGGCGGGGCGCGAGATCAAGCTCGGCGAGGGCGGCCTGCGCGACACGGAGTTCTCCGTCCAGCTCCTCCAGCTCGTCCACGGCCGGACGGACGAACGGCTCAGGCTCCGCGGGACCCTGACCGCCCTCCAGGCCCTGATCGACCACGGCTACATCGGCCGGACCGACGGCCCCGCCCTCGGCGACGCCTACCGCTTCCAGCGCCTGCTCGAGCACAGGGTCCAGCTCTGGCAGCTCAAACGCACCCACCTCATGCCCGAGGCCGCCGACCGCCCCGGCCTCCTCCGTCTGGCCCGCTCGGTCGGCCTCCACTCCCCCGACGACGTCCTCAAGCGCTGGCGCGACTCGACGCTCCTCGTCCGCCGCCTCCACCAGCGGGTCTTCTACTCGCCGCTCCTCGAGGCCGTCGCCCGCATCCCGTCCGACGAGGTCCGCCTGACGACCGAGGCCGCGCGTGACCGCCTCCAGGTCCTCGGCTACGGCGACCCGGCCGCCGCGCTCCGCCACATCGAGGCCCTGACCTCCGGGCTCTCCCGCCCCGCCGAGATCCAGCGCCAGCTCCTCCCGGCGCTGCTCGGCTGGATCGCCGCGGGCCCCAACCCGGACATGGGGCTCCTGGCGTTCCGCCAGGTCTCCGAGGCGCTCGGCCACTCCCCCTTCTACCTCCGCGCGCTCCGTGACGAGGGGGCGACGGCGCAGCGCCTGGCCCGCGTCCTGTCGAGTTCCCGCTACGCCACCAACCTCCTGCTGCGCGCGCCCGCCGCCGTCGAGCTCCTCGCCCACGACGAGATCGAGCCGGGCAAGGACCGGGCGTCGCTCGTGGCGGAGATGACGGCCGCCGTCGGCCACCACGGCCTCGACAACGGCTCCGGCGGCGCGCTCCGGGCGGTCCGCCGCCGCGAGCTGGTCCGCGTGGCGATGTCGGACCTGCTGGGCGAGGCGGACATCCGGCGGGTCGGCCACGAGCTGGCGGACATCGCGGACGCGTCGATCGAGGCGGCGCTGACCGTGGCGCGGCGCGAGGTCCCGGATGCGCCGGCCATGGCGGTCATCGCGCTGGGCCGGTGGGGCGGCGACGAGATGAGCTACGCCTCGGACGCGGACGTCCTGTACGTGGTCGAGGACTCGGACGACCCGGCGTCGATCCGGCGGGCGACGGAGGTCGTCACGGCGATGCGGCGCCTGCTCCACGTCCCGGGCCCCGACCCTGACCTGGTCTTGGACGCGGATCTCCGGCCGGAGGGCAAGGACGGCCCGCTGGTCCGGTCGCTGTCGAGCTGCCTCAAGTACTACTCGCGCTGGAGTTCGGCGTGGGAGGCGCAGGCGCTGATCCGGGCCCGTCACGGGGCGGGCGACCCCGCGCTCGGCGCGGCCCTGCTGGAGGGCATCGCGGGGCTGCGCTACCCGGCGGGCGGCGTCACGCCGGAGCAGCTCATGGAGATGCGCAAGCTGAAGGGGCGGATGGAGGCCGAGCGGCTGCCCCGCGGCCGGGCGCGCGACCACGTCAAGCTGGGCCGGGGCGGTCTGACGGACGTCGAGTGGACGGTCCAGTTGGTCCAGCTCCAGCACGCGCATGCGGTGCCCGAGTTGCGCACGACGTCGACGCTGGGGGCGCTGGACGCGGCGGTGGCGGCGGGGCTGGTCGCGGCGGACGACGCGGCGGACCTGGCGGCGGCGTGGCTGTTGGCGTCCCGGATCCGCAACGCCATCATGCTGGCCCGCGACACGGCCTCCGACGTCCTGCCCTCCGACGCCCACCAGGCCGCCCAGGTCGCCCAGCTGCTCGGCTACGGCAAGGGCCAGGCGTCGCAGTTGACCGAAGACTGGGGCCAGACCGCCCTGCGCAGCAAGAAGGTAGTCAACCGCCTGTTCTGGGGCCTGGACGAGTAGCGCAACCGAGGCCAGGGTGTGACATTGGGGACGGTTCCTTTTGTCACACTTCGGCGGCGCTGAGCAGCATTTCCAGCAGGTAGCCCAGCCAGTGGTAGACCTGCACGGTGTCGGCCCTGGGGTCGTCCGGGCCGACCTTTTCCAGCGCCTCGGCGTCGTCCGCCGTGGCGACCTCGAGCCGCATGGCCAGCGCCAGCCGCAGGGCGTTGAGCGTCCGCAGCCATGGCGCGACGTGGTCCAGCGGGATCGCCACGAACGGCGCCATCCCCATGGCCGCGATGTCGCCGGCCACGACCCGCGCGTCCGCGTCCTTGGCCCGCCGCAGCCCTGTCTCGGTCAGCCGCCGGTACTCGGCGTCGAGGTCGGGTTCGGAGTAGGCGGGCGGGAACAGCCGGGTGATGACGGGGTCGTCGTGGTCGACGGGCGCGGCGGTCGCCTCCATCGCCCAGTTCTCCAGCGGGTCGTCCGCTTCCGGCGGCGCCGCCACGAGCAACTGGAGCTCCGTCACGAGGGCCGTCAGCACGCGCGGCTCCTGGTCCCGGAGGACGAGCCGGATGACCTCCCGGCGCTTCACTCGCCGGGCTCCATGGTCGACCACAGGCCGTACCCGTGCATGGCCGTGACGTGGGTTTCCATCTCCTCGCGGCTGCCGGCGGCGACGGCCGCCTTGCCGGTCGTGTGGACCCGGAGCATGAGGCGCTCGGCCTTGGCCTTGGGGTAGCCGAAGTAGCTGGCGAAGACGTAGGTGACGTAGGTCATCGTGTTGACGGGGTCGTCCCAGACCAGGCACACCCACGGCCGCTGCGCGGTCGGCGTCTCCCGCGGTGCGTCGTCCAGGGCGACGCCGCCCGCCGGGAGGACTGGAGTCTGGGTCACGTCCCCGATTATTCCACGCGGCCCCAAGGCCTGGGCGGCCCCGCGCGCCCGTGACCAGTCCTGGCCCGCGGCGCCGGGCCGCCCCGCGCGGGGCCGTAGGATGGCCCGCATGACCACAGCCTGTCCCTCCACCGCCCTCCTGACCGACGAGTACGAGTTAACGATGATCCGCGCGGCGCTCCAGTCCGGCCGGGCCCAGCGCCGCTCCGTCTTCGAGCTGTTCGCCCGGCGCCTGCCCTCGGGCCGACGCTACGGCGTCGTGGCCGGCGTCGGCCGGGCCCTCCAGGCGATCGAGGACTTCCGCTTCGACGCGGCCGAGCTCGACTTCCTGTCCGGCCGCGGCATCATCGACGCCGCCACCTACGACTTCCTCGCCCAGTACCGCTTCTCGGGCAACGTCTGGGGTTACGGCGAGGGCGACCTGTACTTCCCCGGCTCCCCCGTCCTGACCGTCGAGTCGACGTTCGCCGAGGCCGTCATCCTGGAGACCGTGCTCCTGTCGATCTACAACTTCGACTCGGCTGTGGCCAGCGCGGCCAGCCGGATGACGCTGATGGCGGAGGACCGGCCCTGCATCGAGATGGGCGCCCGCCGCGCCCACGAGGAGGCGGCCGTCGCCGCCGCCCGGGCCGCGTACGTCGCCGGGTTCGCCACGACGTCCGACCTGGAGGCGGGGCGGCGTTGGGGCATCCCGACGGCGGGCACGGCCGCCCACTCGTTCACGCTCCTCCACGACTCGGAGGAGGAGGCGTTCCGCTCCCAGCTCGCCACGCTGGGCGAGGACACGACGCTCCTGGTCGACACGTACGACATCGAGCAGGCGGTCCGGACGGGCGTCCGCCTGACGGAGGGCCGGCTCGGCGCCGTCCGCATCGACTCCGGCGACCTGACGGCGACGGCCCGCGAGGTCCGGGCGCTGCTGGACGACCTGGGCGCCGTCAACACGCGCATCATCGTCACGTCGGACCTGGACGAGTGGCAGATCGCGGCCCTGGCGGGGGCGCCGGTCAACGGCTACGGCGTCGGCACGTCCCTCGTCACGGGGTCGGGCCATCCGACCTGCTCGTTCGTCTACAAGCTGGTCGCCCGGGCGGGTTCGGACGATCCGGCGGCGCCGCTCGTGTCGGTGGCCAAGAAGTCGTCGCAGAAGTCGACCATGGGCGGCCGCAAGTACGCGGTCCGGCGGCTCGACGCCAAGAACATCGCCGAGGCGGAGCTGGTCGGCGTGGGCGACCAGCCGGCCTCCGACTACAACGACCGGCCGCTGTTGCGCGAGCTGGTCCGCGACGGCGAGATCGTCGGCCGGGAGCCGTTGGCGGTGGCGCGCGAGCGCCACGTCGCGGCGCGGGCCGAGCTGCCGCGTGACGGTTGGAAGATGTCACGCGGGGAGCCGGTCATCCCGACGTACTTCCTCGACCCGCAGGGCAACTTCCTGCCGAGCCCGTACGGCGGTTGAGCGCCGCCGCTAGGCTGGGCGCATGTCCAGAGCGCTCATCATCGTCGACGTCCAGAACGATTTCTGCGAGGGCGGTGCCCTGGCCGTCGCCGGCGGGGCGGCCGTGGCGGCGGCCATCAGCCGGTACGCGGCCGAGGACCACGGCTACGACGTCGTCGTGGCGACGCGGGACGCGCACATCGATCCCGGGGCCCACTTCTCGGCCACGCCGGATTTCGCCGATTCGTGGCCGCCGCACTGCGTCGTCGGCACGCCGGGTCAGGACTTCCACCCGGACTTGCGGCTGAAGCGCTTGGACGCGGTGTTCGACAAGGGCAACTACGCGGCGGCGTACTCGGGTTTCGAGGGCGTGGACCAGGCGGGCACGCCGCTGGACGAGTTCTTGGCGGCCCGCGACGTCACGGACGTGGACGTGGTCGGCATCGCCACGGACTACTGCGTCAAGGCCACGGCCCTGGACGCCGCCCAGTTGGGCTACACGACCAAGGTCCTGACCAAGCTGACCGCCGCAGTAACCCCGGCCAACGTGCCGGCAGTAAAGGCCGAGCTGGAAGACGCAGGCATCAAGGTCAAGTAGAACCCCCCTGAGCTCCCCTCTGTCATCCTGCGCCACCCTGTCATCCTGCCCCACCCTGTCATCCTGAGCGCAGCGAAGGATCTCGACCTCCCCAGGCAGAGATCCTTCGCTTCGCTCAGGATGACAGAGCGAAGGGGGCAAGCGAGCGCAGGCGAGCAACGCCCCCGGAACGGGGGCAAGCGAGCGCAGCGAGCAAAGCCCCCCGAACCCGCTGACTATCCCCGGCGGGGCGAGCGAGCGA
>JAISTC010000188.1 GCA_031272805.1 Propionibacteriaceae bacterium
CTGGTTGACGCCCTGGCCGCCGCCACGACGTCGACCGACCGGGCGAAGTCCCAGGCCGCCTTCCGCAAGTTCCGCGAGATGCTGGCCGAGGCGACGCGGTCAGCCCTGAAGCTGGAGGAAGGGGCGGACCTGCCCTTCTCGCTGGAAGTCGACACGTCACGCGGGGCGCCAGAAGGGCGGGTCTGCTGGTTCGCGGGCGAACGCCTGGGCCTGGCGGCGCAGAAGCTCGAACGGAGGTCCGCCCTGGCGACGCGGGGGCGCGCGGACGAGCAGACGGTCGAGCCGATGGTGGCCGATCGCCGCGCGCGCACGGTCTACGTGGACTGGTCCGGTGACGGCAAGTACCAGGACTTGCGGGCGGAATTCTGCCGCGATCTGAGGACAGCGCTGGCGAACGAGACCGAATACGACATCGCGGTCGTCCAACGGGACGGTTGTCCCGACGGCTGTCAGCACGAGTCCTGGCGCGAGGAGCAGGCGGGCAGCGCCGACGTGGTGGTCTGCCTGCTCGACGCCACCTGCCTGGTCGAGGCGCCGGACTGGCTGATCGACCTATTCGACGCGGACCACGCCGTTTGGGTCCGGTTCGGGTATGTGCCGGAGGGGGCCGGGACCCTGGCGGCCGAAGCTCGTCTGCGCGGCCGGATCGACCCCCCGGACCCGTACGTCGGCCTTTCCGTAGACGGCCGCGAGAAGGCGGTGCAGGGCGTAGCGGGGCGCGTCGTGGCCGTGTTGGACCGGCCGCCACGCCCCACCCTGCCGCGGCCGGCCGCTTCACCGCCTGGAAAGGCCAAGGTCGAGCGCCGCGCCCAGCGTGTCCGGCCGTTGCTGCCCGAGGGTTACCAGGCGGTGGAGCAAGAGGCCGAGGAACGGGAAGGGCTCGGCCCCGACACCATGCCAACCCTCGACGACGCCGTGGCAGTCGTGGCGGAAGGCGCCCGAGTGTCGGCGGTCCAACGCCTGGTCGCGTGGGCCACCGGGTCGGCCGAACGGCGGTACTGCGCCCTGCTCGGCGACTCCGGGATGGGCAAGACGACGACGTGCCGTCTGTTCGGCCAGGCCCTCTTGCGGCTCCGGGAGGCGGGCGAGGCCGCGCCCCTGCCGCTCTACTTCGACCTGCGGGACGTCCGTATCGGCCCGGACGGTTTGGCCCCGTCGAACGTCGACCGGGTCTTCGCGGACATCCTCGAGGCCGACCACGCCCTGGACAAGGTGACTTTGTCAGACCTCCAGGAAGTCCTGCGAACGGAGGACTGCGTCGTCATCTTCGACGGCCTGGACGAGGTTCTGACCCGCATCGGCCCCCACGAAGGCCAACGCTTCGCCCGCCTCCTCTGGCGCTGGGTCGAGGAGAGGCTGGCGGCCGGGGAAGATCAACCGGCGGAGCCGGATCTCCGCGTCCTGCTCGCCTGCCGGACGCACTACTACCGCAACCTCAGCCACGAGACGACCCACTTCACGGATGCCGACCGCGACGGACCCCGGCGTAACGCCTTCCTCGTCCTGACGATGCTGCCGTTCAGCCTCAAACAGATTCGGACGTATGTGGCGCGCAACCTCTCCCTCGGTCAGGCGCAGAAGTTCATGAGCGCTATCAAGGCGATCCACGACGTGCGCGGCCTGGCCCAGCGCCCGGTGACGCTGCGCTGGCTGACCGAGGACGCGGACTTCATGGCGGCCGCCGCGGTTGAGGGTGGGACGGTCACGGCGGTCGACCTGTACCGCCGCCTGGTCCGATCGTCCTTGTCCCGAGACGAGCCCAAGCACCGGTTCGTGGGCGAACACAAGGTCGAGCTCATGGAGGAATTGGCGGCCGCGATGTGGCGCGATCAGGCGACAGCCTGGTCGGCCAGGAAGTTGGAGGATTGGGCCATCGACTTGCTGGAGCGGCGCCCGGACATCGACCGCCGTTACCGCGGCCGGATCGACCTCGACATCCTGCTGGAAGACCTCCGCACGGCCACGTTCCTACGTCGCGACCGGACCGACCGTTTCACGTTCGCCCACACCTCGTGGCAAGAGTTCTTCCTGTCCGAGTACCTGCTGCACGCCCTGGAGGACAACGCGCCAGAGCGCTGGCGCCTGCGTACCCCAAGCGACGAAACTCTCGACTTCCTGGGTCAGTCGCTGGCTGAGACTGGCGGGTCCAGGCGACTAGCGACGATGGCGCGGTGGTTCCGGGGTCAGGATCGGGCGGTCAACTCGGTCATCCTCGGCTACCGACGGCTGGCGTCGTGGGAGGCGTGGCCCCAGGCTGAGCTGCCGCTGCAATGCGTGGATCAGGGCGCCACCTCGGACATCATCACGCCCGGCGAGAAAGTCTTGCTGGGTGGGAACGTGTGGCGCGTGCTCGACGTGTGCCCGCAAGTTGGCACGGCCCTTCTCTTGTCGGATCATCTCGTCGCCTACCGGGCCTATCACCACGCGTCCAGGAGTGTCGTGTGGCAGAACTGCTCCCTGCGGAAATGGCTGAACGAGGAGTTCTTCCAGAGCTTGCCGGCCGACTTCACCGAGATGATCGTGGAGACAGATAACGAGAACCCGAGGGGTGGGTCGAGGCCGTCTGGTGGTCCAGCGATGTGGGACAAGGTCTACATTCTGAGCCCTCAGGAGGCGCGCAGGTACTTGAAGAAGGATGACGACACAACTAAAGTTGCCACTCGTCATGACGGACAACGGTGGCCGTGGTGGTTGCGTTCGCCTGGCGGCGTTGGCTACTACGCGGCTTTCGTCGGCATGGACGGCCTTGTCTACGACCTTGGCGACCCCGTCCACGATGCCGCCTGCGGCGTTCGTCCGGCTCTGACGATAAGAATCCCGCGCTCTTGAATCCGTCGCCTCCGGCGACGCCCAGGGGATCCCGTCCCGGCGGGTCTGGGTCAGGTGTCGTCGTGGGGTTTGAGGCGTTGGATGTCCCAGAGGTTCAAGTGGTTGCCTGCGGTGGCGTGTCCGATGGCGACGGTGCCGTATTGGTCGACTTGGAAGGTCTGGCCGGCGGGGGTTTGCCAGCGGAAGACGCCGGGTTCCGGTTGGCTGAGCTGCCAGTGGGCGTGGGTTTTCGCCCGGTGGACTGATCGGGAGAGGGGGCCGAGGTTGGACGGCCGGGTCTGGTTCCTGGCGCCGGGCCGGTACTCGACGGTGTGGTCAAGGTCGCAGCCGCGGGCCGGCCGGGAGGAGTAGGGGAACATTTCGTAGCGGTCGCGGACGAGGACGTGTTCCCTGATCCGGTCGGGGGTTTCGTAGGCGTCGACTGTTTGGTGGTCGTAGCCGACGTGGATGACGGGGGTGACGCGGACGGGGGCGCCGGCCACGAGGTCTTTGATCTGGTCGTAGAACACGGGTCCCAGGTCTTCGAGGGTGGCAACCGCGTCGTCCTCGTCCAGGTTCGACACGTGCACGTGCGCGTACAACTGGACGGCGGGCCGCCGGAACAGGTTGCTGTTGGCCGGGTGGGGGTCGTCGGGGTGGTCGAGGCCGCGGTCGGTGTGATGGCCGATGAGTTCGATGACTTTGGCGGGGTTGGCCATCAGGCCCAGGGCGGCGGCCCGGCGGGCGTCCTCGCCCCGCTCGTCACCGTGGGCTTCCAAGTGGTCGGCGATCAGTTGGACGGTGGCGTCGAGGTAGATGGCGTCGGCCTTGTCGAGGCGGGCGGAGACGTAGCCGGCCAGCGGGTCGTCCGTGTCGAACTTGCGGCAGAACCGCTCCGGCGTCACGCTGCCGGCGATTTTCCGGGCCCGGTTGGGGTCGGCTTTCATGATGGCCGCCCGCAGGGCATGGGCGAACCGGGGGCCGGCGGTCTTGCCGAGCAATGGCGCGATGTCACGGTCGACGGAGTGGGCGGCTTGGTCGTCGAGTTGCGCGTCGGTGGTGTCGCCGGCGACGCGGCAGGCTTGAGCAAGGGGGGCTTGGGCGTCGAGGACTTTGGCCCAGCACAGGGGGTGTCGGGTTTGGAGGTTGAGGATGTCGCGGATCAGGTAGTCGGCGCGGCCGCGGCTGATGTGTTCGGCAGCGGCGATTTCCAGGGGGAGGTCTTCGGGGAAGCGTTGTCCGGCGATGGTGACGGCGCGCAGCCGGGCGGGCCCGTCGTCGGTGTCGGGGCTGTCGGACCAGGTGTGGGTGGCGATGACGTCGGCCAGGGCGGCGGTTTTCGCGGCTTCGAGTTCGCGGACGATGGCGGTCGCGGCAAGATATTTCGCCAAGGCTTCTTGGCGTTTCTCTTGAACCGGCATATCATCGTCGTACATAGTATTGATTGTACTCTGCGCGTGACCTCTTTCACAACTCTAAGAATATCTTCGGACGGGGGCCGTTCGCATGGTGAGACTGGGTGTGGCTAGGAGTTTTGCCGGCGCCCAGATTATTGTCATCCCGGCGGACGCCGGGATGACAAGGGGTGCGGGATGACGAGGGGGTGTGGGTAGGATGCCGTCACGGACTCCCGGAAGGAAGCGATGATGACCGAACCGGTTGGGCCCCGCGGGCGGATTCTCGTGGTTGACGATGATGCCTCCCTGGCCGAGATGCTCCAGCTCGTGCTGCGCCAGGAGGGCTATGAGACGCGCTGGTGCGCGCGCGGCGACCAGGCCGTCGAGGCCTTCCACTCGGCCCAGCCCGACCTCGTCCTCCTGGACCTGATGCTGCCCGGGCGGGACGGCGTCGACATCTGCCGCGAGATCCGCGCCCAGTCGGGTGTCCCGATCGTCATGTTGACCGCCAAGTCCGACACGTCGGACGTGGTCGACGGCCTGGAGGCCGGCGCGGACGACTACATCGCCAAGCCCTTCAAGCCCCGGGAGCTCGTCGCCCGGGTCAGGACCCGGTTGCGCCAGCCCAACCCGAAGGACTCCGAGACCCTCCACATCGCCGACCTGGCCATCGCCGCGGGCGCCCACACGGTCCGCCGCGACGGCCAGCCGATCAACCTGACCCCCCTCGAGTTCGACCTCCTCCTCGCGCTGGCCCGCCGCCCCGACCAGGTCTTTACGCGCGAGCAACTGCTGCAACAGGTCTGGGGCTACCGCCACGCCGCCGACACGCGCCTCGTCAACGTCCACGTCCAGCGCCTGCGCGCCAAGATCGAACGTGACCCCGACAACCCCGAGATCGTCGTGACGGTCCGCGGCGTCGGCTACCGGGCGGGGGCGGCGACGGAGTGAACCGGGCTTGGGCGCTGTTGACCGCCCCGTTCCGGTGGTGGCGGGCGTCGTTGGCGCTGCGCGTCGTCACGCTCGCCGTGGCCGGGTCGGCCCTGGTCGTCGCGGCGGTGTCCGGTTTCCTGCTCTACCGCGTGTCGGAGAACATCACGGAGCGCGCCCAGGAGGCGTCCCGGGCCACGGCGTCGCAGGCGCTGGCCCAGATCGAGCAGTCGCTGACCGGCGTCGACCAGGCGATGGCGGCCGGCAAGCTCTACGACGTCGCCCAGCAGGCCATCCAGCGTGGCACGGTCGGCGGCTACTACGTCTCCTTCACGACGGACGCGGGCAGCTTCTCGACGGCCGGCCTCGCGGTCGACGCCTCGTTCTCGGCCGAGCTGCGCGACGCCGTGGCCACGTCGGCCACCCTCGTCCACTTCCAGCCGACCCGCATCTGGTTCGACGACCAGGACGTCCCCGGCTATGCCGTCGGCACGACGGTCACGGTCGGGCCGAACAGCTTCCGCGTCTTCTTCGCCTTCCCGCTGGAACGGGAGAACCAGACCCTGCGCGATGTCCGCACGGCCCTCATCGTGGCCAGCGGCTTCCTCGTCGTCGGCGTCGGCCTCGTGGCCTTCGGCGTGACGCGGATGACGCTCCGCCCGATCCGCGTCGCCCGGCGCGCGGCCGAGCGGCTGGCCGCCGGCGAACTGACCGAGCGGATGCCGGTCCGCGGGACCGACGACCTGGCCCGCCTGGCCGTCTCCATGAACCACATGGCCAACCAGCTCCAATCCCGCATCCACGACCTGGAACAGCTCTCCCGCGTACAACAACGCTTTGTTTCCGACGTGTCCCACGAGCTCCGCACGCCGCTGACAACCGTGCGCATGGCCGCCGACGTCCTGTACGACGGCCGGGACGCCTTCGAGCCGATCGCGGCCCGCTCGGCGGTCCTGCTGCGGCGCGAGGTCGACCGCTTCGAGGCGCTGCTGGCCGACCTGCTGGAAATCTCCCGCTTCGACGCGGGCGCGGCGGTCCTCAGCCTCGACGAGGCGGACCTCGTGCCCCTCATCCGGGCGGAAATCCGCGCCCTGGCGCAGGTCGCGAAGGCGTCCGGCTCCCAGGTCCACTTCCACCCGGCCGAGCAGGCGGTCGTGGCCGAGGTCGACGTCCGGCGCATCGCCCGGCTGGTCCGCAACCTGCTGTCGAACGCCATCGCCCACGGCGAGGGCCGCCCCATCGACGTCACGCTGGCCGCCGACGACGAGATCACGGCGTTCGCGGTCCGCGACCACGGCGTCGGCTTCACGGCCGAGGAGAGCAAGCAGTTGTTCAACCGGTTCTGGCGGGCCGACCCGGCCCGCGCCCGCCACATCGGCGGGACCGGGCTCGGCCTGGCCATCTCCCAGGAGGACGTGCGGCTCCACCAGGGCTGGCTCCACGCCTGGGGCCGGCCGGGCCAGGGGGCCCAGTTCCGCGTCACGCTGCCGCGCCGGCCCGACGTCGTCGTGACCCGGTCGCCGCTGCCGCTCGTACCGCCCGACGCGCCGCGCGAGGCGCTGGCCGCCCCCGGACCCGAGGAGGAGACATGAACCGCCCCCGCCCGGCCGTCGCCCTGGCGGCCGGCCTGCTGCTCGCCGCCGTGACCGCCTGCTCCGGCATCCCGACCGACGGCGCCGTCGGCTCCGAGCCGAAGCCCGCGCCGACGCAGAACGCCGGCGACATCGCCATCGAGGCCAACGCGCCCGCCCAGGGCGCCAAGCCCAACGCCATCATCGACGGCTTCTTCGTCGCCATGGCCCAGTACGAGCCCGGCTACGCCACGGCCCGCCTGTTCCTCTCCGAGCAGGCGGCGGCCGCCTGGCGGCCGGGCAACTCCGTCCGCATCTACGCCGACCTGGCCGGGCTGACGATGTCGGCCGAGGGGACCATTGCCCGGCTGCCCACGACCCAGCTCGTCGGCCAGCTCGACGTCGGCGGCGTCTACACGGCGGCCGACGCGGGGACCTCGGAGACGCTCGAGTTCGGGCTGGCGCCGAACGCGGCGGGGGAGTGGCGGATCGACCGCCTGCCCGCCGACCTCGGCGTCGTCGTGTCGCGCGCCCGCTTCAACACGGCCTACCAGCGCGTCGAGACGTACTACTTCGACGACACGGACCAGGTCCTCATCCCCGACACGCGCTACCTGCCCCGCGGCAACTGGCTGCGCCAGCCGATCGAGGCGCTGCTGGCGGGGCCGTCGCAGCGCGTCGCGGCGATCGTCCGGACCGACGTCATCGCGGCGGTCAGCCTCGACCCCGACCGCGACCCGGTCCTGAGCGGCGGGTCAGGGGCGGAGCCCCTGACGGCCGAGATCTACCTGGCCGAGCCGACGGCCGAGCTGTCGGTGGCGGACGCCACCCACCTGGCGATCCAGTGCGCCGCCACGCTCCGCCAGCAGGTCGCCAACCTGGCCGGCGTCCGGCTCGTGGTCGGGAACACCACGCTGCGCTTGGACGGCGCGGCCCCGGACGGGACGCTGCCGGTCACCGCCGTCGACGCGGTCGACCCGAACGTGGCGACGGCGGCCGCGGCTGCCGCGCTCATCGTGGCGTCGGACGGGGCCCTGATGAGCCTGGGCGGGACGTGCCGGGCCGCCGACCTGGGCGAGGCGCGTGACATCCGCGCCCTCGCCGTCGGGCCGGCCTGCCTGGCCACGGCCGTCGTCGTCGCCGTGCCCGCCGCCGCCGTCGGGGACGAGGGCGAGGATGAGGGCGAAGGCGAGGCTGGGGAGCCGACGGGCGAGGAGCCGGAGGCAACGCCCGAGGAGGCGGCGCCGGAGGTCACGCCGGCCACGGCCGAGCCCGAGCTGGAGTTGCTGGAGGCGCGGGGCGGCAACGTCACGCGGCTCCTCAGCGAGCCTGGCCTGATCCGGCCCCAGTACGACCGGTCCGGGCGCCTCTGGGCGATGGCCGCCGGGGCGGCCGGGACCCGCGTGTGGCTGGTCGACGGCGGCGAGGTCACGCCCGTGGCGGCCCCGGCGTTGGCGGGCGAGCAGGTCGTGGCGTTCCGGCTGGCGCCAGACGGCCGGCGGCTGGCCGCGGTCGTGGAGACGGTCGGCGCGGACGGGCAGGTCCAGCAGAGCCTCCAGGTGGCCACGATCGTGCGGGCAGCGGCCGGGACGCTGGAGCTGACGGGCTGGCGGACCGTCCCGGTCGTCGTCGACGACGTGGCCATGGCGTCGTTCCAGGACGTCGCCTGGGCCGGGCCGACAAGCCTCGCGGTCATCGCCGCGGCCACCGGCGCCGACGCCAACGCGCTCTACCGGGTGCGCCTCGACGGCCTCGACACGGTCGAGGAGCTGGGCCGCCCGGGCAGCGTCAACCTGATCGAGCTGGCGACGTCCCCGGGCGGCGTCAACCTCCTCGTCCGCGACGCCAACAACCGCGTCGACCGCTGGCTCGACACGCACGACTGGCGGCTCCAAGGCACCGGCTTCACCGCCTTGGGCTACGCCGTCGGCTAGTCCCGGTCGTCGGTCGCGGCGACCGTGGCGGCGCCGAGGACCCGGGCGCCGGCCGCCTCCAGCACCCGTCTGGCTTCCGCCAGGCTGGCGCCGGTCGTGACGACGTCGTCGATCAGGACCAGCGGCGGCCAGCGGTCCGCCGGGGGCAGCCACGGCCTCAGCCCATACGCCCCGCGGAGGTTGGCCCGGCGGTCGGCCCAGCCCAGGCCGGACTGGTCGGCCACGCGGCGGACCGGGCGGATCAGGTGGGCCGTCCGGACGTCGAGGCCCGCGCCCGTCAGGCGGCGTTGCGCGCCCACGGCCAGGCGGCCGCCGAAGTCCAGGCCGCGGCGGCGGGCCGATCCCGCGGAGCTGGGGAGCGGCACGAGCCACAGTCGTTCGGGCCCGCCCACCGAGTCGAGCAACCCGGCCGTGGCCAGCGCCAGCCGCTCCGACAGGATATCGAGGAGGTCCCAGCGGTGGCGGTCCTTGGCCGCCGAGATGAGACGCGAGCCGAGCCCGGCGAACGGCCCAGCGGCCCAGTGCGGCAACCCAGCGAGCGCCGCCTTGTGGTGGGGGGCGACGTCCCCGGCCCTCAACTCGGCGGCGCAGTCGGCGCAGAGCCGTACGGCCACGACCCCGCAGCCCGGGCACGCCGCCCCCAAGAACAGATCCGCCGCCGCGGTCACGAGTGTGCTCATACCAAGACCATGCGGCGAAAACGCCGCCAAGTGACACCCGGGCAACACATTGGGGACAACGGCCGAGTTATCCACAGGCGACAGAAGTACCGGTGCCACCCCACCGCAGACCAGGCAAGGGGACGCTACAGAGTGACTAGTCCTGTTGTCGTGGGGAGTGTGATCGGGGTGCGGTCTAGTTCGGTCTTGTCGTACCACAGCAGGGGGACTGCCATGAGGTCTGGCGTCACGGGGGAGTCCAGGGCGGCGGGCAGCGGTTGGCCGACCAAGGCCGCGGCTGCGGCGATCGACGCGGACTCTGCTGGGTCGTCGGCGAAGAACGCTGTCACCTGGCGCCAGGACAGCGCCGGGACCGTGACCTCGCCGGGGACCGCGGGGTCGGCGGCCGGCGTGGCCGCCGTCTCCGCCACCGCCACCAGGCGGAGGCCGTGCCTGGTGAAGGCGTCCAAGGACGCCAGCAGCAGCGCCTCGTGTTCCGCCTCCTCGGCCTCGTCCGGGGTGTAGCCCGTGGCCGCCACGAAGTCTGGCGTCACCGCCCAGGCCAGCGCGGCCGTGACGGGACGGCCGTCGGCCAAGGCGCGCAGAGAACCGGGGGAGAGGGGCACGAACACGAGCATGGGCTGATTCTCACACATCGCCGGGCCGGGGACCGGCGACCTGTAACACTCCCGTGACGCGCCCACGGGCGTGACCCGGCTACTATCAAGGGCCATGGATTCCATCACCAGCGTTCCCACCCCGTACAACGAACCCGTCCTCGGCTATGCCCCCGGCTCGCCCGAGCGCGCCGCCGTCGACGCCGCCCTGAAGGCCGCCGTCGACGCGGGCGCCGCCGACCTGCCCGGCTTCTACGACGTCCGCCGCCCCGGCTCGGGCGAGGCGATCGACGTGACGATGCCGTCGGACCACCACCACGTCCTCGGCCGCATCGCCCAGACGACCCACGCGGACGCCCAGGCCGCCATCGACCAGGCCTGCGCCGCGCAGCGGGACTGGGCCGCGCTCGACTTCGACTCGCGCGCCGCCGTCTTCCTCCGTGTGGCCGACCTGCTGACCGGCAAGTACCGGGCGACGATGAACGCCGCCACGATGCTCGGCCAGGGCAAGACGGTCCAGCAGGCCGAGATCGACTGCGTCTGCGAGCTGGCCGACTTCCTCCGCTTCAACGTGGCGTACGCCCGCCAAATTCACCAGGTCCAGCCGGAGTCGACCAAGACAACCTGGAACCGGGCCGACTACCGCCCCCTCGAGGGCTTCGTCTACGCCATCACTCCGTTCAACTTCACGTCGATCGCGGGCAACCTCCCGACGGCCCCGGCGATCATGGGCAACGTCACGGTGTGGAAGCCGGCCGTGACGCAGATGTTCGCGGCCAACCTGTTCATGGACCTCCTCCAGGAGGCGGGCCTGCCCGACGGCGTCATCACGATGGTGGCGGGCCACGGCTCGGCCTCGTCCGACGTGGCGCTGGCCGACCCGCGCCTGGCCGGCATCCACTTCACGGGCTCGACCCGGGTCTTCCAGGGGCTCTGGGCGGCCGTCGGGACGAACATCGCCCACTACAAGACCTACCCCCGCATCGTCGGCGAGACCGGCGGCAAGGACTTCATCCTGGCCCACCCGTCGGCCGACCCGCAGGGCGTCATCACGGCGATCGTGCGCGGCGCGTTCGAGTACTCGGGCCAGAAGTGCTCGGCCGCCTCGCGGGCGTACGTCGCCAAGTCGCTGTGGGAGAAGATCAAGGGCGAGCTGCGCGACGTCACGGAGTCCCTGGCCGTGGGCGACGTCCGCGACCACAAGAACTTCACGTCGGCCGTCATCGACCAGCGGGCCTTCGCCAAGCTGGCGGCCGCCATCGACGAGGCCAAGGCGTCGCCGACCTCGGAGATCGTGGCCGGCGGGACCTACGACGACTCGGAGGGCTGGTTCATCCGCCCGACCATCGTCAAGAGCTCCGACCCCTGTTCGGCCGGCTTCACGACGGAGTACTTCGGCCCGCTCATCACGGTCTACGTCTACCCGGACACGGAGTGGGACTCGGTCCTCGACCTCGTCGACTCGACGTCGCCCTACGCGCTGACCGGCGCGGTCCTGTCGACCGACCGGGCCGCCATCGCCGTGGCGACGGAGCGGCTGCGCCAGGCCGCCGGCAACTTCTACATCAACGACAAGCCGACCGGCGCGGTCATCAACCAGCAGCCGTTCGGCGGCGCCCGCGCGTCCGGCACGAACGACAAGGCCGGGTCGCTGTGGAACATGATGCGCTGGACCAGCCCGCGCGCCATCAAGGAGGCGCTGACCGTCCCGACCGTCATCGGCTACCCGCACATGGCGTGACGGAACCGGGCGGACAGCGTGACGGATTTCACGTCACGTTGTCCGCCCCGTTCGGTGGGACAAGGGCCCTAGCGTCGGCGCGGCCCGATAATGTGGCCCCATGCGCATTATCGACGCCGTCGTCGTGGGCCTCTTCTGCATGAGCGTGGTGTTCGCCGTCCTCGTGGTCCTGTGGGGCGCCGTGGCCGCCTTCGGCCGCCTCATCCGGTTCCTGGAAGCGTCCCCGCTCGGCCCCGGCCGCGGAACGGGGGCGGGCCGGTGACCTCCTTCTGGGATACCCTCAGCGAGCTGTTCGCCAGTTCCGGCTACGCCAACCTGACGTGGCAGGCCCTCGTCATGATCGCGGTCGCCGGGGTCCTGCTGTACCTCGCCATCGTCAAGCAGTTCGAGCCGCTCCTGCTGCTCCCGATCGCGTTCGGCGTCCTGCTGGCCAACCTGCCGCTGGGCGGCCTGATCCACCCGGAGTTCTACTCCTCCGGCACGATCGACTTCGACCTGGTCTTCCACAGCGGCGGCCTGCTGGACATCCTGTACCTGGGCGTCAAGCTGGGCGTCTACCCGTGCCTGATCTTCCTGGGGATCGGCGCGATGACCGACTTCGGCCCGCTGCTGGCCCGGCCGTCGAGCCTCGTCATGGGCGCGGGCGCCCAGTTCGGCATCGCCGCCGCGTTCATCATCGCCATCGCCATCGGCTTCGAGCCGAACGTGGCGGCGTCGATCGCCATCATCGGCGGCGCGGACGGGCCGACGGCCATCTTCCTGACGTCGCGCCTGGCGCCCGCCTACCTCGCGCCCATCGCCATCGCGGCATACTCGTACATGGCCCTCATCCCGCTGATCCAGCCGCCGATCATGAAGCTCATGACGACGCAGAAGGAGCGCGAGATCGTCATGACGCAGCCGGGCGAGCCCTCGAAGATCCAGCGGATCACGTTCCCGGTCCTCGTGGCCGTCCTCGTCATCCTGCTCCTGCCGTCGGTGGCGCCGCTGATCGGCATGTTGATGCTGGGCAACCTGTTCCGCGAGGCCGGCGTCGTCGAGCGCCTGTCGGAGACGAGCCAGAACGCGCTCATCAACATCGTCACGATCTTCCTGTCGCTGACGGTCGGCGCGACCGCGGTGGGCAGCCAGTTCCTCCGCCCCCAGACCCTCGGCATCATCGCCCTCGGGCTGGCCGCCTTCGCCTTCTCGACGTTCGGCGGCCTGCTCATCGGCAAGGTCATGTGCCTGCTGACCCGGGGCAAGATCAACCCGCTGATCGGCTCGGCCGGCGTCTCGGCCGTGCCGATGGCGGCGCGCGTCTCCCAGGTCGAGGGCCAGAAGGCCAACCCGGCGAACTTCCTCCTCATGCACGCCATGGGGCCGAATGTCGCCGGGGTCATCGGGTCGGCGGTCGCCGCCGGCGTGCTGCTGTCCCTGTTCGGCTGAGAGGATCGCCCATGCTCCACGCGCTGATCGGCTTCGCCGAAATCGTCGCCCTCATGCTGGTCATGGCGGTCGGGTTGTTCGGCCTCCACAAGCTCCAGAACCGGCCGCCCCGCGGCGCCCTCCCGGCCGCCGCCCCCGCCCCGGCCGTGACCGCCGCCCCGGCGAACGCCGGGCTCGCCCCGGAGTTGTTGGCCGCCGTCACGGTCGCCGTGGCCGACTACGCCCGCCGCGCCGCCGCGCCGGCCGGCCCCGGTGGCGCCGTCGGCGTCCCCGCCCCCGTCAGCCGCTGGGCCGCCTCCGGCCGCAGCTTCCACCAACCCACCTAAGCCAAGGACCGCCATGCGCCACTACAACCTCTCCGTCAACGGCCAGGCCTACAGCCTCGACGTCGCCGACACCGGCCCCAACTCCTACCAGGTGACGCTGGCCGACGGCACCGCGCTCGACGTCGTCCTCTCGGACAGCGGCGAGGTCACGGCCGGACCGGCCGCCGCCGTCACCCCCGCCGCGCCGTCTGCGCCGGCCGCCGTCGCGCCGGCCGCCGCCCAGCCCTACACCGCGCCCATGCCCGGCCTGGTCCTGTCGATCGCGGTCCAGCCCGGCGACACGGTCACGGCCGGCCAGACGCTGCTCGTGCTGGAGGCCATGAAGATGAAGAACGAACTCAAGGCGTCCCGGGCCGGGACCGTCGCCACGGTCCACATCCGCCAGGGCGACAACGTCAAGACGGGCGACCCGTTGATCCACTTCTGAGGAACTCGGACGCGACCCCTAGACCTCGGGGTGGGCGATGCCGAGGTCGCGCAGCCACTGCTCGCCCAGCCGCTGGTTGAGGCCGATGATGTTGCTGGTCCGGTCGGCCACGGCCTGGGCGTTGGAGCGTTCGAGGACCGGGATGTCGAAGTTGAGGTCGGCGTCGTAGTTGACCTGCGTCACGCCGTCGGCGAACGTCACCCAGATGCGCGAGGAGAAGTGGACGGGGAAGCGGTCGATCTGGACCGCCAGACGGCCCTCGCGCCGCCCGTTCTGCAGCGGCGTCAGCCACTCCAAGACGCCGGTCTGGCGGGAGTAGGCCCCGGCCACCTCGCCCAGGGACTCGGCGGTCGGGATCAGCATGATCGTCGTGACCTTGTTGGGCTCGGCCACGATGGAACACTCGGGGGCTTCGATGGCGGCCGCGATACGGGATTGGAAGTCGGCGGCGATCAGCATGTCGCACACGACGTCGGGGGGCGCCGCGTAGCGTAAGGTACGCCAAACCTTCATGGACCTCATCCTGCCGGACCCGCGACTGGAACAAGGGGGCGGGACGACGACGCCACGGACTTTATCACCCCTGGCCGCTGGCGCGAAGCAGTCAGGCCGCCAATGTCACAGAACGGTCACGCCGCCGCGCGCGCGGCCAGCCACTGTTCGCCCATCGCCTGCCCGGCGTTCAGGATCTGGACGGTCAGCTCGCCGATCTTGCGTTCCAGCTTGCCGCCGACCAGCGGCACGTCGACCGTGACGTCGGCGTCGTACGTCACGGTCGTGTACTCGCCCTGCTGGGCCAGGTAGACCGTCCCGGAGAAGCGGCTGGGGAAGTGCTCGACCTCGAGCAGGATGTCGCCCTGGCGGCGGCCGTCGACCAGCGGTGTCGTCCAGCGCAGGTGGCCGATGAGCTTCGACTGGCCCGCCGCCACCAGGCGCAACGTGTCGGACGTCGGGATGAGGTAGGTCGAGGTGATGGCGTCGGGCTCGGCCACCGTCGAACACTCCGACGCCTTCAACCCCTGGCCGATCATTTCCTGGAAACTGGGGGAGACCATCATGTCGGAGACCTGCCGCGCGGGGGCGCGGAACCGCAGGGTCGATGAGACTTTCACGGGGCCCATTGTCCCCCCTCCGACCGCCTGCGCGCGACCACTGTTTTCGATGTGGCCGCACATGTCAGAATGGCCAGGTGTTCAAGCGTTCTGGACGGTTTATCGTCCACCACCCGGTCATCGTCATCCTCATCTGGGCGGCCGTCACGATCGGCTCGGCAGCCGTCGCCATCTTCGGCATCGGGGGGCCGACGATCTTCTCCCAGTTGGAGACGGACAAGCCAGCGGTCCCGGACTCCAACTCCCAGAACGCCTACGATGTCATCAACCAGTCGGCCGCCAACTCGGTCAACCTCCTGGTCGAGGGCGCCGACCTGGCCGATCCGGCCCAGCTCGCCGGACTGGCCGCCGCCCTCGCCCCGGCGCGGGCGGACCTGACGGCGTTGGCCAACGTCACGGCCGAGGCCGACCCGCTGCAAGCGCCGCCGGACGGCTGGCCGGAGGGCGTCCCCTACAACGCCCAGTACCTGGCCACGGACGGCCACGGCTTCGTCGTGTCCGTCAGCCTGGCGGCCGGCCTGGACGACGCCGCCGAGAAGGCCGCGGCCGCAGCCGCCGCCGACCGGTTGGAGGAACTCGGGGACGCGCTGGACGCCGTCACGGGCGGGTCCCACATCGTGTCCAGCACGGACCTTGTCATGAAGCAGATGAACGAGTTCATGGAGGACGAGCTGCTCCGGGCCGAGGCCATCGCGCTGCCCGCCGCCGTCATCGTCCTCGTCGTCGTGTTCGGCGGCCTGCTGGCCGCCGCCATGCCGGCCATCGGCGCCATCGCCACCATCGTGACGGGGCTCGGCGGCATGATCCTGATCAACGCCTTCATGGACCTCGACTCGGTCATCATCAACGTCATCACGATCATCGGCATGGGCCTGTCGATCGACTACGGCCTCCTCATCGTCTCCCGCTGCCGCGAGGAGCTCCACCGCTTCGGCGTCAGCCCCGAGGGCGGCCCCTCCCGCCACGACCCGCTCGTCCTGCGCGCCGTCGGCCAGGTCCACGCCACGGCCGGGCGCACCGTGACGTTTTCCGCCCTGACGATCACGGCCTGTGTCCTCGGCCTCGTCCTGATGAAGGCCAGCCTGCTCAAGGGCATCGGCGTGGGCGGCGCGATGGCCGTCCTCCTGGCCATGCTGACGGCCACGACGTTCGTGCCCGCCATCCTCGTCCTCCACGGCCGCCGCTTCGTCCGGCCGTCGCCGCTGCGACGGATCCCGGGCCTCAGCCACCTGATCGGCGCCGTCGGCGAGGTCACGACCGACCACGGCTTCTTCGCCAAGCTGGCCCACTGGGTCCAGCGCTTCCGCTGGCCCGTCTTCGCCGTCACGCTGGCCGGGCTCGCCGCCGCCGCCACGCTGGTCGGCGGCCTCCAGATGCGCTCGACCGGCCTCGACATGCTGCCCGAGGACCGGGACCAGTCCCAGTACTACGCCGCCCTGGACGCCGATTACCCGTACCTCGCCACGCCCGACCTGTACGTCGTCACGCCGGGCGCGCTGGACGAGGCGGCGGCCGCCGGGTTGGCGGCCACGCTGGGCGGCGTCGCGCACGTCGCGGCGGTGACGGGTCCCGTCGACCTGGGCGCGGTCGACGGCAACCTCCTCTACGCTGTCACGCTGGACGTGGCCGACGCGGGCGGCCCGGAGGCGTCGGACACGGTCCGCCTCATCCGCGACCTGCCCGAGGGCCTGTACGTGGCGGGCGACGCCGCCGACCAGCTCGACTTCAAGGACTCGCTGATCGACGGCTTCCCGCTGGCCGGGACGGTCGTCGTCGTGGCCGTGTTCGTCCTGCTGTTCCTCATGACCGGCTCGGTCGTCGTCCCCCTCAAGGCCCTCATCACGAACGGCCTGTCCATCGTCGCGTCGCTCGGCCTGGCGACGTGGATCTTCACGACCGGCCACGGCTTCGCCACGACCGGCATCGAGATCTACGTCGTCGCCATGGTCGTGGCGTTCGGCTTCGGCCTGGCGATGGACTACGAGGTCTTCCTCCTGGACCGGATCAAGGAGATCTACGACGTCGTGGACGACAACTCCAAGGCCGTCGCCCGCGGCCTCCAGCGCTCCGGCCGCATCATCACGTCGGCCGCCGGCGTCATCATCGTCGTCTTCCTCGGCTTCGCGCTGGGCGACCTCGCGCCCGTCCGCCAGGCCGGGCTGACGCTGGCCGTCCTCGTGTTCCTCGACGCCACGGTCGTGCGGATGCTGCTGGTCCCGGCGACGATGACGATCCTGGGCCGGGCCAACTGGTGGGCGCCCGCGCCGCTGCGGCGCTTCGCGCGGCTCTTCGCCATCCGCCACGTCGAACACGCCGGCCAATCGGCGCCGGACAACTAGGGTGGCCGTAGGCTGAGGCCCAGGGCGTTACCGCGGCGACTGGAGAGGGGACCGGCATGGCTGGGGACGGCAATGGCAACGGCGCGTACACGGCGGCGGTGGTCACGGCGTTGGCGGGGGAGAACCTCCCCGGCTGGTGGGGCGCGCGCTACCTCGGGCCGACCGTCGAGCCCGGCCGCTGGCCGGCGGCCGTCCTGGCCGCCCAAATCCGCGACCACGTCCGGGCCGGGGCCGTCCGGCTGCCGGGCGCGGAGATCGTCCGCATCTTCACCCCGTCCGACGAGGCCGACGGCTACCGCCTCGGCACGTCGAGCCTGCTGCACATCGTGACCGACGACCGGCCCTACCTGGTCGACTCGGTCCTGGCCGAGTGCCGGGGCCAGGGCTGGACCGTCCGCCACGTCTACCACCCGACCGCCGCCGTCCGCCGCGACGCGTCCGGCCGCCTGCTCGAGTGGGCCGAGGAAGACGGCCAGGGCTGGACCGACGAGTCCTGGATCGGCGTCGAGGTCTACCCGCCGTGGGGCGACGCCTCCGGGGAGACCGTCGGGCGGCTGACGGCCGGGCTGGAGGCCGTGCTGGCGGAGAGCCGCGTGGTCGCCGCCGACGCCGCCGCCATGCGCGCGCGGCTGGCCGCGGCCGGCGCGGAGCTGGCCGCCTCCGACGACCCCGACGAGCGCTGGAGCGGCGCGGTCGTGACGTGGCTCAGCGAGGACCACCTGACGCTGCTGGGAGCCTGCGACTTCGACGTCGTCGACGGCGACTACCGGCCGGTGGCCGGGACCGGGCTCGGCGTCCTGCGCGACCAGACCGCGGCCGCCGCCGCGTTCGCCGCCCGGCCCGTCAAGCCCGGCCGCATCCACCACCTGATCCTGACCAAAGACTCGGCCCGCTCGCGCGTCCGCCGGCCGATCCTGCGCGACTACGTCGGGCTGCGCCGCCTCGACGCCGAAGGCCGCCTGGTCGGCGAGCGCCGCTTCCTCGGGCTGTTCACTCCGTCCGCCTACACGGAGTCCGTCACGGACATCCCGGGCCTGGCCGACCTGTACGACCGGGTCGTCGAGCTGGCCGGCTACGAGCCGGATTCCCACGGCGCCCGCCAGATGAAGCTCCTGATGGACACGTACCCGCGCGACGAGCTGTTCGACGAGACCCCCAGCTCGCTCTTGCCCGTGCTCCTCGACATGGCGGACCTCGACGGCTCCCACTACGACGTCGAGGTGTTCGCCCACCCCGACCCCTGGGACCGGACCGTCTCCGTCCTCGTCTACCTGCCGCGCGACCGCTATACGACGGCGACGCGCGAGCGGCTCATGGAACTGCTGATGGCCCGCTTCGACGGCACCGGCATCACGTACCACACGCAGATGGGCGAGGCGCCGCTGGCCCGGCTCTACTTCCGCGTCGACCGGCCGGCCGGGGCCGGTCCCGCCACGATCGACCAGGCCGCGCTCAAAGCGGAGCTGGCCGACGCCACGCGGACGTGGTCCGACCGCGTCATCGACCTGCTGGCCGACTGGCCGGCCGACCAGCGCGGCGTCGAGTACTCCCGGGCCTACCAGGACGACTTCACCCCGGCCGAGGCGGTCGCCGACCTGGCCTACCTCAACCAGTTGACCGCCCCGGATTCGCTCGTGCTCAGCCTGCGGCCGGGCGAACAGCCGGGCTGCGCCCGCCTCAAGGTCTTCAGCCGGGCGGAAGTCACGCTGGCCAAGGTCATGCCGCTCCTGTCGGACCTCGGGGTCACGGTCACCGCCGAGTGGCCGTACGAGATCGAGCTGCGCGGCGACAACCTCGTCGTCTACGAGTTCCTGTTCACCGCGCCGGGCATCGACGACTGGGACGAGGCCGACCGGGCCCGCTTCACGCGGGCGTTCGAGGCCTCCTACCGGGGCTGGACCGACTCGGACCGGCTGCTCGGCCTCGTCGCCACCGGGCTCGAGTGGACCGAGCTGACCTGGCTCCGCGCCCTCGCCAAGTACCTCCGCCAGGCCGGGTTGCCCTACTCGACCCAGTACATGCGCCAGGCCCTCCTCGACAACCCCGCCTTTGCCCTCGGGCTGGTCGCCGCGATCAAGGCCAAGTTCGCCGTGACGCCGGCCACCGGGGCGGAGGCCGAGACGGCCGACGACATCCTCGACCATCTGACCTCGGCTCTGCGCGACGTCGCCGCGCTGGGCCAGGACCGGACGCTGCGCGCGCTCATCGCGGTCGTCCGCGCCATGGTCCGGACCAACGCCTTCACGGCCGACCTGACCTCGGGCCAGGAGGCGTTCGCGGTCAAACTCCTCGCCTCGGAGCTGGAGATCCTGCCCGAGCCGCGCCCCCAGTTCGAAATCTGGGTCCACTCGCCGCGGGTCGAGGGCATCCACCTGCGCTTCGGGCCGGTCGCCCGCGGCGGGCTGCGCTGGTCGGACCGGCCGGAGGACTTCCGGACGGAGATCCTGGGCCTGGTCAAGGCCCAGATGGTCAAGAACGCGGTCATCGTCCCGGTCGGCGCCAAGGGCGGCTTCATCGCCCGCCAGGCGCCCGCGCCGACGGCGGACCGGGCCAAGTGGCTGGAGGCGGGCCAGGCCGCCTACCGCGAGTTCATCGGCGCACTGCTGTCGCTGACGGACAACCTCGTGGCGGGCGAGGTCGTCCACCCGGCGGGCGTCGCCGCCCTCGACGGCCCGGACCCCTACCTCGTCGTCGCGGCGGACAAAGGCACGGCGACGTTCTCCGACCTGGCCAACGCCATCGCGCTCGACCGCGGCTTCTGGCTGGGCGACGCCTTCGCCTCCGGCGGCTCCCACGGCTTCGACCACAAGGCCATGGGGATCACGGCCAAGGGCGCCTGGGAGTCGACCCGCCGCCACTTCCACGAACTCGGCCTCGACCCCGACCACGACGACTTCACCGTCGTCGGCATCGGCGACATGTCGGGCGACGTCTTCGGCAACGGGATGCTGCTCAGCCGCCACATCAAGCTGGTCTGCGCGTTCGACCACCGCCACGTCTTCGTCGACCCGGCCCCGGACCCGGCGGCCAGCTTCGCCGAGCGGGCCCGCCTGTTCGACCTCCCCCGGTCGAGCTGGGCCGACTACGACCGCTCCCTGATCTCCCCGGGCGGCGGCGTCTACCCGCGCTCGGCCAAGGCCATCCCGGTCACGCCGGAGGCGCGGGCGGCGCTGGGGCTGGCGGCCGGCGTGACGGAGCTGACGCCCGACGAGTACATCCACGCCGCCCTCCAGGCGCCCGTCGACCTGCTCTGGAACGGCGGCATCGGGACCTACGTCAAGGCGGCCGCGGAGACCCCCGCCGAGGTCGGCGACAAGGCCAACGACGCGCTCCGCGTCAACGGCGGCCAGGTCCGCGCCCGCTGCGCCGTCGAGGGCGGCAACCTCGGCTGGACCCACCGCGGCCGGATCGAGTACGCCCTGGCGGGCGGCAAGGTCAACGCCGACTTCATCGACAACTCGGCCGGCGTCGACACGTCCGACCACGAGGTCAACATCAAGATCCTCCTGGCCGACGCGATCGCCGCCGGGGCCCTGTCGGCGGAGCGGCGCGACGAGCTGCTGGCCGAGCTGACGGACGAGGTCGCCCGCCACGTCCTGGTCCACAACGTCGACCAGAACACGGCCCTGTCGGACGAGGCGGGCGTGGCGGCCGCCAACGCGGGCGCCCACGAGGACTGGATCGCCGCGCTGGTCGAGGCGGGCTACGTCGACCGGGCGCTCGAGTTCCTGCCGACCAGCGCCGAGATGGCCGACCGCATCGCCCACGGCCGCGGCCTGACCAACCCCGAGCTGGCCAGCGTCCTGTCCTGGACCAAGATCTGCCTGGCCGACCTGATCCTGGCCTCCGACCTGCCGGACGACCCCTTCGTGGCCGACCGGCTCCTGACCTACTTCCCGGCGCGGCTGCGCCAGGAGTTCCAGGGCCTCATCACAGGCCACCGGCTGCGCCGCGAGATCACGGCCACGGTCGCCGTCAACCGCTTCGTCGACTCCCAGGGCATCGCCGCCTACCACCGGCTCCACACGGACACGGGCGCCGCGGCCCCCGACGTCATGCGGGCCCAGTTGGCCGCCCGCTCGATCCTCCGCACCGGCCACTCGGAGACCGTCACGCGGAAGGCCGAGTTGGCCGCGTCGGTCAAGGCGGCGCTCCGGCTCAAGTTCCGCCACGAGGTCGAACGCGGCACCCGCTGGATGCTCCACAACGGCCGCCGCCCGCTCGACATCCAGGCCGAGATCGACCGCTTCGCCGAACCGGTGCGCCACCTGGCCGGGGTCCTGCCGGACCTGCTGACCGAGGCCGGCCGGGCCGTCTACGAGGCCGAGCTGGCCCGCTGGCAGGAGCAGGGCGTGGCCCCCGACCTGGCGCACCGGGCGGCGGCCGCCACGTTCGTGCCGGTCCTGCTCGGCGTCATCGGCATCGCCGCCGACCACGACCGGCCCCTGGAACAGGTCGCCCGGACGTTCTTCCTGGTCCGCGAGCGCTTCGGCATCGACCAGGTCCAGCGCCAGGCCGAACGCCTGCCGGAGACCGACCGCTGGGCCCTGCGCGCCCGGTCGAGCCTGCGCGACGAGGTCCTGGCCGCCGGGACCGAGCTGACCCACCGGATCGTGCCGCTGGCCGGCCAGCCCGAGGCGGCCGTGGCCCGGTTCCTGGAGATCCACCCCGGCGCGGCCGACACGGCGGCCCTCCTGGCCGATCTCGGCCAGGGCGAGCCCAACCTGGCGCCCCTGACCGTGGCGCTGCGGGCCGTCCGGAGCCTCCTGGCCTGACGAAAGGACGAGCATGGCTGTGTGGGACCGGCTGCGCCGGTGGCGGGGGGCTGCCCCCGAGCCCGACGCCGCCTCCCTTGAAGCCCGGCTGGACGAGGCCCGCGCCCTGGCCGACCGGGCCCGGGCCCGCCTGACGGAGGAGCGGCCCCTCGTGGCGCTGCGGCAGGACATGGAGCGGCGGGGGACCGGCGTCATCGACATCGACGGCTTCGAGGCCCGGCTGGTCGAGGCCTTCGCCGAGCCCCTGGCCACCGCCCAGGCCGTGGCCGTGGCGGCGGCGCGGGCGCTGGGGCCGGACCACCGCGTGACCAAGCAGGCCGAGGCCCTCCAGGCCGAGCTGAGCGCCGCCGACATCCACGACACGGCCGCGCGCATGGCCGCCCAGGCCATCGACGAGCTGCTGGCGCAGACCCGGCGCGAGGTCGTCGCCCGGTTGCGGGCGGTCGGCCGGGAACAGGCCCGGCGCGAGGCGGAGGCCGCCCTGGACGGACACCGCCGGGCGGCCGACGCGGCGCTGCGCGACGGCGGGCCGGACGACCCCGCGACCCTCCAGGCCCAGTACCGGCTGGCGTGGGACCTGACCCACGCCGGGCTGACCGACGCGGCTCTCCGCTTGGCCGCGGACGTGCTGGAGCGGCGGACGGCCGTCCTGGGGCCGGACCACCCGGACACGATCCGGTCCCGCTACGAGATCGCCTGTATCCAGGGCGACCGCAACGACTTCGCGGCGGCGCTGGCGGGCCTGGCCGCGGTCGTGGCGGACTTCGCCCGGGTCGACGGCCCGGCCGCCGCCACGACGCTGACGGCCCGGCGCGTCGAGGCCGACTTCGTCGGCTACCAGGGGGACTACTCCAAGGCCGCGGCGCTGGCCGCCGGGGTCCTCCACGACGCCCAGCAGGCCGGCGCCGACCCGGCGATCGTCGACGAGGCCGAGGTGGCCGCCGCACTCTGGCTGAAGGTGGCGTGATGCGGGCCGACCTCCACGTGCATTCGGCCGTCTCCGACGGGACGGACAGCCCGGCCGAGCTGGTGGCCGCCGCCGCGGCCGCCGGACTCGACGCCATCGCGTTGACCGACCACGACACGTTCGGCGGCTGGGACGAGGCGCTGGCCGCCGGGGAGCGCTGTGGCGTCGCGGTCATCCCCGGCATCGAGCTGTCGGCCCACGCCGAGGGACCCCATGCCTCCGTCCACGTCCTCGGCTACGCCCCCGACCCGGCCAACCCGGCGCTGCTGGCCGAGTTGGAGCTGATCCGGCAGGGCCGGGAGGCGCGCATCCCGCGCCTGGTGGCGGCCCTCAACGGCCTCGGCCTGGCGGTCACGCTGGAGGAGGTCCAGGCGCAGGCCGGCGACGCGGTCGTCGGCCGGCCCCACGTGGCCGACGCGCTCGTGGCCCGCGGCTACGCCGCCCACCGCGACGAGGCGTTCGCCCGCTGGCTGCGCGACGGGGGCCCGGCCCAGGTCAAGCGCTACACGCCGGACGTCGCCCGGGCCGTCGACCTCCTGCACGGGGCCGGGGCCGTCGTCGTCCTGGCCCACCCGTGGGGGAGGGGCGGGGCCGCCTGGCTGCCTGAACCTGTCCTGGAGGCTTTGGTCCGCGACCACGGCCTGGACGGGGTGGAGGCCGACCACCTCAACCACGACTTGAGACAGCGGGCCGCCCTCCACGCGCTGGCCGACCGCCTCGGCATCCTGGCGACGGGCTCCAGCGACTACCACGGCCTGGGTAAGCGCAACCATCCCCTGGGGGCCTTTACCACACCCGGCCCGGTCTACCGCAAACTCCGAAAGATGATATATCTCACCTAGTCGGAGCCTGTATTTGGGCTTATATCCGACCCTAGGATCGGGCCCCGGAAGCCAGCGTCGGCTTCCCGTGTCCCCCGGCGCGCAGCCTCACAGAAAGGGCCCTCCCATGCCACCTGAACCATCCATCCGCGCGCCCCGACGGCGCCGGGCCGCCGCCCCCGTGGCCGCGGCGCTGGCCGCCGTCCTGGCGCTGTCGCTCCTGCCCGGCCTGCCCCAGGCCCAGGCCGACCCCGCGGCCCCGCTCCGCTTCGAGACGACCGTCGGCGCCGCCAACGGCGACGCCGAGGAGTACGGCACGGCGGGCGCCAGCTCGCTCGAATCCTCGATGCAGATCGGCGGCTACTGGTCGACCACCCTGACGCCGGCGTACCAGCAGTACTCGGCCTTCCGCTTCGGCGGCGTCGAGCTGCCGGCGGACGCCGAGATCGACGACGCCTACATGGAGTTCACGGTTCAGGAGACCGGGCCGAGGGGCCGGGCCAGCGACATCACCATCCGGGGCGAGCTGGGCGACGCCGACGTCTACACGTCCGTCGCCTACGCCATCTCCGCCCGGCCCTACGGCCAGGAGGCCGTCGGCTGGCACGTCGAGAGCTTCACGGCCACGCGGACGCGGCTCCGCACGCCCAACCTGGCCCGCCTGATCGACGAGAACCGCCTCCTCGGCTGGCAATCCGGCCAGGCGCTGGCCTTCCGGCTGGAGGGCACGGACCACATCGGCGCGGTCTACGCCGGCGGCAACGCCACCTACCGCGCCCGCCTCGTCATCGAGTACCACCGGGGCGACGGCCCGAACCTCGACGGCGCGACCAGCCTCGTCCACTCGTCGGTCGAACCGGCTGGCGGCTGGTTCGAGGCCCCGCTCGACGTTACGGTGACCGCCGACCCGGCGGGCCGCGTGACGTACACGCTCGACGGCTCCGACCCCGGCCCTGGCGTCGGCCTGCCCTACACCGGCCCCATCCCGGTCGGCCAGGGCCGCACCCAGCTCAAGGTCTACGTGGCGGGCGGCGTCCGCGACTCCGGCGTGACGGTCCACAACTACCTGGTCGGCGCGGTCCCCGAAGCCCAGGCGGAGTCGTTCGCCGTCAAGGCGTCCGCCGACGACGCCATGGCCAACGCCACGGCCGTCGACCTGACCAGCTCGGGCCTGGCGCTGCACTCGAAGTACTCGTCCTCCCGGACCTACGACACGTACCTCCGCTTCGCGGACGTCAGCCTCCCGGCCGACGCCGTCATCGTGGGCGCCCGGCTGGCGGTGACGCTGCGCGACGCCGCGCCGCGCGCGGGCCGCATCGCCGTGGCCGGCGAGGTCACGGAGCGTGGCACCTACCGGGCCGCGCCCGGCAGCTTCAAGGGCCGCGACTACACGGCCGAGGCCGAGTTCGCCACCCCCGTTCTGAAGGCCGGCCAGACCTGGGAGAGCGGCGACCTGACGGCCATCGTGACCGCCCAGTACGCCGCCGATCCGGCCCGGGCCGCCTACGCCTTCCGGGTCCGCGGCCTGACCCCGGACAACCCCTTCATGGTCCGCAGCTTCAACGGCTCCGCCGCCCTGGCGCCCCGCCTCATCATCGAGTACGCCTCCGAGTACGGCCACTCCACGACGGCCATCGCGGTCACCGCCGACGACGCCGAGGAGTGGGGGACCGGCCAGGCCGTCGACCTGGGCGGCTCCATCCAGCTCGGCGGCTACTGGACGTCCGCCAACACGCCGTCCGTGCGCGACCTGGCGGCGTTCCGCTTCGCCCACGTCCAGCTCCCGGACTCCGCCACGCTGACCAGCGCGTACATCCAGTTCACGACGTACGCCGACGGGCCGGCGGGCCGGACGTCCAACCTGACGATCCGCGCCGAGCTGGGCGACGCCGGGACCTACACGACCCGCGCCGGCTCGATCAGCGCGCGGGAGTACAGCCAGGGCGTCATCCCCTGGTCCGTCACGGCGCTCAGGACGTCGCGCGGCCAGCTCCGCACCCCGGACCTCCGCGACATCATCGACGAGGCCCGGCTGAACGGCTGGGCCAACGGCGGCGCGCTCGCCTTCCTGCTGGACGGCGACGGCTTCATCGGCTCGGTCTACCAGGGCGCGGGCGCCGACGGCCCCAAGCTGTACCTGGAGTACCGCTTCGACGGCCAGGGCGCCCGCGGCCGGGTCGTGACGGACGCGGCCGCGATCGAGGGCGTCTACATCAACGAACTGTCGACCTCGGGCACGGCGGCCAACAACGACGACTGGGCCGAGCTGTACAACTCGACCGACAACTTCATCGAGCTGGGCCCGCAGGTCCGGCTCTGGCGCGACGGCGTCAAGAAGGGCGACACATTCGACTTCACGCAGCCGATCATGCTGCCGCCGCGGTCCTACACGATCCTGATCGCCGACGAGAAACCGGAACTCGGGCCGACGCACCTGCCCTTCGAGTTCAAGAAGACGGCGACGGTCAACCTGACCGACATGAGCTCGGGCAAGCCGCGCGTCATCGACGCCTTCGAGTACGGCGCCCAGCTCTACCTGGAGACCCACGCCCGCGTCCCGGACGGCGGCCCGATCGCGCTGATGGCGGAGGAGAGCTACGGCTACTCCAACGACGCGGCGGCCCAGAAGTTCCCGCTGACGTTCAGCCACGACCGCGGGGTCTACCCGGCCGGCTTCACGCTGACCCTCAGCTCGGTCGAGGGCACGGCGATCCGCTACACCCTCGACGGCTCCACGCCGTCGCCGACCAAGGGGACGGTGTACACGGGCCCGTTCGACGTCACCCAGTCCGTGGCCGTGCGCGCCATCGCCTACAACGAGCGGGGCACGTCGACGCCGCAGACGATGACGTACGTCCTGCAGGACAACCTGAAGAATGAACAAGCGGCCTCGAACGGGCGCTGGACGGCGGCCAACAAGGCCACGATCGACGACGCCGTGTACGCGGCGGCCTTGGCGGCCCTGCCGATCGTGTCGGTCACGTCGGACGTCGTGGAGCTGTCCCACGCCAGCACGGCGACCTACGTCCAGGGCTACTTCGAGTACATCCCCGAGGTCGGCTCCAGCGCGGAGTCGCACGCCCAGCCGGTCGGCGTCAAGCGCTTCGGCCAGTACTCCCGGATGCAGTTCAACTCGGGCATCGCCATCCGCTTCAAGAAGGCATTCGGCGCCGGCAAGGCCAAGTACCAGTTCTTCGACCCGTTCGAGGGCGAGCCCTACGGGCTCGCCAGCAGCTTCGGCAAGCTTGAGCTGGCCGAGGGCCAGCAGGGCCCCCAGCCGCTCATCTGGTACGCCACCGGCTACCTGCGCTACGACGACATGATGACCCGGCTGCTGGCCAACCAGATGGGCATCTTCGACTCCCACGCCAAGTACGTCCACTACTTCTACAACGGCCAGTACGCGGGCATCAAGACGATGCGCGAGGACTTCGGGCCGAAGACGTTCGAGCCGTACTTCGGCTCCGACGACGACGATTACACGAAGGTCAGCTACCAGGACGCCTGCTTCGCCAACGGCTGCGTCGACGCCGGCGACGGCGACCCGGCGGTCATGCGGGCCGTCCACGCGGCGGCCAAGTCGGGGAACTACCAGTTGTTCCAGGAGTACGTCGACGTCGAGTCGCTCATCCGCAACATGATCCTGTTCCACTACATCGACTGCGAGAACGAGTGGACGGGCGTGGTCGAGAACACGGTCGGCTCCGGCGGCCAGAAGATGATGTTCAACATCAACGACTCCGACGGCGCCTTCTACAACCAGGGCAAGACCGACCCGAACTACTCCCGCACGATGGACGGCGGCGGCGGCAACTACCGCTACAAGTGGCTGACCAACACCACGTCGATGGCGGGCCCGGGTGGCATGTTCAAGATCTGGTCGCGCTACGACTCGAAGAACCCGGCCGACGGCGACCTCGAGTTCAAGACGCGGGTGAAGGACGACGTGCTGGAGCTGATCGGCCCGGCCTCGGGTGATTTCCGGGGTACTCCCGGCGCGCCGCTGTCGGTCGACAACGTGCAGCGGCTCCTGCGCGAACAGCAGGCCCTCCTGGAGACTCCGTACCGGCTCGACGCCGCGTACATGGGGGCCTCGCAGCAGTGGCAGAAGTGGATGGACTACAACCCGCAGGTCGTCGACTTCGTGCCCGTGCGGACGAAGTTCAACCTGGAGCAGTGGGCCAAGGTCGGCCTGACGCACACGCTCCCGGCGGTCACGGGCGAGTCGGCCGACGGCGGCGTCACGCTGGCCGTCGCCGCCGACGCGGCCATCTACTACACGCTCGACGGGACCGACCCGCTGGGCGCGTCCGGCGCGATCTCCGGCGAGCCGGGCGCCAACCCAGCGGCGCAGGTCTACGAACCGGGCACGGTCCTGCCGGCCGGCGTGACGGCGCGCGCCTTCCAGCCCTACAACTGGGGCCCGAAGACGACGCTGTAGCCCGCCTTTGTCATCCTGAGCGCAGCGAAGGATCTCAACCCCGGCGATGCCAGGTGCGAGATCCTTCGCTCCGCTCAGGATGACAGGGCTCCGCTCAGGATGACAGGGCCCGTCCCGCCCAGCGTGTAACCTGTCCCCCTGCGAGAGAGGACATGATGACCGAGTTCGAGGACACAGGAGAGGCCCTGGCGCTGGCGGATTCCGAGGCGTCGCTGGCGCGGACGCAGCGCCGGTCGCGCGAGCTGGAGACCCAGATCGCGGCCAGGCCGGAGCAGTTCCGGATGCTGACGGGCGACCGCCCCACCGGCCTGCTGCACATCGGCCACTACTTCGGCTCGATCACGAACCGCGTCCGGCTGTTCGACCTCGGCGTCGACACGTTCATCCTGATCGCCGACTACCAGGTCATCACGGACCGCGACGGCGTCGGCCCGATCGCCGACCGGGTCATCAACGCGGTGGCCGACTACGTCGCCGCCGGCCTCGACCCGGCCAAGGCGACGATCTTCACGCACTCGGCCGTCCCCGCGCTCAACCAGCTCATGCTGCCATTCCTCAGCCTCGTGACGGAGGCGGAGCTGCGGCGCAACCCGACGGTCAAGTCGGAGCTGGAGGCGACCGGCGACCGGCCGATGTCCGGGCTGCTGCTGACCTACCCGGTCCACCAGGCGGCCGACATCCTGTTCTGCAAGGCCAACGTCGTGCCGGTCGGCAAGGACCAGTTGCCGCACCTGGAGCAGACCCGCGTCGTCGCCCGCCGCTTCGACGAGCGCTACGGCCGGGTCGACCCGGCCCGCCCCGTCTTCCCTCAGGCCGAGGCGCTGCTGGCCGAACGGGCGGTCACGATCCTGGGCCTGGACGGCACGAAGATGAGCAAGTCGAAGGGCAACGTCATCGAGTTGGGGATGGACGCGGACACGACGGCCCGGCTCATCAAGAAGGCCGTGACGGACTCCGACCGCCACATCACCTACGACCCGGACGCCCGCCCCGGCGTCTCCAACCTGGTCAACCTGGCGGCGCTGGCCACGGGGCGGACCCCGGAAGACGTGGCCGCGGAGATCGGCGACGGCGGCGCCGGGACGTTGAAGAAGTTCGTCACGGAGGCCCTGAACGAGCGCCTGCGGCCCCACCGCGAGAAGCGGGCCGAGCTGATGGCCGACCCGGCGTACCTGCACGCGGTCCTGCGGCAGGGCAACGAGAAGGCCAACGCGGTCGCCGACCAGACCCTGGCCGAAGTCAGAACCGCCATGCAGATGGTCTACTGAGGGGCCCTGGCGCCGGCCAGGTGGGTCACGAGGGCCGCCAGCAGCAGCGCCGCGCCCGCCGCGAAGTACGGCCAGACCAGGTCGGCCGTGGTGCCGTAGATGACCATGACGCCCTTCAGGGCGGCGCCGACGGCGAACGTGGCCAGGCCGAGGACGTGGAGCAGGCGGACCGTCGGGCCGGGCCAGCGCAGCCGCGGGACGAGGCACCAGACCAGGTAGGGGAGGACGGCGCCCACGAGCCAGCCGGCCGCCAGCCCCGTCATCCAGTGCGTGTAGACGCCGTGGCTGAAGTGCTCGTAGACGGCCGAGAACGCCCCCAGCCCGGCGGCCACCGCCAGGTGGCGGACGACGAAACTCCAGCGTGACCAGTCACGCGACGTAGACAATGTCGCTCACCGCCCTTTCCGAGACTTTCCGGCCGTTCGTGGTCGGCTGGTTGACGACGGCCCCGTCCGACCAGAGCGTCGAGGAACCGCCGCCGTCGAGGTTGAAGGCCGTCTGGACGCCGAGCTGGTCGGCCATGAACTGGGCCAACTGGGCCAGGCTGAGCCCGGCGCTGGCGGAGGTCCGCCCGTCGGCCACGACGAAGACGTAGTGCAGGGGCGCGATGACGCCGATGGCCGTCCGCGGGTTCGACGCCATCGCCTTGTCGACCTCGTCGCCCGCCGCGACCGTGACGGCGCCGTCCTCGACCAGGCCGGGGCCGAAGCCGAGGACCTGCCAGGCGCCCTGCGCGGCCAGCTCGGCGGCCGTGACGTCGCCCTCGCGGATGACCGAGGCCGAGCCGTCGGCCCAGATGACGAGGTCCTCTTGGTCGGCCGACGCCGCCCGGTCGCGGTACAGGACGCCGTTGCGCAGCACGTAGCCGGAGGTCCGCGCGCCGTAGAAGTCGCCGTTGACGGCGACGGTGGCGCCGTGGGCGGCGGCGATGGTGGACGTGGTGGCGGTGACGTTGCGGCCGAAGGTGTCGTCGGCCAGGGCGGCGCGGAGCTGGTCGACGCTGGTGAGTTGGAGGTCCGCCACGTAGATGTCCGTGTCGTCCACGCGGTACGTCGTGAGCGTCACGGCGGGCTGGGCGAGGCTGTCGGTGACGCTCGGCGCGGCGCTGGTCGATGCCGGGGCCACGGCGGCCACGGTCCCCTCCGTGACCGGCGCGTAGCGCCGGGGGATGACGAACGTGTCGAGCAGGACGTAGGCGGTGAACAGGGCGAGGGCCACGCTGTACGCGGCCCCGAAGAGGCGGCGGCTCACGCGGGCTCCCCGGCCCGGAACACGAGGTGGCGCTGGACCGCCCAGCTGACCGCGAAGAACGCCAGCTCGACGCCGATCTTGACGACGTAGGGGTTGAGCGCCAGCCGCGTCACGAGCGTGTCGAGGACGACCGTGTTGGCGGCCAGCAGCGCGACGGCCAGGATGGCGTACTGGCCGGCGCTGCGGCGGGCGCCGGGCCGGTGGAAGACGAAGTGGCGGTTGGCCTGGTAGTTGGCCGTGGCGCTGGCGGCGCGGGCGGCGAGGTTGGCCACGGCCGCGGCGTGGGCCAGCCCGGCCGCCGTCAGGCCCGCCGTGAACAGGCTGAACAGGGCGTAGTCGAGGGCGAACGCGCCGAACGACGACAGGGCGAAGCGGGCCAGGTCGCGGCCGATCAGGACCGTGTCGCGCCACGGCCGGAAGTGGGACGTCGGGTTGCCGTCGGCGTACACGGCCGCGATGCCGACCTCGGCCAGCGGCACGCCCTCGCGGGCGGCGCCCAGCAGCATGTTGAGCTCGTACTCAAAGCGCTGGCCCGGGACCCGGACGAGCCAGGGGATGAGCGCGGCGTTGAAGGCCCGGAGGCCGGTCTGCGTGTCGGAGACGCGGACGCCCGTGACGCCGGCGAACAGGCGGCGGGCGGCGGCGTTGCCCAGCCGGCTCTTGAGCGGCGCGTGGTCGGGGATCTCCCGGCGGCCCAGCACGATCCCGGGATGCTCCCGGGCCCGGTCGAGGACGGCCGCCGCGTCGCCGGGGAGGTGCTGGCCGTCGGCGTCCAGCGTGACGATGACGGCGTCGCCCGGGCAGTGGTCGGCGATCCAGGCGAGCCCGGTCCGGAGCGCCGCGCCCTTGCCCAGGTTGCGGGCGTGGCGCAGCACCGTGGCGGACCGCGTGACCGCGTCGAAGTGCGCGGCGGCCGCGTCGCCGCTGCCGTCGTCCACCACGACCACGTCCAGCCCCAGCGTCACGAGGTCCTCGACCAGCGTGACGAAGGTGGCGTCCGGGTCGAGGGCGGGGATGAGCGCGATGCCGGGGGCGGCGGCCGTGGGGGCGGCGGCCGGCGCTGCGGTCGCCGCCGCGGGGTCGAGGACGCTGGTTCGCATGGGACCAGGGTGGCCGCCCCATCCTCAGATAACTCCCAGACAATGACCCAGCCGATGACCCAGACGATGACCACCTGCCGGACAGGAGCGAGACCCGGCGATTGTGACCCCTGAACGAAACTTTCGTTGATTGCTTAACCGGGCCAACGGGTGTAGCTTTGGGCCTGCGGCAAGGACTATCCCCTGTGCGCGCGCCGAAGTCCAGAATGACCACGGTTAACATTCGTTGAAGATCGTTAAGTCCCACTCAAGACTCGGGGCGTTTGGCGGGGGCGCTGTCAGCCGCCCGCTAGGATTAGCCAAGTTTCGGAACAACGGAACAAAAGAGGTACGCGCGACGTTGACCCCCTGGATAGACAAGGAGGAGACGGCCGTGCCCGCCAAGACAGAGATCAGGAAGAAGAAGTCCAACGTGACAACAGCAGTACTCGAACAAGAGGTCTTCGCGCCGCGCGTCAGCGTGTCGTACGCGTGCCAGAACGACCACGAGTTCTCGCTGACCTTCGCGGAGGACGCGCCCGCGCCCGGCTACTGGGATTGCCCGCGCTGCGGCCAGGTCGCCCTGCGGCACGACGGGACGCCGGCCCAGGGGCCGCAGATCAAGCCCGCCCGCAGCCACTGGGACCGCCTGCTCCAGCGCCGCACCATCCCCGAGTTGGAAGCCCTCCTGGCGGAGCGGCTGCGCGAACTGCGCCACGAGATGTAGGTCGTAACGAGATGTGAGGCTGTTCCGGGGGGGATAAGAGCCTCACACGGCCGGGAGGGACCAATGCGATGGTCCCTCCCGGCTTCGTTTTC
>JAISTC010000207.1 GCA_031272805.1 Propionibacteriaceae bacterium
GCTCGACGACCGCGACCGGCTGGATCGTCCCGCCGCCGAAGTTGTGGGTGTTCTCCAGCTCGACCCCGCCCGTGGCCACGAGGTGGGGGGCCCGGTCGGCGATGATCCGGGCCACGACGTCCGGGTCGGCCACGCCGTCCGGGCTCGCCCAGGTCCGGGTCTGGATACCGTGGAGGGCGGCGTGGGCGCCGACCTCGGCCCGGACGATGTGGGCCTGCTCGTCGCAGACCAGCTCGGTCCCACGCTCGGCCACGAGCCAGCAGCCGAGCAGGTTGGCCATCGAGCCGGTGGCGCAGAACAGGGCCGCCTCGTGGCCCAACAACTCGGCCGCCCGCGCCTCCAACTCGTTGATGGACGGGTCCTCGCCGTACACATCATCGCCCACGGGCGCCTGCGCCATAGCCTCGCGCATGGCCGGAGTAGGCCGGGTCACAGTATCGGAACGGAGATCAATCATGGAGGCGATGCTAGTCCCGCCGCGGCGGCGCCGGCCCACTCGACGTGGAGTCAAGGTCTGATGTGCGCTGGTGGCTGTGGCGGGACGCCGAATCACCCCGAAACCGCGGGGTCGACCGCCACCAGCGCACATCAGACCCGGGTTTGGACGGCACGGCCTGCCAGCCGCGCGGCTACATGACGTCGGCGACGGCGCGGGATCTGGGGTGATCCAACTGGCTCAGGCGGTCGGCCACCATGAATGCCAGTTCCAAGGACTGTTGGCGGTTCAGGCGCGGGTCGCAGACCGTCTCGTAGCGGCTTTCCAGGTCGGCCTCAGACACGTCGACCGCGCCGCCGACGCACTCCGTCACGTCGTCGCCCGTCAGCTCGAAGTGGACCCCGCCCGGCCAGGTCCCGAGCTCCGCGTGGACGTCGAAGAACCCGTCCAGCTCCGCCGTGACGTCGGCGAAGGAGCGGGTCTTGTAGCCGTTGGCCGCCTCGAACGTGTTGCCGTGCATCGGGTCGCAGACCCACACGACCTTCCGCCCCGTGGCCTCGACCGCCCGCACGATCGGCGGCAGCGCCTCCCGGATCCGCGCCGCGCCCATCCGCGCGATCAAGGTCAGCCGGCCCGGCTCGTGGTCGGGGTCGAGGACGTCCGCCAGCCGCACGATGTCGTCCGGGTCCGCCCCCGGCCCGACCTTGACGCCGAGCGGGTTGCGCAGCCGGCGCAGCAGTTCCGCGTGGGCCCCGCCGACCTGGCGCGTCCGCTCGCCGATCCACAGCAGGTGGCCGCCGACGTTGTACGGCAGCGTCGTCCGCGAGTCGATGCGCGTCAGCGCGTGCTCGTAGTCGATCAGGAGCGCCTCGTGGCTGGCCCAGAAGTCGACGGTCCGGTAGGCCTCGCCGCCGTCGACGCCGATCGTCCGCATGAACGCCAGCGCCCGGTCGATCTCGCCGGTCAACTGCTCGTAGCGCGCGGAGACGTGGGCGTGGCGGACGAAGTCGGCGTTCCACGAGTGCATCCGGTGGAGGTCCGCGAAACCGCCCTTCGTGAACGCGCGGACGAGGTTGAGGGTCGCGGCCGAGGCGTAGTAGGCGCGCAGCAGGCGGTTGGGGTCGGGCCGGCGCGCCGCGGGCGTGAACTCGAAGCCGTTGACGGCGTCGCCGCGGTACGCGGGCAGGGTCACGCCGTCCCGGACCTCGCTGGCCTTCGAACGCGGCTTGGCGAACTGGCCGGCGATGCGCCCGATCTTGATGACCGGCACCTCCGCCGCGTACGTCAACACGACCCCCATCGACAGCAGGACGCGCAGGCGCCGCTGGATCGACGCGGCCGTGACGGCGTCGAAGGTCTCGGCGCAGTCGCCGCCCTGCAGGACGAAGCCCCGCCCCTCCGCCGCCTCGGCCAACCGGGCCTTGAGGTCGTCGCACTCCCCCGCGAACACGAGCGGCGGCAACTGCCGCAATTGCCCGACGACCGCGTCGACGGCCGCCGGGTCGTCGTAGACCGGCTGCTGCGGCGGGTGGAGGGCGCGGAGGGCGTCGAGCGCGGGGATCAGATCGGTCACGAGAGAACAGGGTAGTGGACCCCGCCTAACGCGCGGGTCACGGTGACGCCGGGTCCGCGCGCCGCCGGGCGTACTCGTCGACGTACTCCTGGCCCGTGATCGCCTGGATCGCCCGCATGATGTCGTCCGTCACGCGGCGCAGGACCGCGCCCGACTCGTCACGGTTGGCGGCGCCCAGGTAGGCGTCGCGCGTGGCCGCGTCGATCGTGACGGGCTCCCCGATCGTGACAGTCGGCCCGTACAGCCAGGGCCACGGCAGCCAGCCCTTGCGAAATCGCGTGTTGGCGACGCCGAACGGCACGACCGGGCAGCCGGCGTCGAGCGCCAGCCGCGCCACGCCCGTGTGACCCTTGTGGAGCTTGCCGTCGGGCGAGCGCTTGCCCTCGGGGAAGAAGCCGACGACCCCGCCCTCCTCGAGCACGTTCTCGACCGAGTGCATCGCCGTGTCCGCGGCGCCGCCGCCGGACCGGTCGATCGGGACCTGGTGGATGGCGTAGAGGAACCAGCGGGCGAACCGGCCCCACAGCCCCGGCTTCGTGTACAGCTCCTTTTTGGCCGCGAACGTCATGGGCCGGTGGAGCACGGCCGGGACGAGGAAGGTCTCGCCCGTGCCGAGGTGGTTGCCGGCCAGGATGACCGCGCCGGACTCGGGCACCCGCTCCTTGTGGAAGACCTTGGCGCGGAACACGATGAGGCAGATGGGCCGGGCGATCAGGTACTTGATGAGGTTGTAGAGCACGCAACTCCTGTGGTCCGGGCCGGTGGGCGTAGGTGGGTTCTTGGCCGTAAGCATGACTCCCCGAACCCGCCCGGGCAAGCCGCCGGACCGGCGCCGGTCGTAGGATTTCCCCCGTGAGCGGACCCCGACCCCAGCCCCGCAACGACGATGAGCTGTTCGCCGACATCGTGGCGCGGGAGTTCCACGAGGACGTCCGGCCCGCCCCGGTCCCCACTCCCCCGGCCCCGCCGACGGTCGCGCCGGAGCCGTTCGAGCTCAACCTGTTCGACGACGACGAGAGCTACCGCGACGTCCCCCACGTGGCGCTGCGCCGCCTCTCCCCCATCGCCCGCGTCGGCTTCATCCTCCTGGCCGTCTCGGTCGTCGGCGGGATGCTCCTGATGATCGGCGTCGGCGCGCCCCGCTGGGTCGGCTGGCTCGTGGCCGTCGGCTTCGGCGTGGCCGTCGCCATCGGCATCAGGCAATTGCTCCGTCGGCACCCGCCCGACGATGACGGCGCGGAGCTGTAGACGTCACGCTGGCCTCCAGTTGGGCGGCCGCGAACTCGCGCACGCTGAGCCCGGCCGCGGCCGCCGCCTCGGCCAGGCGCCGGTGGACGCGCGGGCTGACGCAGACCACGATCCGGCCGCAGTAGTGCTCGGCGCCGAGCGGCGCGGGCACGGCCTCCCCGTTGGCGATCATGTCGCCCACGACATCGTGGACGAGGTCGCCGAGGCCGCCCACGGCCCCCTCCGCCGTGTCGGCCACCCAGGAGAGGGCCGGAAACTCCGCCACCGTGGCGACGAACGCCGCCTCCGCCGGCGACCAGTGGACGTCATAGTCGTAATCGTCGGCTACATTCGTTGTTCCCACGCTCGGCATTCTATCCCTCTCTGACAAGGGAATAAAGTCTCATTTCGGCTGGGCCGACAGGTGGGTTCAACAGACGGGTTGACCACATCGGTTGCCGAGGCCGGCGGCCGGGCATCGGGCCTAGTCAGCGTCACCCCGGCGGCGTTCGGCGGGTTCGGCGGCAGGCGCGTAGAAGGCCTGGATCAGCTCGGGCGGCAGCCGCACGACCCCCTCTTGGACGGCCGGCCGCGCCCGACGCCACTGGTCGCGCTCGTCGATCCAGACGAGCCCGGCCACGCTCAACCCCACGATGAGGAACACCGTCAAGAAACCCACGAGTCCGTACCTCCGCTCCATTGCCCGAGGCTGAGGCCAGGCACCGCCCTGGCCGGCGGCCCCGGGAGGATTCGAACCTCCGACGCACGGTTTAGGAAACCGACGCTCTATCCCCTGAGCTACGAGGCCTGGATTGCCTACGATACCGTGTCGGGCCAAGGAAGGACGGGTAGGCATGACGGCGGCGGAGAGCTGGGCCGGCGCGTTGGCGCGGGCGCTGACGGGACAGGCCCTGGACGTGCCGGCGGACGCGGCCGGCGACGGGGCGGCGTTCCTCGTCACGCTGGCCGGGCTCGGCTGGGACGGCGCGGCCCTGGCGGCGCACGCCGAGGCGGCCTGGGCGGCCGGCGACCCCTGGCCCCACCCGGACCCCGAGGCGGCCCACCGCTTCGGCCCCGCCCGCTGGCACGCCGCCCTGGCCGGGCTGACCCACCGCCTCGGCCTCGACACCGTGACCCAGCCGCCCTCCCACCGGACGACGCTGACCGCCGACGAACGCCGCTTGATGGCCGACAAACCGCCGCATCATCTCTTGTAGCGACCGCCCTGCACATCCGTTCCCGAACGTGACCGGACGTTCAGGAAGAAGTGGGAATAAACCGGGCGGATCGAACGTTTCAGCATGCGACAGGACGTCCCACCTCTCCCTGCCCATCCATCTCTCTGGTCATCCTGGTCTCATCGTCATTCCGGCGGAAGCCGGAATCTTTGGCTCGGGTGGTCGACTGCTGGAGGAAAGATCCCGGCTTTCGCCGGGATGACACCCTGCCACCTCACCTCATCTGTCACCTCACCTCATCTGTCATCCTGAGCGCAGCGAAGGATCTCGACCTGGGTAGGCAGAGATCCTTCGCTGCGCTCAGGATGACAGGGGGACGGGCTCGGGATGACAGAGGGACCCTTACCGGACGAACAACTGGTCTGCCCAGACCGCGTCCAGGGCGCACTCGCCCTCCGGGCCGCGCAGCGTCAGGCGCGTCCGGTCGCACTCCGCCACGATCGCCACACCCGGCAGGACGCCGGCCTCCGCCAGAGCGCCGAGCGCGTCCGCGTCCCGCTGGAGGTACTCGCCGATCCGGGCCAGCGTGACCGTGACCGGGCTGCCGTCGCAGCGCTCCGCCAACGACTGCACGCCCGACCGGAACCGCTCCAAGGCCGCCCCGACCGAGTCGTCCAACCGGGGGATCGGCGTCCCGTACGGCGACAGCTCCGGGTCGGCCAGCAGCGTGACGAGCTTGACCTCGACCGCCTCGCCCATGGCGTGCTCCCACTTGCAGGCCTCCTCGTGGACCAGCGGCCACTCCAGCCGGATGACGTCGACCAGCAGCCGCTCGGCCAGCCGGTGGCGCCGCATGACGTCCATGGCCAGCCGCTCGCCCTCCTCGGAGAGGAGGATGCGGCGGTCCTCGTGGACGCGCAGGAGGCCGTCGCGCTCCATCCGCGAGACGGTCTGGGAGACGGTCGGGCCGGATTGCTGGAGCCGCTCGGCGATGCGGGCGCGCAGCGGCGCGACGCCCTCCTCGAGGAGTTCCCAGATCGTCCGCAAGTACATCTCGGTCGTGTCGATGAGCCCGGTCACGCCCCGCTCCTTCCGCCCTCGGCCCGGCGGCCCTCAGCGCCGCAGGAACGCCAGCACGCCCGCGATCACGGCCATGAAACAGGCCGCCACGAGCATCACGAGCGTACCCTGCCGGTCGACGTTCGACACCGGCATGGGCGAGGGCTCGGGCTCCTCGGCGTCGACCACGGTCTCCGTCAGCGGGATGTCGACGGCCACGATCGCCGCCGGGGCGCCGTCGGCGGCCGTCAGGAGCGTGGTGCCGTCGAGCGACAAGGCCAGCGCCTCGCCCGCGGTCTCGACCGCGCCCGTCGCGACCACCGTGTAGGTTCCCGTCTCCAGCACGAGGATCTCGGCCGCCGTGCGGACGGCGATGAGGTCGTCGCTCAGGTACAGCCCGTCCGTGATGCCGTCGGGCAGGTTGGCGACGACCTCGAGGCGGTTGACCGTGTCCGGGCTGGGGTTGAGGGGCGCCGCGTAGAGGCGGGCGACCGGCGCGGTCGTGGCGAACAGGAGTTGGCCGTCGGGGCGGATGAGGAGGGCGGCGGCGTCGTGGGGGCCGTCGGGGTAGGAGAACTCGAAGGCCGTGGCCGGGACCTCGCGATCGCCGCTGACCGCGGTCAGGGGGAGGCCGTAGACGGTGACGGCGTCACGGTCGAGGCCGGGGTCGGCGATGTCGGCGATGTAGAGCGAGTCGGAGAAGAAGCCGAGGGAGGCGGCGTTCGGGGTCGCGCCGGCGAAGGTCAGGCGGGCCTGGACCGCGCCCGTCTCGTCCACGCCGTAGACGGTCGACGTCACGTCGGGAACTTCGGCGGTCGGGCTGCCCCAGGTCTGCTCCGGGGTGGCGGTGGCCTCGGGCGGGGGCTCCTCGCCCGGCTGGACGAGCCAATAGAGATTGTTGGCGGGGTCACGGGTCAGGCCGGTCACGTCGACAATGGCCGGGTCCTGGACGGTGAAGGCGGGGGTGTCGGCCCAGGCGACCGCCGCGAACGGGGCCGCCAAGCCGGCGAGCAGCGCGGCGGCGGCAAGCCGGCGGGGAAGACCATGCACGGGCGTAGCCTAACCGAGCCGCTGGCCCTGCGCCCAACCCGTGGCCGGCCGCCCCGCTACATTGGGGGCGTGGGCGAGATCCTCCGGCTGTGGGCGATCAACGCGGCGGACGCCGCGGCGCTGTTCGCCGCGCCCCCGGAGTTGGCGGACCGGCTCCGCGCGGTCACGCGCGCGCGGTTCCCGCTGCCCGCGCCGACCCGACCGAAGTTCGGCCCCCTGACCCGACAGGGCCCCCACACCGTGCGCCTGCCCGCCGGCCGGCCGACCCTGCAAGAGGCCGACGCGCTTCTCAGCGGCCAGGCTGTCCCGGCGGACCGCGTGACGGCGGCGTGGACCCTGGTCGAGGCGTGGCTGGACGAGGTGGCGGCGCCCGTGCCAGAGCCGTGGCCCGACCTAGCAGACGCGCCCTGGCAGCCCCTGGCCACCCCGCTGGACGCCGCGGGCCGGCGCCGCTTGGCCTACCTCCCGCACCAGGGCACAACCGACTGGGTGGCTCTGTACCGGCCGGCCTAAACCCCTTGTCATCCCGGCGAAAGCCGGGATCTTTCGGGCCAGCGAGACATCCCACCACAGTCAGACTTGCAGCCGGGCAGTCGACCGCCCAAGGAAAGATCCCGGCTTGCGCCGGGATGACAGCGGGGCGGGGATGACAACGGGGCGGGATGACAGGGGGCGGGGGTGACGCGGGGCGGCCTCTACACGAGCGGGTCGGCTACCGGGACCGCGTGACCCTTCAGGATCTTGGCCAGGAACTGGCCCGTGTACGAGTTCGGGTCGGCCGCCACGGCCTCGGGTGTGCCTTCCGACACCACCAGCCCGCCGCCCGAGCCGCCCTCCGGGCCCAGGTCGATGATCCAGTCGGCCGTCTTGATGACATCGAGGTTGTGCTCGATGACGACGACGGAGTTGCCCTGGTCGACCAGCTTCTCCAGGACGGCCAGGAGCTTGCGGATGTCCTCGAAGTGGAGCCCCGTGGTCGGCTCGTCCAGCACGTAGAGCGTCCGGCCGGTCGACCGCTTCTGCAGCTCGGCGGCCAGTTTGACGCGCTGCGCCTCGCCGCCGGACAGCGTCGTGGCCGGCTGGCCGAGGCGGACGTAGCCCAAGCCGACGTCGACGAGCGTGTTGAGGTGGCGGGCGATGGCCTGGATCGGCGCGAAGAACTCGGCCGCCTCCTCGATCGGCAGGTCGAGGACCTCGGCGATGGTCTTGCCCTTGTAGTGGACTTCGAGCGTCTCGCGGTTGTAGCGGGCCCCGTGGCACACCTCGCACGGCACGTAGACGTCCGGCAGGAAGTTCATCTCGATCTTGATCGTGCCGTCGCCCGCGCAGTTCTCGCAGCGCCCGCCCTTGACGTTGAACGAGAACCGGCCGGGCTGGTAGCCGCGGACCTTCGACTCGGTCGTCTCCGCGAACAGGTTCCTGATCCGGTCGAAGACGCCCGTGTAGGTCGCCGGGTTCGAGCGCGGCGTCCGGCCGATGGGCGACTGGTCGACGTGGATGATCTTGTCGACCTGGTCGGCGCCCACGATCCGCTGGTGGCGGCCGGGGACGGCCTTGGCGCCGTAGATCCGCTTCGCCAGCGCCTGGTAGAGGATCGAGTTGACGAGCGACGACTTGCCCGACCCGGACACGCCCGTGACGGCCACGAACAGCCCCAACGGAAAGGTCACGTCGATGCCGCGCAGGTTGTGCTCGGTCGCGCCGACCACGGTCAGTTGCCGGCCGGTCACGGGGCGGCGCGCGGCGGGCAGGGGGATGGCGCGGCGGCCGGACAGGTAGGCGCCCGTGATCGACTCCTGGTTGTCCAGCAGCCCGGCCAGCGGCCCGGAGTGGACGATGCGGCCGCCGTGCTCGCCCGCGCCCGGGCCGATGTCGACGACCCAGTCGGCCGCGCGGATCGTGTCCTCGTCGTGCTCCACGACGATGAGCGTGTTGCCGAGGTCGCGGAGCCGGACGAGCGTCTCGATGAGCCGGTGGTTGTCCCGCTGGTGGAGGCCGATGCTGGGCTCGTCCAGGACGTAGAGGACGCCCATCAGGCCGGAGCCGATCTGGGTCGCCAGGCGGATGCGCTGGGCCTCGCCGCCCGACAGCGACCCGGCCGGGCGCGACAGCGTCAGGTAGTGGAGGCCGACGTCGACCAAGAAGCGCAACCGCTCCTTGACCTCTTTCAGGACCCGCTCGGCGATCGTGGCCTGGCGCTCGGTCAGCGCGAGCCCGGTGACGAACTCCAGGGTCTGGTCGATCGACAGGTCGGCCACCTGGGCGATGTTGAGGTCGCCGACCGTGACGGCCAGCGACTCCGGCTTGAGCCGGGTCCCCCCGCAGACGGGGCAGGGGATCTCCCGCATGTAGCCGGCGTAGCGCTCGCGCATCGCGTCGGAGTCCGCCTCCTCGTGACGGCGCTTGACGTGGGGGATGACGCCCTCCCAGTGGGCGGACCACGAGCGGGTCCGGCCGAAGCGGTTGCGGTAGCGGACGATGAAGTTGCCGGGCTGGCCGTGGAGGATGACCTTGCGCGCCGCCGCGGAGAGGTGCTTCCACGGCGTGTCCATCGAGAAGCCCTCCTGCTCGGCCAGCGAGGTCAGGAGGGACCGGTAGTAGCCCCACGCCGTCGGCGTCGTCCAGAGCGCCAGCGCCTTGTCGTTGAGCGAGGCGTCGGGGTCGGGCACGAGGAGGTCGACGTCGACCTCCATCGTCGTGCCGAGGCCGGAGCAGGCCGGGCACGCCCCCCACGGCGCGTTGAACGAGAATTGCCGCGGCTCCAGCTCGTCCATGTGGACGTCGTGGCCGTTCGGGCAGGCCCAGTTCTGCGAGAAGCGCCGCTCCCGCCCCGGCGCCCCGGCCTTTTCGTCGACGAAGTCGACGGTCAGGACGCCGCCCGTCAGCTTCAGGGCCGTCTCGACGGAGTCCGTGACCCTCTGCTTGGCCTCGGGCTTGGCCTGGAGGCGGTCGACGATGACGTCGATCGAGTGCTTCTTCTGTTTCTCGAGGGCCGGCGGGTCGGTCAGTTGGTAGACGGCGCCGTCGACCCGGACCCGCGCGAACCCCTGGGCGCCGAGTTCGGCGAACAGGTCGCGGTACTCGCCCTTTCTCCCGGTCACGACGGGGGCGAGCACCTGGAAACGGGTGCCTTCGGGGAGGGCGAGGAGGCGGTCGGTGATCTGCTGGACCGACTGGCGCGTGATGACGCCGCCGCACTCCGGGCAGTGCGGGGTGCCGATGCGGGCGAAGAGGAGGCGGAGGTAGTCGTAGACCTCCGTGATCGTGCCGACGGTCGAGCGGGGGTTGCGCGAGGTCGACTTCTGGTCGATCGACACGGCCGGGGAGAGCCCCTCGATGAAGTCGACCGCCGGCTTGTCCATCTGGCCGATGAACATGCGCGCGTAGGCGGACAGCGATTCGACGTAGCGGCGCTGGCCCTCGGCGAAGATCGTGTCGAACGCGAGGGAGCTCTTGCCCGAGCCGGAGAGCCCCGTGAAGACGATCAGCGCGTCCCGCGGCAGCGCGACCGAGACATTGGCGAGGTTGTGTTCCCTGGCACCCCGCACAAGCAGTTGATTCGGCACGTGGAGCATCGTAGTTCGCATCGGCGGCGGCACAGCGCGGCCACGCCGGGCGGATCGAACAAATATACGATTTACTCTGACGGCCTGCGCTCAGCTCTGTCATCCTGAGCGCCACCCCTGTCATCCTGAGCGCACCCCTGTCATCCTGAGCGCAGCGAAGGATCTCTGCCTACCCAGGTCGAGATCCTTCGCTGCGCTCAGGATGACAGAGGAGGACTGGGCTGGTCGAAAGCGCGGCTTGCAGTGACATAGGGTGGGGCTGACTTGGGCCCAAGAGCACGACTTAGGGGGAGATTGGCCATGGCGTTGTGGAAGTATCGCAAGGACATCGCGCAGGGGGAGGTCATCGCGCCGGATGAGCGGCTGGGCTGGGGCAAGACCATCTCGATGGGCATGCAGCACGTCGTCGCCATGTTCGGCGCCACGTTCCTCGTGCCGCTGCTGACGGGGTTCCCGCCGTCGACGACGCTTCTGTTCTCGGGGCTCGGGACGATCGTGTTCCTCCTCATCACGGGCAACCGCCTGCCCAGCTACCTGGGCAGCTCGTTCGCCTTCATCTCGCCGATCATCGCCGCCAAGGCGATGGACAACGGCGACCTCGGCGACGCGCTGTTCGGCGTCATGTCGGCCGGCCTGCTGCTGGCCCTGGTCGGCCTCGTGGTCCACTTCGCCGGGGCCGCCTGGATCGACCGGTTCATGCCGCCCGCCATGACCGGCACGATCGTGATGATCATCGGCTTCAACCTGGCCGTCTCCGCCAAGAACAACTTCCAGGCGGTGGTCGACGCGGACACGGGCGGGACCGCCAGCCTGACGGGCTGGGTCACGATCATCGGCATCGTCCTCATCACCGTCCTGTTCCGCGGCCTGATCGGCCGCCTCTCCGTCCTCCTCGGCGTCCTCGTCGGCTACATCGCCGCGCTCATCCAGGGCCAGGTCGACTTCCAGGCGATCGAAGACGCCAGTTGGGTCGGCCTGCCGGAGTTCCACACGCCGACGGCCAACTGGTCCGTCCTCGGCTACTTCCTCCCCGTCGTCCTCGTCCTGATCGCGGAGAACGTCGGCCACGTCAAGTCGGTCGCCCTCATGACCGGCCGCAACTACGACTCGCTGATGGGCCGCGCGCTCCTGTCGGACGGCGTGGCCACGTCGCTGGCCGCGCTGGGCGGCGGCTCCGGCACGACGACGTACGCCGAGAACATCGGCGTCATGGCGGCGACCAAGGTCTACTCGACGGCCCTGTACTGGGTGGCCGCCTGCACGGCGCTCGTGCTCTCGCTCATCCCCAAGTTCGGCGCGGCCGTCAACACGGTCCCCGGCGGCGTCATCGGCGGCGCCGGCGTCGTCCTTTACGGCATGATCGGGCTCCTCGGCGCCCGCATCTGGGTCGAGAACAAGGTCGATTTCGCCTCGCCGGTCAATCTGTTCCCCGCCGCCGTCGGCCTCATCATGGGCATCGCGGACTTCACGTTCCACATCGGGTCGACCTGGGACGCCGCCACGGCCACCTGGAGCGGCGGGCTGGAACTCGGCGGCGTCGCGTCCGGCACGATCACGGCGCTGGTCCTGTACCACGTGATGAAGGCCATCGCGAAGGTGCGGCAGACCGCCGAGGTGTGAGCCATGGGGTCGGGCCCGCTGGCTGTCGCTCGTTCCTCGCTCCGTAGCCAGCGTGCCCGACCCCATGGCCAAGCGGTAAGTTGGGCCCATGACCGGCCAACTGTTTGACCGCTCGCTCTTGCCGGATCTGCGGGTGCGGCTGATCGGCGCGACCCAGGCGCTCCTGGGGGACACGATCGGGCTGGCCGAGGACGAGTGGCAGTACCCTTCCGGGCTGCCCGGCTGGGCCCGCGCCCACGTCGTCTGCCACCTCGCCCAGCAGGCCGACCGGACCGTCGCGCTGGCCGAGCGGCTGCTGCGCGGCGAGCGGTATCTGACGTGGCCGATCGACGAGCCGGACCACGACCTCGAACCGCTGTCGCGGCGCCGGGCGGTCGAGCTGCAGGTCTCGCTCGACACGTCGTCCGGCCGCCTCCTGGAGACCTTCGACAAGCTGGCCGAGGCGGACTGGCAGGCCCATCTGACGACCCCGCTCGGCTCCCTGCCCGCCGTGGCGTTGGCCTACGCCCGGCTCAACGAGGTCATCCTCCACCACATCGACCTGCGCCTCGGCCTGACGCTGACCGACCTGGACGTCCGGGTGGCGGCGTGGCTCCTCGAGTGGAACGCCGAACGCCTGAACGACCGGCTGCGCCACTGCCAGGTCCACCTCCTGGCCGACGAGGGCGCCGACCTCGTCGTCGGGACCGGTGCCCCCTGTGCCGAGGTCCGGGGTGCGACGTCGAGCCTGCTCGGCTGGCTGACCGGCCGCCTCGGCCCGGAGGCCGTGCTGGGCGCCGAGGCCGTCGACCTCGGCGGGCCGCTCTAGGCGGCTCAGCGCATCCCCTCGACCATCCCGCGCAACTCCTTCTTCAGCTCCGCGACCTCGTCGCGCAGGCGCGCCGCGGCCTCGAACTGGAGCTCGGCGGCCATCGCGTGCATCTGCGCGGTCAACTGCTCGATCAGGTCGGCCAACTCGGACTGGGCCTGGGGCACGGGCCGGGCCTTGGCGGCTGGGTCGAAGACCGCCGCGCCCCGGCCGGAACGGGGCGTCACGACCTGGTCGGCGTCCTCGCGGGCGAGCAGCTCCGTGATGTCCGCGATCTTCTTGCGCAGCGGCTGGGGGTCGAGACCGTGGGCCGCGTTGTAGGCGACCTGCTTGGCGCGGCGCCGGGTGGTCTCGTCGATCGCCTTGGTCATCGACGGCGTCATGGCGTCGGCGTACATGTGGACCTGGCCCGACACGTTCCGCGCCGCCCGGCCGATCGTCTGGATCAGGCTGCGCTCCGACCGTAAGAAACCTTCCTTGTCGGCGTCGAGGATGGCGACGAGGGAGACCTCCGGCAGGTCGAGGCCCTCGCGCAGCAGGTTGATGCCGACGAGGACGTCGTACTCCCCCAGCCGGAGCTGGCGCAGCAGGTCGAGCCGGGAGAGCGTGTCGATGTCGGAGTGGAGGTAGCGGGCGCGGATGCCGTGGGCGACGAGGTAGTCGGTCAGGTCCTCCGCCATCCGCTTGGTCAGCGTCGTCACGAGGACCCTCTCGTCACGTTCGGCGCGGGCCCGGCACTCCCCCATGAGGTCGTCGATCTGGCCCGTCGTCGGCTTGACGACGATCTCCGGGTCGACCAGGCCGGTCGGGCGGATCAGCAGCTCGACGGGCGGCCCCGACTTGGCCAGCTCGTAGTCGCCCGGCGTGGCCGACAGGTAGACGGTCTGGCCGATCCGCTCCGTGAACTCCTCCCAGCGGAGCGGCCGGTTGTCCATCGCCGAGGGCAGGCGGAAGCCGTGCTCGACCAACGTGCGCTTGCGTGACATGTCCCCCTCGTACATGCCGCCGATCTGCGGCACGGCGACGTGGGACTCGTCGATGACCAGGAGGAAGTCCTCGGGGAAGTAGTCGAGGAGGCAGTTCGGCGGCGTCCCGGCGGCGCGGCCGTCGATGTGGCGGGAGTAGTTCTCGATGCCGGAGCACGTCCCGATCTGGCGCATCATCTCGATGTCGTAGCGGGTCCGCATCTCCAGGCGCTGGACCTCCAGCAGCTTGTCCTGGCTCCTGAGTTCCTCGAGCCGCTCCTCCAACTCTGCCTCGATGCCGGCGATGGCGCGCTCCATCCGCTCGGGGCCGGCCGTGTAGTGGGTGGCGGGGAAGATCTGCATGGCCTCGTCCTCGCTGACGACCTCGCCCGTCAGGGGGTTGAGCGTGGAGAGCCGGTCGACCTCGTCGCCGAAGAACTCGACGCGCCAGGCCAGCTCCTCGTACATCGGGAAGACCTCGACCGTGTCACCGCGGGCCCGGAACGTCCCGCGCGTGCCGGCCAGGTCGTTGCGGACGTACTGGATGTCGACGAGGCGGCGCAGCAGCGTGTCCCGGCCGAAGTCCTGGCCCCGCTCCAACCGGATCGCCCGGTCGACGTACTCCTGGGGCGTGCCGAGGCCGTAGATGGCCGACACGGTCGCCACGACGACGACGTCACGCCGGGTCAGCAGCGAATACGTGGCCTTGTGGCGGAGCCGTTCGACCTCCTCGTTGAGCGAGGCGTCCTTCTCGATGTAGGTATCCGTCTGGGGGATGTAGGCCTCGGGCTGGTAGTAGTCGTAGTAGGACACGAAGTACTCGACGGCGTTGTCGGGGAAGAAGTCACGCAGCTCCTGGGCGAACTGGGCGGCCAGCGTCTTGTTGGGCTGCATCACCAGCAACGGCCGTTGCAGGCGTTCGGCCAGCCAGGCGACGGTCGCGGTCTTGCCGGTCCCGGTCGCGCCGAGCACGACGACGTCGTTCTCGCCCGCCTTGAGGCGGCGTTCGAGTTCGGCGATGGCCTCGGGCTGGTCGCCGGACGGCTGGAAGTCGGCCACGACGTGGAAGGGGGCGACGCGGCGGCGCACGTCGGTGATCGGTCGCATGGGACCAGCGTAGTGACCGGGGGGCTGCCCCTGGGCTCGCGCTGAGCCCTGGGACAGCCCCCGGTCGTTACCCTCGGTACGTCGGGCGGGCTACTCGGCCGTCGGCGTCACCCCCGGCAGGTTGTTGAGGAAGCTCTGGATGATGGCCAGGATCTGCTTGAGCAAGTCCAGGATCTGCTCGATCAACTGCTGCCACCAGTTCGGCGGCGTGACGTCGGTGAACGTGACGGTCTGCCAGTCGGTCGAGCAGTCGCCCGCGACGTAGCGGATCTGGTACGTGCCCGGGGTGTTGGCCGAGGCCAGGTAGTTCACGTAGGGCGGCACCCAGTTGTCGGCCCCGAGCGGCGGCAGGTACTCGGCCCGGGCGGTGATCACGACGCCCTTGGGTTCGGATTCCAGAGAGGCCGGGCGGTCGCCCGTCGAGCACGCCGCCGCCAGGTCGGCATTCCAGGGGATGCCAATGGCGATGTTCTGGCCGACCGTCGCGGTCGTCGGGCTGACCGTCCAATCTAGGTGGGTGCTCCCGCCGGAACCGGTAAACGTCACGGTCCCGCCCGTGACGGAGCCACCGCACATCCCCAGGTAGGACACCGTGTAGGTACCGGGCTGGTCCGCGGTCAAGTCGTAGTAGTCCATCCCGTCCGCGGAGTACTGGTAGACGGCCTTGACACCGGCCGGCTCGGACACGATCCCGTAGGTCGGCTGGCAGACCACGTCGGTCGCCAGGTCTCCACCCAGGATGAACTTGGCCGCGATGGCCTCGCCGACGGGCGCCTCGGTCGTCGCCAAGGACAGGCTTGACTGTTGCGCCAGGAACCCGATGTTGCCCCACGTGGTCTGGCACTGGTCGAACACGAAGCGGAGTTGGTAAGAGCCGAAGTCCGACGCCGTGTAGGGGATCATGACCGTGCCGGTCTCCGCGTCGGGGACGACCTGGGCCCAGTCGACCGGGGCGATCTCTATACCCGCGGGCTCGGACTCGACCGTGGCCGTGGCGGGATCGCAGCCGAGGCTGTCGTCCCAAGAGATCAGGGCCGTCGCCACCTGGCCGACGGTGGGAGCGACGATGTACGGCGTGTACCAGGAGAGGCCGTCCGAGGCTTGGGCGGACGCGGCGGGCAGGCTGAGGGCGGCGACCGCGAGGACGGCGGCGGCGCCGATCCCGCGAAGCCGGGAGGATGTGACGGTGGACATGAAAACTCCTTCGGAGGAAGCCCGCGGGCGGGCGGGCGGTCGGGGTTGAAAGGTGGAGTAGTGGGGTCAGCCTAGTGGTGCATGTCACCTTGTCGCAAGGATGCGCGCGGCCCGCTCCCACCAGGCCGTGACCTGGTCGCGCAGCGCCGCGACGGGGCCGGCGCCGTCGAAGGTCACGTCGGCCACGGCGGCGCGCTCGGCGACGCTGGCCTGGGCGGCGGCGCGGGCGCGCGCCTCCGGCTCACTGAGGCCCCGGGTCTCGACCAGGCGTTGGACGCGCAGGTCCTCGGGCGCGTCGACGACGAGGACCTCGTCGAACTCGCCGGCCTGGCCGGTCTCGACCAGCAGGGGGATGTCGTGGACGACGAGCCGCTCGCCCCGGGCCCGGGCGGCGTCCTCCAAGTCTTGGGCGGCGGCCTTGACGCGGGGGTGGACGATGGCCTCCAACCGGTCCAGCGCGGCGGGGTCGGCAAAGACGACGGCGGCGAGCTTGGCCCGGTCCACTGTGTCCGGGCCCGCCATGACCCCGGCCCCGAACGTGACGCCGACAGCTCTGGCGCCAGCGGAGCCGGGGGCCAGGACGTCGTGGGCGAGCACGTCGTCATCGATCACGGTCACACCCAGTTCGCGCAGCCGCGCCGCCACGGTCGACTTCCCGGCCGCGATCGGACCCGTCAGCCCCACACGCCACATGAGGCGATCGTATCCGTCATCCCAACAAGACCATGTCATCCCAACAAAACCATGTCATCCAGACCGCCACCTCTGTCATCCTGAGCGCAGCGAAGGATCTCACCTTCAACCGTGGCGTTCTCCGGGAGAGCTCGCCACGCTGACGGCGAGATCCTTCGCTGCGCTCAGGATGATTGTTCGGCCATACTGCGCTGCGCTCAGGATGGCCGAACAATCATTTCGCTTCGATCAGTTGTTCCTTCAGGGCCTGGAGCGCCTCGTCGCCGGCCAGGGAGCCGGTCTCCTCCGGCGCGTCCGCGTCGGTCGAGACGTAGGCGCTGGCGGCCTCCTCCTCGGCCTGGAGGACGATGGCCTGGTGCTTGGCCTCCTCGGCTTGGTGCTTGTGCTGCATCCAGCGGGCCTGGGCCTCCGCGTACTGGGCCTCCCAGGCGGCGCGCTGCTCCTCGTAGCCGGCCTTCCACTCGTTGGTCTCCGGGTCGAAGCCCTCGGGGTAGATGTAGTTGCCCTGCTCGTCGTAGCTGGCGGTCATGCCGTACAGCGACGGGTCGAAATCGTCGGCCGCGATGTCCACGCCTTCGTTCGCCTGTTTGAGGGAGAGCGAGATGCGGCGGCGGTCGAGGTCGATGTCGATGATCTTGACCATGACATCGTCGCCGACCGTGACGACCTGCTCGGGGATTTCGACGTGGCGCTCGGCCAGCTCGGACACGTGGACCAGGCCCTCGATGCCGTCGCCGACCCGCACGAACGCGCCGAACGGCACGAGCTTCGTGACCTTGCCGGGCACGATCTGGCCGATCTGGTGGAGCCGGGCGAACGTCTGCCACGGGTCTTCCTGCGTCGCCTTGAGGGACAGCGAGACGCGCTCGCGGTCCATCTCGACGGACAGGACCTCGACCGTGACCTCCTGGCCGACCTCGACGACCTCGGACGGGTGGTCGATGTGCTTCCAGGAGAGCTCGGAGACGTGGACGAGGCCGTCCACGCCGCCCAGGTCGACGAAGGCGCCAAAGTTGACGATGGAGCTGATGACGCCCTTGCGGATCTGCCCCTTGGCCAACTGGTTGAGGAAGGTGTGGCGGGTCTCGGACTGGGTCTGCTCCAGCCAGGCCCGGCGCGACAGGACCACGTTGTTGCGGTTCTTGTCGAGCTCGATGATCTTGGCTTCGAGTTCCTGGCCGACATAGGGCTGGAGGTCGCGGACACGGCGCATCTCGACGAGCGAGGCCGGGAGGAAGCCGCGCAGGCCGATGTCGATGATGAGGCCGCCCTTGACGACCTCGATGACGCGGCCCGTGACGACGCCGTCTTCTTCCTTGACCTTCTCGATCGTCCCCCAGGCGCGCTCGTACTGGGCGCGCTTCTTGGAGAGGATGAGACGGCCTTCTTTGTCTTCCTTCTGTTGGACCAAGGCCTCGATCTCATCGCCCACGTGGACGACCTCGAACGGGTCGACGTGGTG
>JAISTC010000124.1 GCA_031272805.1 Propionibacteriaceae bacterium
CCGGGGTGGCGGGCCAGCGTCCGGACGAAGGCGTAGCCGACGAGGTCGCCGAGCGTGACGTGGCTGAGGCCCCAGGCCGGGTCGGCGGCCTTGAAGCGGCTTCGCAGCGCCAGGAGGGCCGTGGCGTCGGCCGTCGCCGTATAGGTCAACTGGGCCGACGTGGCCAGGGAGGCCAGCATCCGGTCGGCGATGATCTGGCGCACTCCCTTGAGCGGCGTGTCGGTCGAAGGGCCGGGGAAGGGGAGGTCACGCTCTCCGGGCCCGGCGGTCGCCGGGGCTGTGGCGGGGGTCGCGGTGGGGCTGGGGGCGGCCTGGTCGGCCAGGTCGGCCAGCGCCGTCCGGCCGCCCAGCGCGCTGCCCGGACCGGTCGGGAGGGCGCCGGAGTGGGCCTGCGCGGCCCGGGTCAGGCCGGGGGAGGCCGCCAAGGCGGCCTGGACGTCACGCTCGGTCACGAGGCCGTCGGGGCCCGTGCCCGTCAGCGTGGCGGGGGAGAGACCGTGGGCGGCGGCCAGCGCCTTGGCGCGGGGCGAGGCCAGGGCCGGGCCGGCCGGTGCCGCCGACTCGGCCGGTGCTGCCGGTGCCGCCGGCGTGGCGGTGGGCGTGACGGGGGCGGCCGCGGTGGAAGGGGCCCGGGCGGCCCGGGCGGGCCGGCCGGCGGCGGGAGCCGGGGCCGGGGGTACGGTCGGCGTGACCGGCGTGGCCGGGTCGGCCGTCGGCGCGTCGGGGACCGCCTCGCCCGGCCGGCCGATGACGGCGATCGGCGCCTTGACCGGCACGTCGTCGTCGACCGCGGCCAGCAACGCCAGGACCGTCCCCGCGACCCCGGCCGGGACCTCCATGGCGGACTTGTCCGTCTCGATGTCGCAGAGGACCGTGGCGGCGTCGACGCTGTCGCCGACGGCGACCCGCCAGGCGGCCAGGAGGCAGCTCTCGACGGTGTTGCCCAACTGGGGCATGACGACGGTCGTGGCCATCGTGACTCCTTACTCCGCGCCCGCGACGGCCGTGACGCTGGTGGTGGCGGTGCCCGTGACGTCGGCGAGGGCCGCCTCGGCGGCCGTGGTCCAGCGTCCGCCCGCCATCGCCGCGGCCACCGCCGGGTAGCGCTCCGGCAACTCGGCCAGCCTGGTCAGGGGCAGGTCCGCGATCCCCGGGTAGACCATGATCTTGCCGCCCGAGGTCCGGTTGTCGACGGCGGCGAGCGCGTCCGCCACGCCGCCCAGCCCCGTGACGGCGTCGAGCGACACGGTCGTGTCGAGGCGGCCCGACTCGACCTTGGCCAGGACCGCCCGCATGTCCGGGATGCGCGAGCCCGACGTGCCGACCAGGTAGACGCCGTGGCGGGCGACGTGGTTGAGGTCGAGGGCGGCCACCGTGCCGACGGGGAAGCCGGCGAACGCGTTGACGATGGCGCCGTCGCCCGCCAGCGAGACCGCCTGGGCCAGCAGGGCCGGGGCCGGGACCAGGACGGCGATGTACGAGTAGGGGCCGGTCAGCGGTTCGGCGGTGGAGTTGTGGCAGCGGCAGGGCACGCCGTGGGCTTGGGCCAGCGGGTCGACGACCGCGGCCAGGCGGGCCAGGCGGGCGTTGTCCACGTCGACCGCCTCAATCTCGAGGCCCGCGATGCCGGCGACCGCCGCCCGGACCGTGTGCATCAGCCCCATCGGCCCGGCCGCGCCGATGATGGCGACCTTCTCGCCGGGGCGCAGCTCCGTGACCGCCGGGATGCGGGCGTAGGCGGCCGCCAGGTCGGGGCCGGCCGTCGCCGTGTAGCGGGTCTGGTCGTAGTGGATCCGGCCGACGTCGAGCTGGACGGGCCGGGCGACCGCGGCGCCGCCGAGGGCGAGGGCGAACAGGCCCTGCGGCGCCAGGTGGGGGCCGAGCGCCTCGATGACGTCCGCGTCCGCGCCGCAGTAGGCGATGTCGTCGTAAAGGCCCTCGACCCGCGTGACGTCGGCCGCCGCCACCACCGGGACGCCCCAGCCGTCCACGCCCGTCGGAGCGTGGCCCGGGTCGGCCACGACGAGGCGGCGGCCGCCCGGCAGCGGGCCCTGGCGCTCCGGCCAGGCGTAGGCGCACTCGACGCAGGCCCACGGCTCGATCAGCGCCACGCCGGCGGCCGTCGTCCGCTCGTCGACCGGGATGAGGAAGCGCTCGCCGGTCTGCGGGTCGATGACCAGGCGCTCGTCCAGGACGGCGTACCGCTCCAGGCCGCCGTCGATCGTGTAGCCGAAGGCCGCCACGCTGGCCGCCGTCGGCAGGTGGCGGTAGTCCGTCTGGACGAGGACTCGCTCGCCCACCGAGTGACGGGTGACGGCGGCGCCGACGGCGGCGATCCGCGCGACGCACTCGTGGCCCGGCGTGACGGGGAGGCCGCCGGGGGCGTAGCCCGGCTGTTCGGCGAGGGCCTGCGCGAGCTCGGCGGCGGGCGTGACCGGGCCGCCGACCACGCGCGTGACGGCGGACTTGCGCGGGTGGCGGTCGAAGGTGTGGAGGAGCTTCGTGTCGGAGAAGCAGATGCCGCAGGCCTCGACTGCGAGGACGATGTGGTGCGGCCCGATCTCGGGCAGCGGTTTGGCGGGGTTGAGGCGGACCTCGTTCGGGCCCGTGTACTCGATGGCGGGTTGGGTGGCTGGGAGAGTCATCTTTGTCCTCGTGTTTCCGGTCAGTTGAGCATGTTCTGGCCGCCCGTCACGGGGAGGGCCTGGCCCGTTTCGTAGGCCTGCTCGACGATGTAGTAGACGGCCTTGGCGAGGTCGGACGGGAGGCAGCCGCGGCCGAGCGGGACCTTGGCCTCGTAGAAGCGGCGGACGTCGTCGACCGTCCGCGCCCCCGGCACCTTGCCGGTCCGGAGGTACTGGACGAACAGGCCGCACTCGGGGTCGGTCCAGAGCGGCCCGTCGAGGTAGTTGCCCGGGCAGATGGCGTTGACCTTGATGCCGGCCTCGACCAGTTCGAGGGCGAACGACTGGGTCAGACCGATGCCGCCGAACTTGGAGCCGGCGTAGGCGAAGTTGCGTTTGGAGCCCTCCAGCCCGGACTTCGAGTTGATCTCGATGATGTCGAACCAGGCCGCCGGGTTGGCCTTGTGCTGGAGCGCCATGACCGGGGCGACCGCGCGGACGCCCAGGAAGTAGCCGCGGTAGTTGACGTTCGTGACGAGGTCGAAGTCGGCCACGGGCTGGTCGAAGACGGAGGCCGCGCGCAGGACGCCCGCGTTGGAGATGAAGACGTCCAGGCCGCCGAGCCGCTGGACCACCGCCGCGATGGCCGCCAGTTGGGAGTCAGGGTCGGAGACGTCGACCGGGACGGCCAGCGCCCGGCCGGGGCCGTGCTGGGCGGCCAGGCGCTCGGCGTTTTCCCTAGCCAGGGGCAGGTTGAGGTCGGCCAGGACGACCGTGGCGCCCTGGGCGGCGATCTCCTCCGCCAGGCCCAGGCCGAAGCCTTGGGCCGCGCCCGTGATGACGACGACCTTGCCGGGGAGGCGGCCGGGGGCGGTCTCTGCCGCTGGCCCCGCCCCGGGCCCCGTCCCTGGCCCCGCCCCTTGTCCTGCCACCTGGCGGCGGTAGCTTTCCGCCTCCCACGTCTCGATGAAGCCGCGTTGGCCTTCATCCAGGAGGCGGACCGCGCCCAGCCGCTCGGCGTCCCGGGCGACGCGGAGGGCGTCCGTGAACGTGGCCAACGCGGTCTCGGCGGCCGCCAGGTCCCGGCCCGCGGCGAAGGCCGCGATGCCCGGGACGAGCGTGACGATCGGATCGCGGCCGTAGAGCGCGCGGTAGGTCGCGACGGCGTCCGTCGCCGCGACCGCCCAGTCGTCGCCGGCCGGCGGGCCGACGATCGCCGGGAAGGACCCGGCGTAGACGATCTGGTCGGGGATGAGCGGGCCGCCCAGCATGATCGCCGCGCCGGCCCGCGTCAGCGTGACCGCGCGCAGGAACTCGGAGGTGTCGGACGTCACGATGGGCAGCCGGTCAGCGCTGCCGAGCAGCCCGCGCAGGGTCGGCGCGATCGCCGCCACGACGGCGGCGGGGTCGGCGGCGAGGGGCGACACGGGGGCCGTGGGTTCGGGCGTGGCGGCGATGGCCCGGTTGATGACAGCGGTGACGTGTTCCGCCAGCCCGCGCACCTCGTCCGCCGTCTGGCCGGCCACGATCAGGCCGTGGTTGCCGAGGAACGTCACGCCCGGCGCGGGCCGGCCGGTCCGGGCCTCGTAGTCGGCGCGGCGCCGTTCGATCGCCCGGGCCAGCGGGACGCCGGGGTCCGTGTAGGGGACGTAGACCGCGGCGTCGCCGAACAGGCGCGCCGCCAGGGCCTCGGCCTCCTCGTTGCAGGTCAGGGCATTGCAGGCCAGGGGGTGGGCGTGGAGGACGAGGGGTTCCGGCAGCAGCGCGTGGAACAGCAGCTCGACCGACGGGCGGCGCGCCGGGCGGCCGATCCGGGCGCGCTCCGCCGCCGCGCGGACGGGGTCGGCGTCGGGTGCGTCGGGTTCGGCGGGTTCACCGGGCGTGTCGTGGCGCAGGGCCTCAAGGAGGACGTCGAGGCGGAGCGGTACGAGGTCGGCCGCCTCGATCGCCGCCAGGCTCAGCCCGCTCGGCTTGATGTGGAGGACGCCGTCCGCCTTGTACGAGCAGTTGCCGCCGCCCGCGCGGACGTAGTTCGGGTCGGCGCCGACAGTGTGGGCGAGGTCGATGAGCTGGGCGGCGAGATCGCTGGGAGCGGCGGGAGCGGTCATAGCGGGCCTCCGGGGTTGAGCAGCCGGTCGCCCTGGCGGGCGAAGTCCGCGATCGCGCCGGCCGGGGCGCCGTCGGGGCCGACGAAACCCGGGCGGCCCTCGGCGACGGCCTGCTGGTGGGCGGCGACGACGCAGGCGCCGCGGTAGAAGTGCTCCCGGGCGTAGTCCGAGAGCGGTCCGTCGGCCGCCGCCGGGTCGATGGGGAGGCGGTCGGGCGTGTTGTGCTCGGTCCCGGCGAGGACGATCAGCCCGGCCGCCGTGAAGGCCCGGACGTACTCGTCGACGCAGGCGGCCGTGTTGCGGGCCGGGATCAACTCGGCGGCGGGGAGGCCGCGGCGGAGGCACTCGGCGGCCAGGGCGTCGGCCGACGCCTCGAACTCGGTCCGCGGCGTGACCCCATCGGCCACCGTCGGGTAACAGGGGATGCCGTCGAGGGCCAGGATGTAGTCGTAGGCGGCGGCGAAGCCGACCGGGACCTCGGGCGCGAAGCCGGGCTTACCCGCCTTGAGGAGGCGGGCGCGCAGCTCGCCCTGGTAGGCGGCGGCAGCGTCGAACGGGCTGGTGGGTGGGCCGCCGAACGCTCGCTCGACCAACGCGTCCCGCTCGGCCGGCGGCAGCGTGGCCAGGCGTTCGTGGAGGGCGCGGGCGAGGTGGCGTTCCTGGAGGGAGACCCACTCGGCCGGCACCCCGGCCCGCCGCGCCACGTCGGCGGCGATGCCAGCCGCCGACAGGGCCAGGTCGAAGCCGAGGGCCTGGAAGTACGCGGTCAGCCGGTTGACCATGAGTTCGGCCCGCTCGTCGTTGCCCCGCCGGATCGCGGCGGCCGTGGCGGCGGCGGCCGGCGGCGCGACCCCGAACGGGTTGATCCCCTTGCCGGTCAGGTACAGCCGGCCCGGGTTGGCCGGGTCGTTGACGAGGACGCCCCGTTCCGCCAGGGCCGCGTCCAGCGTGATGAACTCCAAGCCGAAGAGCGGCCGGACGCCCGCCGCGACCGCCGCGTCCCGGAAGCGGCCGTAGACCTCCAGGCCGAAGAAGTTGGAGAGGCCGATGGCGGCGGCCCCCTCGGCCGCGGCGACCGTGACGGCGTCCTCGACCGTGGCGAAGGCGGAGAAGTTCGGGGGCAGGTGCAGGTGGGTGTTCGTGATGGGCCAACGCTGGATCATTACCGCCTCCAATCCCCGAGTCTACGCGGTAGCCGCAGGTGGGAGGAGATGTGGGGCGACGGCAAGCAACCTCATGGACGGACGCATTCTTCCCTGTCCCGGAACCGGGACTTGAAACGTTACACAACGTAACGAAGAAGGCGCGCCCTTGTCAACGCCCCCCTTTGTCACGCCTTGGTCACGCGGATCGCCGGGGGCGGCGCCGGTCCCGTATCATGGTGGGCCACACGCGCATTCGACGGGAGGTGACCGGCATGGCCGAACCCCGGGTTCGCTACGGCGACCTCATCGAGTACGACACCCCCGACTCCCTCGACGACCTCCACGGCCCGGTCACGGGCACCGTGCGAGTCAAGCCCCACATCGACACCAGCCCCAACCCCGTCTACGACCTGACCGACCCCGCGCGCCTGCGCAGTCTGTACGGCCGCCTGGTGCGCGACGGCACGCCCAGAGAACAGGTGGCGTTGCTGAACAAGTCAACGTTGTTCCGGCTCTGGCCGGACCTGACTTTGCCGGAGCGCTGTCGCACGACGTGGACACTGCGTTTTCCCCAACTCCTCCTGGACGGTGGCCTGTCATGAGGCCATGACGACGTGCCTTCTACCGTCGTGACGCGATCATCGCACGCTTCGCCCGCTGGGCAGACGACATCGACCCGGGGCCTGGCGACTGACGCCTCGGCCTTGGGGGCTAATCCAGCTCTACTCGCACTGAGTCGTGCCACTCTGTGGCCACGACCGTGCCGTCGGGGCCGACGTGGGCCACGATCACCGCGGCTGGGGCCATCGGGTGGTCGGGGATGCCCAGCGCGCCGAGCATCGTGGCGCGGTTGGGGCGGTGGAGGCAGATGGCGGTCGGGATGCCCGAGCGGCCGACGGACTGGGCCAACGACGCGGTCAGCGCCGCCACGGCGGCCGGGTCCGCCGCGCCCGCCTCCTCCGTCAGGATCTCCTCGGGGCGGAGCGTGATCTCGTTCGCCTCGGCGAACGGCAGAACTGTGGTGGCGCAGCGGACGGCGGGGCTCGTGACGATGGCGTCGACGCCGTAGGCGCCGAGGACCTGGTTGAGGAAGGGCAGTTGGAGGAAGCCGTTGGGGCTGAGCGGCCGGTCCCGGTCGGAGCCCGTCCAGTCCTTCCGCTTGACCGCCTTGGCGTGGCGCACGAGCAGGAGCGGCGTCGACGGCGGCTGGGCCAGCGCCTCGACCAGGAGCCGCCGCTCGTCCGCGTACGTCAGGCGGGTCAACGCCTCCTCCGGCGTGACCCACGTGACGGCGTCGATCTCGCTCGGCGCGGCCGTCCGGTCGTCCTCGTCGACGATCTCGCCCTTCCACCACGCCACGAGCTTGAGCCCGTCTTCCACGAAGTAGCGCAGCGGCGTCAGCGGTGCGCCCAGCCGCACGGCCAGCCCGGTCTCCTCGAAGACCTCGCGCACGGCCGTGGCCGGCAGCAGCTCGCCGTCCTCGGCCTTGCCCTTGGCCAGCGTCCAGTCGTCGTACTTGGGCCGGTGCACGAGGGCGACCTGGCCCTCCCGCAGGGCCACGGCCCCGGCGGCCCAGATGGGGGGATGGGTGTCAGTCGTCGTCACGGCGCTGAGCATACCGGCGTCCCGCGGCGCAGCAACGGGGGCCTCCTCAATGTCACGCCCACCCTTCGTCATCCTGCGCGGAGGCCGTCTGCGGCCGGAGTCGCCGGATCTGCCTGCCACCAAGACGACCACGTGACACGCAGATCCTGCGACTGCGGCGGCGGATGGCCTCGTTCCTCGGCCCGCGCCGCCTCCGCGCAGGATGACGGGGGAGGCTGCGGGGAGAGTGTGACAAAAGGAACCGTCCCCAATGTCACGCTCGGCCGCGGGCGGCCATTTCTGTGATCAGGTATTGGTGGAGGTCGATCAGGGGTTGGCCGTAGTCGTCGGCGGTTTTCTGGATCCAACCCTCGGGTGTCAGCCACCAGCTCGCCACGTTGTCGTCGAACGCCAGGTCGAACAGGTGGCCGATCTGGGCGATGTGGGACGCGCCCGTGATCTCGACCAGGACCTCGACGCGGCGGTCGAGGTTGCGGTGCATGAGGTCGGACGAGCCGATCATGACCTGCGGGTGGCCGCCGTTGCCGAACCAGAACAGCCGGGAGTGCTCGAGGAAGCGGCCCAGGATCGAGCGGACGCGGATGTTCTCCGACAGTCCGGGGATGCCGGCGCGCAGCGCGCAGATGCCCCGCACCCACAGCTCGACCGGCACGCCCGCCTGGCTGGCCCGGTACAGCGCGTCCATCGTGGCCTCGTCCACGATCGAGTTGACCTTGAGGCGGATGTGGCCGGGGATGCCGGAGCGGTGCAGTTCGATCTCGTGCTCGATTCGCTCCAACAGCCCGTTCCTGATGCCCAAGGGGGACACGAGGAGGTGGTTGTAGCGCGTGCCGCCGACGACCGTGGCCGACGCCAGCGAGTTGAACAACCTGTGCACGTCCGCCGTGATCCCCGGATCGGCCGTCAACAAGCCCATGTCCTCGTACTGGCGGGCGGTCTTCGGGTTGTAGTTGCCTGTGCCGATGTGGGCGTAGCGGCGGAGGACGCCGCCCTCCTCCTCGCGGATGACGAGGGCCAGCTTGCAGTGGGTCTTGAATCCGACCACGCCGTAGACGACGTGGACGCCCGCCCGCTCCAGCTTCCGCGCCCAGCGGATGTTGGCCTGCTCGTCGAAGCGGGCCTTGATCTCGATCAGCGCCAAGACCTCTTTGCCCGCCTGCGCGGCCTCGGCCAGCGCGTCCACGATCGGCGAGTCGCCCGAGGTCCGGTAGAGGGTCTGGCGGATGAGCTTGACCTGCGGGTCGGCCGCCGCCTGCTCGATGAAGCGCTGGACGGACGTGGCGAAGGAGTCGTAGGGGTGGTGGAGGAGCACGTCACGCTTCTTCAGAGCCGCGAACAGGTCCGCCGGACGGGCGGTCTCGGCCTCCGTCAGCAATGGGTTCGTCTTGGGCAGGAAGCCGGGGTACTTGAGGTCCTCCCGGTCGATGTCGGCGATGCCGAACAGGCCGCGCAGGTCGAGCGGGCCGCGGACGAAGAACGCCTCCTGCTTCGTGATGTCCAGCTCGCGGACGAGGAAGTCCAGCAATTCCGGCACGGTGCCCTCGGCCAGCTCCAGCCGCACCGGCGGCCGCCCCGGCCGCCGCCGCCCGCCGATCTCCTTTTCCATCGCGAAGAGGATGTTCTCCGCGTCGTCCTCCTCGACCTCGATGTCCTCGTCCCGCGTGACGCGGCAGATCGTCGAATGGAGGACCGTCATGCCGAAGATCTCGTCCTGGTGGGCCGTCAGGATGTCCTCCAGCGGCACGTACCGCTCCTCCGACACGCGGTAGAAGCGCGGCAGCACGTCCGGCACCTTGACGCGCGCGAACAGCTTCACGCCGGTCGCCGGATTCTGCTCCTGCACGATCAGGTTGAGGGCGCGGGCGGAGAGGTGGGGGAAGGGGTGGCTCGGGTCGATCGCCAGCGGCGTCAGGATCGGGAAGATGCGGTCGCGGAACAGCGCGTCGAGGCGCTGGCGCTCCGGCGGCGTCAGCTCGTCCCAGTGGAGGATCTGGATGCCGGCGGCGGCCAGCTCGGGGCGGATTTCCTCGGTGAAGATGCGGCCCTGCTCGGCCATGAGGTCGCGCGTGGTCGACAGGATCGCCTCGTGCAACTCGCGGGGGAGGAGGCCGGACGTGCCGGGCTGGGCCATGCCCGCCTCGATGCGGCGCTTGAGACCGCCGACCCGGACCATGAAGAACTCGTCGAGGTTGGAGGAGAAGATCGCCAGGAAGCGCGCCCGCTCCAACAAGGGCACGCGCAGCCGGTCCTTCGACAGGTCGAGCACGCGCGAGTTGAACGCCAGCCAGGACAGCTCCCGGTCGAGGTACGGCGCGCCCTCCAGCCCGGGAACGGCCGGGCCGGCCGTCACGGGCGTGTCGGGCGAATACGGTTCCGGCGGCGGGACGGCGGGCGGCGTCAACGTCACGCGGGGCGCGGGCGGGGCGGCCTCGGCCAGGTCGGCCGGGAGGTCCGGCACATCCACGATCAGCGCCGGGCCGTCGTCGTCCGTCGGGTCGGAGTCGTCGTCGGGGATGTCGGCCAGCGCGGGGTCAGTCGGTTCAGGCGTTGCGAGCGTGACGGGCGGCGCTGGGGTGGGCGGGGCTGCGGGTGTGGCGGGGGTGGGCGGGGCGGTGTGGGTGGGGACGCGCGTCGGCGTGACCAGCGCGGCGATCGCCGCCGCGGCGCTGGGGCGCAGCGGTGTGGTGGGGGGGATGGTGTCTGCCGTCATCCGGCGCTCAGTTGCCGGATCGGTGGGGGGTTGTTCGGGGGCGGCCGCGGTATCAGGTGCCGCGGGCTCTGGCTCTTCTGGGCGGCCACGGTGTCGGGCCCCGTGGCTGTCGCTCGTTCCTCGCTCCGTAGCCACGGTGCCCGACCCCATGGCCTCAGGCCCCGCGGCCTCCTCGACGGCCTCGGGTGCGGGCTGGGGGGCGGCCGCGGTATCAGGTGCCGCGGGCGGCGCTCCTTCCTCGCTGGCCGCGGCGCCTGGCACCTCGGCCGGGGCTGGCGCCTCGGCCGGGGCTGGCGCCTCGGCCTGGGCTGGCGCCTCGGTCTCGGGCTCGGCGGGGAGTTCGGGGGGGAGGGCGAGGCGCAGGGTGTGGTCGACGGGGCCGCGGACCTGGGCCGGGGGGACCCACTGGGTCGGGTCGGACTCGATGATGTCCAGCTCGTCGAGCAGGTTCGGCTCGGCGTAGCGGGGGGCCGGCTCGGCGGCCGACAGCGCGCTGGCCGCGCTGGCGGCGTCGAACGGCGACGGGCCGGTCGTGAACTCGATCGTGACCTCGGGCAATTGCGCGTAGTCCGGCCCGGCCTCGGCCGGCGCCTTCGGGCTGAGCAGCGAGGGGGCCACGGGCGCGCCAGGCAGCGGCTCGGCCAGGTCGACGGGCCAGGGCGGGAGGTCCGGGGAACTGGGCGCGGCCGGGGCGGCCGGTGGGGTCGGTGCGGCCGGGGCCGGGGGCGTCGGGGCGAGCGTGGACAGGAGGTCGGCGGCCCAGTCGGCCGTCGCGGCGGCGGAGGCGCGGGCGGCCAGGCCCGAGATGGCCGCCTCCTCGTGCGCCGACGGCGCCGTCACGGCGGGCGAGTCGGCTGGGCTGAGGTCGGGCAGCGCGGCTTGCTGCCAGGCCGGCGGGACGGCGAACGGCGCGGGCTCGGCCGCGGGCTCCGGCGGCACCCACGAGGTGGGCACGGCGTACGTCCGGTCGGTCGGCAGGAGGTCGGCCGGCGCGGGCCAGGCCGTCTCACGCCAGTCGGCCAGCGGGTCCGCGGCGGCTTGGGCGAGCCTGGTGTCTCCCAGGACGGCCGCGGTATCAGGTGCCGCGGGCCGCGCTCCTTCGTCGCTGGCCGCGGCGCCTGACACCTCGGCCTGGGTTGACGCCTCGGCCAGGGCGGCGGCGGTCATCGTGGCGGGGAACATGAAGGGCGTGGCCGCGGGTGCGGCGGGGGCGGACGGGGTCAGCCAGTTGGCCGTGGGGGTGGCCCAGGGGGTGTCACGCGGGGCGGCCATGGGGTCGGGTCCCGGGGCGACCACAGGCAGAGCTGGCTCCGTGGCCACGGTGCCCGACCGCGTCGCCGCGGGGGTGGCCGCGCTGAACCACGGGTCTGGTGGGGCGGCCGCGGCGGCAGAGGCCGTGGGCCGCGCTGCCTCGTCGCTGGGCGCGGCGCCGGACACTCCGGCGTCGGCGGCCGGCGCCGTGGGCGGCAGCGGCAGGGGCAGGAAGGGGGTGGGCGCGGGGCTGCGCGGGGACAGGGGAACGAAGCGGTCCCGACCCTTCGGGTCGGTTTCGCCCAGCGGCAGGGGGGTGAACTTGACGGCCGGAGCGGCGGGGGTGGGCGTCGTCGCGCCGCCCGGCATGATCGGCGTCCAGCCCGATGACACGGCGCTGACCCACTGGGCCGAGCCGGGCGCGGGCGTGTCGTGCCAGCCGGCCGCGACCGCCGACGCGGCGGGGCGTGGGGCGGGTTCGGCCGGGGCGAACCAGGGGGACGCGTCCCCGGCGGGAGGGGTGGCGGGGGCAGCGGAGAGAGTGGCCACGCCTGGCCCCGCGGCCAGGCCTGACCCTGAGGTGGCGGCTGAGCCGATGGGTGCGGCGACCGGCGGAACGGACCCCGTGACGGGGGCGGCGGGGGGAGTGCCCACGGTGCCCGACCCCAGGGCCAGGCCCGAACCCAGGGCGGCGCCTGACCCGAAGGCCACGCCCGACCCTGTGGTCACGCCCGCCCCGACGGCCGCCGTGACCGGCGGAACGGAGCCCGTGACGACCGGCGCAACGGAGCCCGTGACCGCTGCAGTGGAGTGCAGCGCGGCGGACGCGGCGGCCGTGGGATCGGCGTAGAGGACGTCGCGGCGGCTGACCCAGAAGCCGGACGAGTCGTAGAGGTGGACGACGGGGGCGTTCGAGCCCTCGACGTAGAGGATGACGTAGCGGAGGCCGGCGGCGGCCAGGTAGTCGATGCCGGCCTCGAGCAGCGAGCGGCCGAGGCCCTTGCCCGCGAAGCTGGGCGACACCGCCAGGACGTAGACCTCGCCGACGGACTCGCGGCCCTCGGCGCGGTGGATCTTGGTCCAGTGGAAGCCGACGATGCGGCCGGACGACAGCTCCTCGGCCATGAGCAGGCCGGCCGGGTCGAACCAGTTCGCCGTCAGGCGGACGGAGAGGTCCGAGCGGGTCCACTGGCCCTGCTCCGGGTGCGTGGCGAAGGCCGCGCTGTTGACGAGGAGGAGCGCGTCGCCGTCGGCCGGTTGGAACGGCCGGATGCGGACGGGGAGGTCGGGCGTCGTGGGCTTGGGCGGGTGGCGGTTGAGGTCGCGCGTCATCTGGAGGAGCTCGCGGGCGGGGGCCAGACCGTGGCCGGCGGCGAAGCTCTGGGCTGCGGCCAGGTGCCCGAAGCTCCAGAAGCGCGCCTCCGGGTCGGTGGCCAGCCCGGCCTCGAGGAGGGCGGAGCCGACGCCCTGGTGGCGGTGGGCGGGGGCCACGACCAACTGGCCCGTGTGGGCGGCGTCGAGTTGGGCGTAGCCGGCGAGCGCGCCGTCGTCGGCCGGGACGAGGAAGTGGGTCACGGGGCGGGACGGGCGGGTCCCCGTCGGGCTGATGGCGAACAGGGCGTCGTCGTTGAGCGGGCCGATGCCGTCGGCGGCCGCGGCCGCCCTCGCCAGGGCGTGGACGCCGGAGGCCTCGGCCGTCGTCAGGACCGGGACCGTGGTGACGCGCCGCGCGCGTAGCTCTGCCATGATGGTCCACCAGACTAGTCGGCAACTTGCCTGACGACGCTTATCCGGGGCTTCCAGCGGCCCGACCTTGAAGCACGAGTTGACGGTCTGGGAGCCCGCGCCGAGCCGACGGGGTCACGCCCGCTACGGCCGGACGGCGAAGCGGTAGCCGACGTTGCGGACCGTGCCGATCAGCGCCTCGTGCTCGGGGCCGAGCTTGGCGCGCAGCCGCCGGACGTGGACGTCGACTGTCCGCGTCCCGCCGTAGTAGTCGTAGCCCCAGACCTCGGCCAACAGGTGTTCGCGCGAGAAGACGCGGCCGGGATGGAGCGCCAGGTACTTGAGGAGCTCGAACTCCGTGTACGTCAGCTCGAGGGGCTGGTTGTCGAGGACGACGGAGTAGGCCGCCTCGTCGATGAGCAGGCCGCCGACCTGGATGACCTCGGGGTTGGACTCGGGCGGCGCGGCCAGGATGCGCAGGCGCGCGTCGTACTCGGCCGGGCCGGCGCCGTCGAGGATGAAGTCCGCGCAGTTCCAGTCCGGCGAATAGACGGCCAGGCCACCCTCGGCGAGGATGGCCAGGCGGGGCACGACGATGCCGGCGGAACCGAACATCTGACAGACCGACTTGGCGGACACGAGGTCGTCACGCGCGTCGACGATGACCACGTCCGCGCCGGCCGAGTCGGTCAGGACCTGGTCGTGGGACCCGCGCACGGTCACCTGGTGCGGCAACAGGGACAACGGAGGCAGCGGATTGGCCGACCGGTCCGTGATGAGCAGAATGGCTGCCACCGCCCCTCCTTTCCCAATGACCGAACAATAGTGCGTCCGGCGGGCTGAACCTAAGCGTGGGCAGGCAGGGAGTGTGTGGGGTCGGCCGCGGTATCAGGTGCCCTCGCCCGGGCCCGTTCCTCGCCAGGGCCAGGGCGCCTGACACCTCGGCCTGGGCCTGACACCTCGGCCTGGGCCGGGTCACGCTTCCAGGATCAGTGTGACCGGGCCGTGGTTGACCAACTCCACGTCCATCAGCGCGCCGAATTGGCCGGTTTCCACGTGCGCGCCCAGGGTTCTCAGCGTGGTCACGAGGTGGGCGACCAGCGGCTCGGCCAGCGCGGCCGGCGCGGCGTCGGACCACGACGGGCGGCGGCCCTTCTTGGTCCGGGCGTACAGCGTGAACTGGGAGATGACGAGGAGCGGCGCGCCGACCTCGGACGCCGACACGTCGCCTTTCGACCAGCCCTCGGCCGCGTGGTCCGCCGCCGTCAGCTCGCCCGCGTCGAGCAGGCGCAGGTCCCACACCTTGGCCGCCAGCTTCTCCGCCGTGGCCGGGGTGTCGCCGTGCGTGACGCCGACCAGGACGACCAACCCCGGCTCGGGCAACCGCCCGACGACCGCCCCGTCAACCCGGACCTCCGCCCGTGACGCCCGCTGAACCACCATGCGCATGGCTGTGAGGGTAACCGACCGGGGCGGCGACCGGGTCCCAGGCCACGGTGTCAGGCCCTGTGGCTGTCGCTCGTGCCTCGCTCCGTAGCCACAGTGCCCGACCTCCTGGCCTTCGTGGCCACAGCGCCCGATCCCGTGGTCAGCAACTACCATCTTCCCTGTGGCAACTGTTGGTTGGGGGATCCTGGTCGCGCTGTTGGCGTTGATCGCGGTGGTCCTCGTGGTGGCGTTGGTCCGGCTGATCGCCGGGGCGCGGGGGGAGAGTTATGGCGTTCGAGATTCCCAGTGATCTGAACCCGGCCCTGATGCCGGTGGCGTGGCTGATCGGCCATTGGGAGGGCGGCGGCAACGGCCAGTGGCCCGACGGGACGGAGTTCACGTACGCCGCCTCCGTCGAGTTCACGCAGGTCGGGCAACCGTGGCTCCACTACTTCATGCAGCTCTTCGAGATCGACGCGGCCGGCACCCCGGTCAAGCCGCTCATCCTCGAGTCCGGTTTCTGGCGCTCCCGCGCCGACGGCGCGCTCGAGGTCGTCGTGGCCCAGCCGGAGGGCGTCGCCGAGATCTACTACGGGCAGTCGCAGGGCGGCCGGATCGACCTCGTGACGGACGCCGTGGCCCGGACGGAGACGGCCGACGTCGCCGCGACCGGCAGCCACCGCCTCTACGGCAACGTCGAGCAGGACCTGCTGTTCACGTGGGATCGGGGCACGGCCGACAGTGCGCTCCAGCCGTACCTCTGGGCCCGCTTGGGGCGCCGGAGTTGAACCCGGTCACGCTCGACGCCGGCCCCGACCAAGGGCTGGCCTGGCATTACGGCGACCCGCTGGGCGAGCAGCGCCGCTTCGGCCAGGGCGCGGGCGCCGTCGACCTCGGCAACCGCGCTGTCGTCACGATCGCCGGCGCCGACGGGCTCAAGTACCTCGACGTGATGTCGACCCAGCGCCTCGTGACGCTGGCATCGGGCGACGCCGCCACGGCCTACTTCCTCGACCCGCGGGGCCACGTCACGTTCGACCTCCACCTGGCGGCCACCGACGGCCTCGTCTGGGCCTGGACCGCGCCGGGCCGGGGCGCGGCGCTGGCGGAGTGGCTGGAGCAGATGAAGTTCCGCTACGACGTCACGGTCGCAGCCCGACCCGACATCGCCCTCGTCTGGCTGGCGCCCGGCGTGACGCCGCCGGCCGATTGCCCCCTCCGGGCCGGGGACCAGCCCGACCTGCTGGGCGGGACCGAGGCGTTCGTGCCGCGTGACCGCCTGGACGCCGTCCTGGCCACGACCGCGCCCGCCGGCGTCTGGGCCTACGAGGCCCGCCGCATCGCCGCGGGCATCCCGCGCACCGGCGTCGACACGGACGACCGGACGATTCCCAACGAACTCGGCGTCCCCAGCTGCGCCGTCGCCCTCGACAAGGGCTGTTACCCCGGCCAGGAGACCGTCGCCAAGATCTACAACCTGGGCCAGCCGCCCCGCCGCCTCGTCCGCCTCCACTTGGACGGCTCGGCCGAGACGTTCGTGCCGCCCGGCACGCCGCTCGCGGCGGACGATGGCAGCACGGTCGGCCGCCTCGGCGCGATGGCGTACCACTGGGAACTGGGCCCCATCGGCCTCGGCCTCGTCCGGCGTGACCTCCAGGCCACCGCCGTGACGGCCGGCGGCGTGGCCGCGGCGCTGGAGAACCTGGTCGACCCCGACGCGGGCCGCCACGTCCGGCCCGACCTGCCCTCCCGCCGCGGTCGCCCATCCCTCCTGTAACAATCCTTGTTATCCCGAGCGAAGTAGTCTTGTCGCCCTGGGCGAAGCCGTCTTGCCATCCTGGGCGCAGCGCCCGAGCTCTCCCCTCCGACAGCCCCAACGACTCCTTCAAGCCCTTGTCACCCCCGCTTCCCGGGTCCGTCCGAGGGCCGGGAAATTGACGCCGGAGTCTTGTCGGCGCCAGCCCGTTTCTGTAGCCTGACCAGGTGCCGTCGCCATACTCCGTCCGTCCTTTCGACGTCCTGCATTACCTGACCCTGCCCCGGCTGGAAGCGACCCTGCGCGTCCGCCTGGAATTCACCGGCCGGCTCGACGCCGCCGCCCTGCGCCAGGCGTTCACCCTGAGCGTCCAGACCGTGCCCGTCATCGCCGCCTCCTTCCACACGAACTTCCTCCGCGCCCACTGGCGCCCCCACCCGGAACAGGCCCAGGAAATCTGCGCGGCCGTCGCCGCCGACAGCCCGGCCGCCGCCGCGGCCGCCGTCACCACGGCGTGGGAGGCGGGCATCGACGTGACCACGGGCCCCAACGCCCAGGCCACGCTCGTCCAGGGCCCGGCCGGCGACACTCTCGTCGTCCGCTTCTCCCACCTGGTCGGCGACGTCGCCGCCTTCCGCGCCTGGCTGGCCGAGGTGGCGCGCCTCTACACGGCCCTGGTGGCGGGCCAGCCGGCGGTGCCCGCACCGTTCAAGACCCGCGCCGTCTCCCCGGCGCTGCGCTCGCTGCCGTTCGGCCGCCGTTTCCGCCTGTTCTTCTCGATGCCCAGCTCCAAGGGCCGCGTCCGCACGGCCGGCCTGGAGCGCCCCGACGGCCCGGGCCGCTCCGTCGTCGTCCGCGTCCCGGCCCCCGCGTTCGCCGCCGCCCACGAGCGGGCCCGGGCGGACGGCGTGACCGTCAACGCCCTGCTTGTGGCGGCGTGCGGCCGGGCGGAGTGCCGCCGGACGGGGATGGACCGGGTCGACTTCCCGTTCACGGTCGACCTCCGCCCCCTCGTCCCGGCCGGCCAGAAGTACGGCATCACGAACCTGACGGCCAACGCCTGGGCCTCCGTCACGCCGGGCGCCGGTACCCTGGCCGACACGGCCCGGGCAGTGGCCGAGGCCACGGCCGACGTCCCGCGGCGGGACGAGCTGTGGGCGGGGACCGACTTCCTGCGCGTCGCCACGAAGTACATCCCCTATGCCTTCTTCTACGCCGTCTACGGGCGCAACGCCAAGATCCAGCCGCTCATCCTGACCAACTGGGGGGTGTGGCCCGAGGCCGACGTGCGGTTCGGCGAGGCCCCGGCCCGGTTGACCGGGGCGGCCGGGTTCAAGCCCTCGCCGACGCTCCAGGTCAACGCCTGCACGTTCCGCGGCGAACTGACCCTGACCGCGTCCGTCAAGACGGACGACGCGGGGGCGGCGGCCGTCCAGGGCCTGCTGGCCGACATGGCGGCGGAGATCAAGGCGCTGGGCCGCGGCCCGGCCGTGGCGGCGGGTGCGTGACGTGTCGGCGGCGCGGCTGGCGGCGGTGGACCTCGGCGCCTCGTCGGGCCGGGTCGCCGTGGCCGAGGTCGGGCCCGACCGGCTCGCCCTGACCGAGGTCTACCGCTTCCCCAACGCGCCGGCCCGCCGCGAGGGCCGCCTCGTCTGGGACTTCGACCAGCTCTGGGGTCACGTCGTGGCCGGGCTCCGCGCGGCCACCGCGACCGGGCCGATCGACGGCGTCGGCCTCGACACGTGGGGTGTCGACTACGGGCTGCTGGACGCGCGCGGCCGGCTCCTGGGCGACCCGGCCTGCTACCGCTGCGACCGGACCGAGGACATGCCGGAGCGCGTCTGGGGCCGCCTCTCGGCGGCGGGCTGGGGCGACGAGGCGGCGGTCCGGCGGCGCCTGTACGAGGTCACGGGGATCCAGCAGCAGCGCTTCAACACGATCTACCAGGTGGCCGAGGACGACGCCGCCGGCCGCCTCGTCACGGCCGCCCAACTGCTGTTGCTGCCCTGCCTGATCGCCGAGCGCCTGACCGGCGTGGCCGTGGCCGAGGTCACGCACGCCTCGACCACGGGCCTGTTCGACGCCACGCGCCGGGCGTGGGCCGACGACGTCATCGCCGGGCTCGGCCTGCCCCGGCGGCTATTCGGCCGCGTGGTCGAGCCGGGGACGGTCCTCGGGCCGGTCACTCCGGCCGTCCAGGTGGCCACGGGGCTGGGCCCGGCGACCCAGGTCGTGGCGGGCGCCACGCACGACACGGCGGCCGCGGTCGTGGCGACGCCGCTGGGCCCGGAGGCGGCGTTCATCGCGTCGGGGACGTGGTCGCTGGCGGGGCTCGAGCTGCCCGCGCCGGTGTTGTCCGAGGCCAGCCAGGCGGCCAACTTCACGAACGAGCTGGGCGTCGACGGCACGGTCCGGTACCTCAAGAACCTGACGGGGCTGTGGCTGCTGTCGGAGTGCCAGCGGGCGTGGGGCGACGCGGGGTTGTCGTTGACGTTGGCGGAGCTGTTGGCGGGCGCGGAGTGGTGCGCGCGGGACGTGGCGCTGGTCGACGCGGACGCGGACGAGTTCCTCGCCCCTGGCGACATGCCCGCCCGGCTGGCGCACGCCGTGACGCGGACCGGCGGGAAGCCGCCCGAGACCCCCTTCGAGACGGTCCGCTGCGTCCTCGACTCGCTGGCCGCCGCGTCCGCCCGGACCATCGCCGGGGCGGAGCAACTGACCGGCCGGACGGTCGAGCGCATCCAGCTCGTCGGCGGCGGTTCCCTCAACCGGGGGCTGTGCCAGGCCACGGCCGACGCCACCGGCCGCCCCGTCCACGCGGGCCCGGTCGAGGCGTCACTCCTGGGCAACGCGCTGATCCAGGCCCGCGCGCTGGGCGCCCTGCGCGGCGGCCTGGCCGACCTGCGCGACCTCGTCACCCGCCAGTACCCCAGCCAGGTGTTCCTCCCGCACGCGTCGGCTTAGCGCCCCAGTGTCTCGCACGTGGCCCAACTGCCGGTGCCGGCCGCCGCGGCGCGGTCCGTGGCGGCCGTGTAGTCCGCCCAGCGGTCGGGCTCGGGTTGGCGCGACGGGATCCACGCCTCGACCAGCCCCTCCTCGATCAGCGTCAGGCCGACGTCGGCGGTTGTGGGCGTCACGATGTAGCGCAGCCAGCGGCCGTACCGGTCCTGGTCGGCGGCCGCGGTATCGGCCACCAGCGTGACAGCGCTGCCGACGGGCGCCAACTCGCCCAGCCGGGCGGCCGCCGCGTCGCCGCCACACTCCGCCGTCCCGCCCGAGTGGGCGACCTCGGGCGCATCGATGCCGAGGAGGCGGACCTTGGCCTTGGTCCCGTCGCCGAGGGTCACGGTCAACGTATCGCCGTCGGCGATGGAGACGACTGTGCCCGTCACGCCGGGGACGCCGTCGGCGCTGACGGGCACCTCGGCCGGCGGGTGGCCGCACGCGGCCAGGCCGGCCAAGCCGGCCCACCCGATCACACCGGCCACCGCCAGGAGCCACCTCGTACGCACGGTGGCCAGGGTACCTGGCCGGGCCGACAGCCCCGGCTTGCTACAGTCGCCCCATGGGCCAATCCCTCAATCTGGTCGTCCTGGCGGCGGGACTCGGATCGCGCTTCGGCGGCCTCAAGCAGATCGCGGCGGTCGACGCCTACGGCCACGCGCTGATCGACTACGCCGTCTTCGACGCCCTCCGCGCCGGCTTCGGCCGCGTCGTCATCGTCACCACCGCCGCCCTGGAACCCGAGTTCCACGCCCGCATCGGCGCCCGGCTGGCCGCGCACACCGACCTCGTCTACGCCCACCAAGACCTCGAGCCCCTGCCCGCCGGCTTCAGCGTCCCCGCCGGCCGGGAGAAGCCGTGGGGGACGGCCCACGCCGTGCTGGCCGCGGCCGACCAGGTGACGGGGCCGTTCGCCACGATCAACGCCGACGACTTCTACGGCGCCGACGCGCTCCGGGCGATGGCCGGGTTCCTCGCCGCCGACGTCGCGCCGGACCACCACGGCCTGGTCGGCTACCGCCTGGACAACACCTTGTCGGAGCACGGCGAGGTGGCCCGGGGCATCTGCCAGGCGGACGCCGCCGGGCACCTCGTCGGCATCACGGAACACACGCGCGTCGGCCGCTCGGGCGACCGCATCGTGACGATGACGGACCAGGGGGCGCTGCCGCTCGACCCGGCGACGATCGTGTCGCTCAACCTGTGGGGCTTCCACCCGGCCGTCCTGGACGAGTTCCGCGCCGAGTTCCCGGCGTTCCTGCGCGACGACCTGCCCGCCAACCCGCTCCGGGCCGAGTTCTACCTGCCGCGCGTGCCGGACACTCTCGTCACGTCCGGCCGGGCCGAGTTCAGCGTGCTGGCGACGCCCGACCGCTGGTACGGCGTGACGTACGCGGACGACCTGCCGCTCGTCCGGTCGGCCATCGCCCGCCTCCAGGCGGAGGGCGTGTACCCGGACCACCTGTGGGAGTAAGCGTGGCACCATCCGAGGGCGTCACGGGCGACGCCAGACCCAGCGCGGACCCGGTCATCCTGGCGCTGGCCGCCCGCTTCGCCACGGCCGCGCCGCCCGTCGCCGCGGCGCCGTTCGGCGGCGGCCACGTCAACACGACGTACCGCGTGACGGACGCCACCGGCCGGGCCTACCTCCTCCAGCGCATCAGCCGGACCGCGTTCCGCCGCCCGGCCGACGTCATGGCGAACATCGTGACCGTGACCGCGCACCTGGCGGCCAAGGCCCGGTCGCCGCGCGACCACCTGACGCTCGTGCCGACCCTCGACGGCGGCTTCTGGACCGAGGCCGAGGGCGAGACCTGGCGGCTGTACGACTTCGTGGCGGACTCGGTCGAGTTGGGGGCGGACGCGACGACCGCGGACCTCCGCCGGGCGGGGGAGGCATTCGGCCGGTTCCTGGCCGACGTGGCGGACCTCCCGGCCGAGCGGCTCCACGTCACGATCCCGGACTTCCACAACTGGCCGCGCTACGTGGCGCGGCTGAAGCAGGTGGCGGCGGCCGATCCGCTGGGGCGGCGGCGGGAGGTCGGGCCCGAGCTGGAGCAGGCGCTGTCGTACGAGGACGTCAGTCACGCGTTCGACGACCCGGACCTCATGCCGCAGCGCGTGACGCACAACGACGCCAAACTGGCGAATGTCCTGTTCGACCGGCTCACGCGGGCGCCGCTCTGCGTCGTCGACCTCGACACGGTCCAGCCCGGCCTGGCGGTCAACGACTTCGGCGACTCGATCCGGTCGGGCGCGACGTCCGCGCCGGAGGACGAGGGGGACGTCACTCGGGTCCACTTCGTGCCCGAGCGCTTCGCGGCCTACGCCGGGGGCTTCCTGGCGGCGGCCGGCCCGATCCTGACGGCGTCCGAGCTGGCGCACCTGCGCCACGGCGCGCTGCTGATGACCCTGGAAACGTCCCTGCGCTTCCTGACGGACTACCTCGAAGGGGACGTCTACTACGCCACCGACCGCCCCGGCCAGAACCTGGACCGCGCCCGCAACCAGTTGGCCCTGCTGGCCGACATCCAAGCCCACTGGAACTGGATGGCAGAAACCCTGGCCACTCTGTGAGGCCGCGGTGTCGGCCGATGCGAGACACCCCCCCGCTTTGTCATCCCACCCCCCTTTGTCATCCCGGCGAAAGCCGGGATCTTTCCCTGATGGTCGACCACATCGCTCCAAGATCCCGGCGTTCGCCGGGATGACAAGGGGGCCGGGATGACAGGGGGCCGACACCTCGGCCGATCCGCCCAGCCCCCCACGTCGCTAGACTCCCTTCATGAGTGACACTCTCTCCGATATCCGCGCGCGCTACGCCTGCCGGGCGTTCTCCGACCAGCCCGTTCCCGCCGCCACGCTCCACACGATCGCCGAGGCCGGCCTCCACGCCCCCTCGGCGGTCAACCGCCAGCCCTGGCGCGTCATCGCCGTGACCAACCGGGACGCCATCGCCGCCCTCGAAACGGCCGGCCTGGCCGCCCTCAAGGCCACCGACGCCACGATGTACGAGCGCATCCAGGGCCGCGGCGGGAAGCTGCTGTACAACGCCCAAGCGATCATCGTCGTGGCCGAGGAACCGCTCGACGGTCCGTTCCCCGCGGCTTTGGACGTCGGCATCGTGGCCAGCCACGTGGCCTTGGCGGCCACGTCGCTGGGCGTCAACTGCGTCATCGCCGCCCTGCCCGGCTTCGCGTTCAGCGGCCCCGACGGCCCCGCGCTGCGCGACCTCTTCCACTTCCCGGAGGGCTACCGCTTCGGCATCTCCATCCTGCTGGGCTACGCCGCCGGCGCGCCGGGGACGCCGCACGAGATCGACCTGGCGAAACTGATCGAAATCGCGTAGACGCCCCGCGTCGGCCCGTGGCCGTGGCTATCCCGGCGCCCGCCGGGAGCCTGGGCGGGTCGTCCGCGGTCGGCCGTCGGCGCGCGCAACTTTCGGAGCGGCTGGCGGAGTTGGTAGCCTGATCTGGGCCCCCTATCCGACTCCCCGGGCCCAGACAAGGATGCTTGAGATGTCCCAGGATCCCTACACGGCCAACCAGCCGCCGACCACCCCGACCGGCCCCACCGGAACTCCTCCCGCCGCCGACGCCGCTTACGGCCAAGTGCCCCCAGCCGCCCCGCCCCAGAACCCCTACGGCCAGGCGCCGCAGAACCCGTACGCCCAGGCCCCGGCGTATGGCCAGGCGCCCGCGTATGGCCAGGCGCCCGCCTACGGCCAGAACCCGTACGCGCAGAACCCCTACGGCCAGAACCCCTACGGCGCGGCGCCCCCGTACGCGCCGACGCCCCAGCCGGTGGCGACCGACACGGACCCCGGGATCGACCTCCCGTGGTACGGCATCGGCTTCGTGGCCGCGTTCAAGCGCTTCTGGAAGAAGTACGCCACGTTCTCCGGCCGCGCCTCCCGCGGCGAGTTCTGGTGGGTCCAGTTGTGGCTGTTCATCATCTTCGCCGTCATGTTCGTGCTGTGGATCGCCTTGGGCTTCCGCTGGTCGGAGATGATCAACGACTCCTACTACTCAGGCTCGCCCTACAACGGCTTCGGCTACTTCATGCTCGTTGTGCTCATGCTGTTCAACCTCGCCATCCTCGTGCCGTCCCTGGCGCTGACCTGGCGCCGCCTGCACGACACGGACAAGTCCGGCGCGTTCTGGTGCCTCTCGTTGATCCCGTCGGTGGGCTCGATCATCGTCCTCGTGCTCTGCGCGCTGGAATCCCAGCCCGGCGGCGCCCGTTTCGACTCCTGGAACGCGCGCTCCCAATACTGAGGGCCAGATAGGCCGAGGTGTCGGAGGCCGCGGCCTTGGCGACGAAGGAGCCCGGGCGGCGGCCTCCGATACCGCAGCCGGTGGAGTTCGTCTTCGGTCGGCCGCGGTATCAGGTGCCCCCGCCTGGGCTCGTTCCTCGCCAGGGCGGGGGCGCCTGACACCTCGGCCTGGGCGTCCGATACCGCGGCCGGTTCCCTCAGGATGACAGGGGGAGGTCGGGTAGACTGCGCGGCGTTGCGGACGTAGTCCAATGGCTAGGGCCTCAGCCTTCCAAGCTGAAGATGCGGGTTCGATTCCCGTCGTCCGCTCTCGAATCTCCTGGTCGGGGCGACAGGACTCGAACCTGCGATCTCGTGCTCCCAAAGCACGCGCGCTAGCCAACTGCGCTACGCCCCGAAGGGCTTTCAGTCTAATACGCCCGTTCGCCGGGTTCTGGGGGAGCGGGTAGCATTGCCAGGGTTTGCGGCCGCAGCCGCCACACAGAACTCGATTCGCAGGAGCCGACCTTGCCAAGCACGCTGGAGCGTCTCAGCCCGACCCGGGCCAAGCTCACCATCACGATCACCGAAGCCGATCTCAAACCCGCCATCGACAAGGTCTACCGCCAAGTCGCGGCGCAGGTGACGATCCCTGGCTTCCGCAAGGGCAAGGTGCCGCCCGCCATCATCAACCAGCGCATCGGCCGGGGCGCCGTCCTCAACGACGCCGTCAACGACGTGCTGCCCGACGCCTACGGCGCCGCCATCATCGAGCACAAGCTGGCCCCGCTGGGCCAGCCCGAGATCGAGGTCGTGACGTTGGAGGACGGCCAGGACGCCGTCTTCTCCGCCGAGGTCGATGTCCGGCCCGACTTCGAGATCGCCGACCCGGCCACGATCGCCGTGACCGTCGAGCCCGCCACGGTCGACGAGGCCCTCGTTGACGAGCGCGTCGAGCTGCTGCGCGAGCGCTTCGCCGAAACGAAGGACGTCGAGCGCGCCGCCGCCGCCGGCGACCAGGTGGTGATCGACCTGGCCGGATCGCAGGACGGGGTCACGCTGGACGACGCTACGGCCGAGGGGATCACGTACATCATCGGCTCCGGCGGGATGCTCGACGGGCTTGACGAGGCCGTGACCGGCCTCAAAGCGGGCGACAAGAAGACGTTCTCGTCGACGCTCGTGGGCGGCGGTCACGAGGGTGAGGCGGCCGACATCGAGGTCACGGTCCAGAAGGTGGCCGAGCGGACGCTGCCGGCGGTGGACGACGAGTTCGCCCAGCTCGTGTCCGCGTTCGACACGGTGGCCGAGATGCGCGCGGACCTGCGCAAGGCGGCCGAGCAGGGCGCCGCGTACGCCCAGGCCGAGGAGGCGCGGACCAAGGTCCTCGACGCGCTCATCGCGGCGACGCCGTTCGACCTCCCCGAGGGCCTCCTCCAGAAGGAGATCGACGGCCGCACGGACCAGATCAACCAGTCCCTCCAGCGCGCGGGGCTGTCCATCGAGGACTACCTCGAGCGCTCCGGCCAGGCCGAGACGCCCGAGGCGTTCTGGGCCGAACTGGCCAAGACCGCCGAGCAGAGCCTGCGCAGCCAGATCATCCTGGAGAAGCTGGCCGAGGACACGGACATCAAGGTCGGCCAGAACGACCTCACGGCCTACATCTTCCAGCGCGCCCAGGAGAACGGGACCTCGCCGCAGGACGAGCTCCAGCACATGCAGGAGCACAACCACCTGGGCGAGTGGATGACGGACATCCGCCGGTCCAAGGCGCTCAACCAGGTCATGCTCCAGGCCAAGGTGACGGACACGGCGGGTGCCGCCGTGGACCTCGCGCCGCTCTTCACGCCGGTGGCCGAGCCGGCGGCCGAGGAGCCCGAGCCCAGCGGCGTCGAGGTCGTCGACATCGCCTAAGGCCACAGCCGCGGCCGCTGTCTGCAAGCGCTTTCAGGTTGGGGCACAATGGGGCCCATGGCGGTCAGCATTGAGGATGTGGCCCGGGCGGCGGGGGTGTCCACCGCGACGGTGTCGCGCGCGCTGCGCGGTCTGCCCCACGTGACCCCGTCGACCCGCGCCGCCGTCCAGGCCATCGCGGACGAGCTCGGCTACACCGCCTCGCCCTCCGCGTCCGCCCTCGCGTCCGGCCGGACGCGCACGGTCGGCCTCGTTGTCCCCGCCATCTCCCGCTGGTTCTTCGCCGAGTGCGTGGAAGGCGCCGAGGTCACGCTGCGCGCGGCCGGGTTCGACGCCCTCCTCTACTCGCTGCCGGACACGGCCCGCCCGCGCGGCCCGTTCGACGCCGCGGTCCTGCGCCGGCGCGTCGACGCGGTCCTCGTGGCGTCCATGTCGTTCAGTGCGGGGGAGACCGCGGCGCTGCGCTCGCTCGGCGTGCCGGCCGTGTTCGTCTCCGTCCCCCAAGAGGGCTTCGCCCACGTCGGCATCGACGACCTGGCCGGCGCCGTCGCCGCTACGCGCCACCTGGTCGGCCTCGGCCACCGCGTCATCGCCCACATCGGCGGCGGCCGCCACGACGCCCCCAGTTCCCCGACCGCGCGCCGCCGCGCGGGCTGGCGCCAGGTCCTGGCCGAGGCGGGCCTGGAGCACGGGGCCGACCTCGACGCCGAGGCCGACTTCACGGCCGAGGACGGCGCCCGCGTGACGGCGGCGCTGCTCGACCGGCGGCCGGACCTGACCGCCGTGTTCGCCGCCTCGGACGAGATGGCGATGGGGGCGCTGCGGACCGTGCGCGAGCGGGGCTTGGAACCCGGGCGCGACGTCTCGGTCATCGGCTTCGACGGCCACACGCTCGGGTCCGTCCTCGGGCTCACCACCATCGCCCAATCCGCCCACGACCAGGGGTCACGCGCGGCCGAATACCTGCTGGACGTCCTGGCCGGCGCCCCCGACAACGCGCCCACGGCCCTGTTCCCCACGGAGCTGGTGGTGCGCCAGTCGACCGGCCCTGTGCCCGTGGGATCCTGACAAGAGTGTTGTCATGCCAGCGCCGCTGTCATCCCGGCGCCGCTGTCATCCCGGCGCCGCTGTCATCCCGGCGAAAGCCGGGATCTTTCCGCGGGTCGTGGTGCCTGCTCGCGGCGGCACGCACGGCTTTCGAAAAGAAGTGTTGTCATCCCGGCGAAAGCCGGGATCTTTCTGCGGGCCGTGGTGCCTGCTCTCGCCGGGACGACACGGCTTGTGAAAAGAAGTGTTGTCATCCCGGCGAAAGCCGGGATCCTTCTGCGGGCCGTGGTCGATCAGCACTCGGGGGAAGATCCCGGCTTTCGCCGGGATGACAAGGGTTTGGGATGACACGCAGGATGACGTTCCTCGGCTCAGGAGGGCATGTTGTGGCGCGTCAGTTTTCCTGCGATCGTCAGGGGGAAGGACAACGTGGTCCAGGCGGGGGGTAGGCGGGGGTCGAGCGTGGGGTGCCGGCCGGAGTCACGGAGGCCGCCGAAGCCTTGGACCAGGGCCAGCCAGACGCCGCCGGCCGAGGCGATGTGGACGCCGTCGCGGGTGTTGGCGTGGCGGTCCTCCAGGTCCGTGGCCAGGGCTGCGCGGAACAGCTCGAGCGCCCGGTCGGGCTGGCCGACCTCGGCCGCGAGGATCGCCTGGGCGGCCGCCGACAGCGTCGAATCGCCCGTCGTCAGCGGGTCGTAGTAGGCGAAATCCGCCTGCTTCTGCGCCGCCGTGAAGCGGTCCGACTGCAGCAGCAGGGCGAGCACGACGTCCGCCTGCTTCAGCACCTGGTGGCGGTAGATCGTCAGCGGGTGGTAGTGGAGCAGCAAGGGCCGGCGCTCCGGCGGCGTGCCCGCGATGTCCCAGCGCGGCAGGTCGAGGAAGCGCGCGTCCTGCGGGTGGACGCCCAGCGCCTCGTCCCAGCCGATGAACATCGCCTCCCCGGCCCTCCGCCAGGCCGCGGTCTCCGCCGCGTCGATCCGCCCGGACGCCTCGCCCCAGTCGGCGGCCAGCAGGAGGTTGTGGCGGGCCATGACATTGGTGTAGAAGTTGTCGTCCACGATCGCCGAGTACTCGTCGGGCCCCGTCACCCGCTCGATGTGGAACTGGCCGTCCCGGCCGAAATGCCCTAGTCCCAGCCACAGTCGCGCCGTCTCGGCGACCAACTCCAGCCCTGGTCCGGCGCGGAACTCGGCGTCCCCCGTGACGGCCGCGTACTGGCCGGCCGCGAACGCGATGTCCGCGCCGAGGTGGAACTGGGCCGTGCCCGCGGGGAAGTACGCGGAGGCCTCCTCGCCGTTGACCGTCCGCCAGGGGAACAGCGCGCCGGGCAGGTCGAGGTCACGCGCGTGGCGGCGCGCGGCGGGCAGCATCGCGTGGCGGAACTCGAGGAGCGCGCGGGCGCGCGGCGGGTCCGTGTACGTCAGGAACGGCAGGACGAAGATGTCCGAGTCCCAGAAATAGTGGCCGGAGTAGCCCGAACCCGTCAGGCCCTTGGCCGCCACGCCGTGGCCGGCGCAGCAGGCGGTGGCCTGCGCCAGTTGGAACAGGTTCCAGCGGATGGCCTGTTGGAGTGTGGGCGTGTCTGGCCCGGCCTCGAGCGTGACGTCGGAGCGGTCCCAGAAGTCGGCCAACCAGTCGCGTTGCTCGGCCACGAGGGCCGCCAGCCCGGCCTCACGCGCCTCGTCCAGCGTCGTCACGACCGTGGCCACGAGCGCGTCACGGTCGGCGTCGGCCGCGCCGACGACCGCGAGCGAGCCGTCCGCGACACCGAGCGGTGGGAGCGTGGGCGTGGCGTACGCGGCAAAGGTTGTCAGGAGCAGCCTCTGGCCGGGGGCGAGGGCGGGGAACGTGTGGGGGTCGGCCACGGTGTCAGGCCCCGTGGCTGTCGCTCGCAGAGCTCGCTCCGTAGCCACGGTGCCCGACCCCCTGGCCTCCGGCCCGAGGCCAGGGGGTCGGGCACGCGGGCTACGGAGCGAGGCACGCGCGATCGCCCGTGGGCCGGACACCGTGGCCGCCCCACCGCCTGACACCGTGGCCGACCCACCATCTGACACCGTGACGGTGGTGTGCCACGCGTAGGCCAGCGGCAGGCGGGAGTTCCGGCAGGTGAACGTCTGGACGTCATAGTCGCCGCGCCTGACGACAGGCCCAGGCTCCAGCCCGCCGCCCGCGGCCGTCTCAGCCCGCCGCGGGTCCGCGGTGCCTTCCCCGACATCCCCTGCCCTGTCAACCTGGGCGACCGCTCGGTCATCCTGAGCCACCGCTCTGTCATCCTGAACTCCTGCTCTGTCATCCTGAGCGCAGCGAAGGATCTCTCCCGAGGGCAGGTCGTCCCCCGTGCCATCACATCCCGGTGTCATCCCGGCGGAAGCCGGGATCTTTGCCTGGATGACAGTGGTGGGCGGGGCGGGCAGAGATCCTTCGCGGAGCCTGTCCTGAGCGTCAGCGAAGGGCTCAGGATGACAAAGGGGCGTGATCTCGTGGGTCACGATGACCAGGTTCTGGCGCGTCAACGACACCAGCCGCGTGGTCGTCACGGCCACGGGGGTTCCGTCCGGCAGCGCCAGCACCGTGTCCTCCGTCACCGTGCCCCGGCGGAAGTCCAGAACCCGGCGCTGCGTGGCGGGGTCGGCCACGGTGTCAGGCCCCGTGGCTGTCGCTCGCAGAGCTCGCTCCGTAGCCACGGTGCCCGACCCCCTGGCCTCGGGACCCGTGGCCTGACTGAGGCCAGGGGGTCGGGCACGCTGGCTACGGAGCGAGGAACGAGCGATCTCCTGCGGGCCTGACACCGTGGCCGCCCCATCGCCTGACACCGTGGCCGACCCGGCCCACAGGACCGCCAGCGGCTGCGGCCAGCCGCTGGCGTCGGGGACCGGCTGGATGGTCTGGCCGACTCGCGCCAGGCCGTAGGCCGCTTCCGGGTGGTGGATGGCGTAGGTCTCGTGGAAACCGTTGACGAACGTGGCCTGGTCCCGCGCCGGGTCGCCCGCAGCCCGCACGCCGATGTACCCGTTGGCCACGGCAAACAGCGTGGCCGAGCGGGGGTCGGCCGGGCCGACGGCGTGGAGCGCCCACGGGTCGATCCCGCCGGTCCAGCGCGCCAACTCCTCCAGCCCGCGGATGACGACGTCGGCGCCCGCCGCGCGCAGCGCTCCCGCGCCCGCCCCCCGGTCCACTCCGACCACGAGCCCGAACGCCCCGGCCCGCCCCGCAGCGACCCCCGCCAGGGCGTCCTCGACGACGACGGCCCGGTCCGGCATGACGCCGAGGCGGCGCGCGGCGAACAGGAACGTGTCGGGCGCCGGCTTGCCGGGGAGCCCCTCGTCGGCCGCCACCACGCCGTCCACGACCAACTCGAAGAAGCCTGTCAGACCGGCCCCGTCCAGGACCGCCCTGGCGTTGCGCGAACTGGACACGACCGCCAACCGCAGCCCGCGTGACCGCAACTGCTCCAACGCCGGCAGCGTGCCCGGGAACGGCGGCACGCCCGTCCGCGCCAGCAGCGCGGCGAACGTGGCGTTCTTGCGGTTGCCGAGCGCGCAAATCGTGGCGTCGCCCGGCGGATCGGTCGGGTCGCCCCAGGGGAGTGTGAGGCCGCGTGACGCCAACACCGCCTGGATGCCGTCATAGCGGGGACGGCCGTCGATGTGGGCGTAGTAGTCCGCGTCGGTGTAGTCGGGGACCACGGGGGCGTCCTCGGGCGGCCACGGTGTCGGGCCCCCTGGCTGTCGCTCGTTCCTCGCTCCGTAGCCACGGTGCCCGACCCCCTGGCCGCCGCTCCCGTGGCTGTCGCTCGTGCCTCGCTCCGTAGCCACGGTGCCCAACCCCGTGGCCTCCGGGCCGCGGAATAGCTCGGACCAGGCGGCGCGGTGCAGTGTGGCGGTGTCCAGGAGGACGCCGTCGAGGTCGAACAGGATGGCGGTCGGGTCCATCGCTACCCCTTGACCGAGCCGGCCAGGAGCCCGCGGACGAAGAAGCGTTGCAGGGCTAGGAAAACAACCATTGGCACGATCATAGAGATGAACGCGCCGGCCGACAGGAGGTGCCAGGCGGAGCCGCGCGAGCCGACCATGTCCGATAGCCGGGCCGTCAACGGCGCGACGGCCGGCGTGTTGCCCGCGAACGCCAGCGCCACCAGCAGGTCGTTCCAGACCCAGAGGAACTGGAAGATGGCGAACGACGCGATCGCCGGGGTCATCAGCGGCAGGACGACGCGGAGGAAGATGCGGACGTGGCCGGCGCCGTCGACGCGCGCCGCCTCGATCAGCGATCGCGGGATCTCGCGCATGAAGTTGTGGAGCAGGAAGACGGCCAAGGGCAGGCCGAACATCGTGTGGGAGAGCCAGAGGACCCAGTAAGTGCCGTTCAGCCCCCACTTCACGTACTGCGTCAGCAGCGGGATCATCGTCACCTGGATGGGCACGACCTGGAGCGTGAAGACGGCGACGAAGAGGACGTGGCGGCCCTTGAAGTCGATCCAGGCGAAGGCGTAGGCGGCGAGCAGGGCCAGCGTGATGGGGATGATCACGCTGGGGAGGGTCACGACGAACGAGTTCGTGAAGTACGTGCCGAGTTGGTTCTGGCCGGACAAGGCCGTCTCGTAGTTGCCGAGGCCGAACTCGGACCAGTGGCTCGGCAACAGGGCTTCCCACCAGCCGGTCTTCGTGATGGCCCGGACGTTGTCGCGGAAGCTCGTCACGAACAGCCCGACCGTCGGCACCGTCCAGACTACGGCGATGACCAGCGCCAGTGCCGACGCCCACGGCGACGACAGCCGGTTCTTGGCCTCGGCCAGCCTCTCCGCCCGGCGCCGCGCCCGGGCGGACGGAACCTTCAGCGTGACCTCGCTCATCGGATGTCCTCCGCCAACTTGAGTTGCCGCACGTTGTACACGATGACCGGCGCGATGATGACGAACAGCAGGACGGCCAGGGCGGCGCCGAGGCCCTTGTTCTGGTTCGTGAAGGACTGGGTGTAGAACTCGTTGGCCACAACTGATGTGTCGTAGTTGCCGCCGGTCATGGTGCGCACGACGTCGAAGGCCTTGAGGCTGGTCATGGCCACGGTCGTCAGCACGACGACGACCGACGGGCGGATCATCGGCAGCGTCACGTGGAGGAACAGTTGCCGCGTCGTGACGCCGTCGACGCGCCCGGCCTCGACGATGTCCTCGGGGATCGCCTTGATCGCGGCGGCCAGGACGGTCATGGCGAAGCCCGCCTGGATCCAGACCATGACGACGATGAGGAACAGCGTGTTGGTCGGCGCGTTCATCAGCCACTGGGGCGCGTACTCGGCGGTCGAGCCGAACAGGTGGGCGAGGGCCAGGTACGCCTGGGAGAGCAAACCGACCTTGTTGTCGTAGACGAACTTCCAGATGATCGACGCGCCGACCATCGAGATCGCCATGGGCAGGAACAGGAGGATCTTGGCCGCCTTCTCGAAGCGTGTCCGGTCGACCAGCGCGGCGTAGAGGAGGCCGAGGCCGGTCGCGCCGATGGGCACGAGGACGACCCACGTCACGGTGTTGCGGAGGACCACGAGGAAGCCGGACTCCGTGAAGAGCCGGGCGTAGTTGGCGAAGCCGACCGGCGTCGTCCCGGCCTTGTCGTAGAAGGAATTGCGGATCGTCACGAGGGCCGGGTAGACGAGGCCGAACGTGACGGCGAGGAGCACGGGGCCGAGGAACCCGGCCACGGCCGCCCACTTCGGCAGCCGCTTCGGCAGCGTCAGCAGCCCCAGGATCGCGCCCATCGCGGCCACGAACAGCGCGATCGCGATGAGCATGAGGAGCAACTTCTCGCCCACCCCGGAGGGGTGGAGTAGCAGATCCATGTGGCTTCCTTGGGTGTGAGGCCGTGGTGTGAGGCCGAGGTGTGAGGCCGAGGTGTCAGGCGCCCCCGCCCTGGCGAGGAACGAGCCCAGGCGGGGGCACCTGATACCGCGGCCGGTGGGTGGTTCTTGTGTTCTGTTCTGCTGTCGGCCAAGGTATCTGACGCCGCCGCCCGGGCTCGTTCCTCGCCTGGGCCGCGGCATCAGACACCTCGGCCTGTGGCTGTTACGCCGGCCAGGTGGCTTCGATCGCGTCCAGCACGTCCTGCTCGGACTTGTCCTGCGCGAAGTAGTTCGTCATCTCGGTCCAGAAGCTGCCCGCGCCGACTTCCGACGGCATGAGGTCGGACGCGTCGAAGCGGAACTCGACCCCCGGGTCGGCCAGCACGGAGTACGCCAACTGGTCCATCGGCGACTGGAGCAGCGACGCGTCCAGGCCCTTGTTGGCCGTGACCCAGCCCTGCGGCGTGGCCGTGGCCTTGGCGTTGGCCCACTCCGGGCTCGACAGGAACGTCTGGAACGCGACCACCTCGGGCCGGTCGGCGAACGCCGCCACGAAGTCGCCGCCGCCGATGACCGGCTTCTCGTCGGCCGTCTGGCCGGGCAGCGGGAACGCCCAGACGTCGCCGTCCGGGCCGACCGTCAGGTTCGGGTCGAGCGTGGTCCAGTTGGTCTGGTAGAACGACGCGGCGCGGTGCATGTAGCACTCGCCGTCCACGATCGGGAAGCCCGCGTCGGTCCACGCCTCGGCCGCGATCGACTGGACGTCGCCGATGCCCGCGTTGACGTAGGCCGAGTTCTTCAGGATCTTCCCCATCTCCGTCAGCGACTCGACGATGGCCGGGTCGTTGAAGGGGATGTCGTGGCTGATCCACTGGTCATACGCGTCGCCGCCGGCGAAGCGCAGGACCACGTCCTCCAGCCAGTCGGTGGCCGGCCAGCCCGTGGCCGTGCCGGACTCGATGCCCGCGCACCACGGCTTGACGTCGCCCGCCGCCGCGATCGTGGCCGTCAATTCCATCATCTCGTCCCAGGTCTCCGGGACCGTGTAGCCCGCGTCGGCGAACATCTGCGGCGAGTACCAGACGAAGGACTTGGCCGACGCGCCGAGCGGGGCGGCGTAGAACGTGCCGTCGACCGTGCCGTAGGCCTTCCAACTGGCGGACCAGTACTGGTCGACGTTGGCGGCGACGGCGGCGGGCGCGGGGAGGACCTTGCCGGTCGCAACGACGGTCTTGAGGAGGCCGGGCTGGGGGAGGATCGCGATGTCGGGCGCGGCGCCCGCTTCGATGCGGACGGGGAGTTGGGCCTCGAAGTCACGCGAGCCCTCGTAGGCGATCGTGGCGCCCGTGCAGGCCTCGAATTGGTCGAAGGACTGCTCGTACTGGGCGCCCTCCGTGTCGATGAACGTGGCGTAGACGGTCACGGTCGTGCCCGTCAGGTCGCCGTACTGCGCGTACGCGGCGCAGGCCGGGTCGGCCGCGGCGGTGGAGGCCTCGGCGGCGGAGGTGGCGGCGGAGGTGGTGGTGTCGGTGGCGCCGTTGTCGGCGCTGCTGCAGGCGCCGAGGGTCACGGCGAGCGCGGCGAGGACCGCGGCGCCG
>JAISTC010000161.1 GCA_031272805.1 Propionibacteriaceae bacterium
GCCCTCCTGGCGCTGCGAAGCCGCTTCAAGGCCGCCGACCCGGCCTGGGGCCTCAGCCACGTCACGCTCGGCGACCTCGTCGGCTACGCCTTCGTCCGGACGCTGGCCCGCCACCCCGGCGCCAACGCCACGCTCGAGCACGGCGTCTGGCGGGTCTTCGAGCACGTCCACCTGGCGATCGCCGTCGACACGCCGCGCGGCCTGCTCGTCCCGGTCGTGCGCCACGCCGACGCCCTGACCCTGGCCGAGTTCGCCGCCGAGTCCAAGCGCGTCGCCCAGGCCGCCATCGCCGGCTCGATCGACCCCGACCTCCTGGCTGGCGGCACCGTCACGGTGTCCAACCTCGGCGCGTTCGGCGTCGAGTCCTTCACGCCGATCCTCAACGCCCCCCAGGTCGCCATCCTCGGCGTCGACGCGGTCACGCCGCGCGCGACCGTCAACCCCGACGGCTCCCTCGCCGTCCGGCAGACCATCGGCTTCTCCCTGACCGCCGACCACCGCGTCCTCGACGGCGCCGACGCGGCCCGCCTGCTTCAGGACCTCTGCCGGACCGTGCGCGACCTCGACCTCCTCTTGGCCGCAGGGCAGAACGGCCTGGCCGCGGGGCAGAACGGCCTGGCCGCGGGGCAGAACGGCCTGGCCGCGGGGAAGGAAGGCTGACATGGGCCACTACGACGCCATCGTCATCGGCGGCGGCCCCGGCGGCTACATCGCCGCGGAGCGCCTCGGCCAGGCCGGCCGGCAGGTCCTCCTGGCGGAGAAGGACGCGCTCGGCGGGACCTGCCTCAACGTCGGCTGCATCCCGACCAAGTCCCTCCTCAACACGGCCAAGCTCTACGCCCACTGCCGCGCCGCCGCGCCCTTCGGCGTCGACGCCGCCGCCACGGTCGACTGGCCGCGCGCCCAGGCGTGGAAGGCGGAGGTCGTGGCCAAGCTCGTGGCGGGCGTCGGCGCGGCCGAAAAGAGGGCCGGCGTCACGGTCGCGCGGGCCCCGGCGACCCTGCTCGGCCCCGGCCGGGTCGAGGTCGCCGGCGCCGTCGAAACGTCCGACCACGTCATCATCGCCACCGGCTCGGTCCCCGCCCGCCCGCCCATCCCGGGCACCCAGGACAACCCCCAGGTGGTCGACTCGACCGGCCTGCTGGCCATCGAACAACTCCCGACCCGCCTGGCCGTCATCGGCGGCGGCGTCATCGGCGTCGAGTTCGCCTCCCTGTTCGCGGCCCTCGGCGTCCCGGTCGACGTTATCGAAATGCTGCCCGAGATCTGCCCCTTCATGGACGCCGAGCTGGCGGCCAAGCTCCGCCGCGCGCTGACCGGCGTCACGGTCCACACCGGCTGCCAGGTCCAGCGCGTCGAGGGCGGCCGCGTCGTGTTCGCCGACGCCGCCGGCAAAGAGCAGCAGGTGGCGGCGGACCTGGTCCTGCTGGCCGTCGGCCGCCGCCCCCGGGTCGACGGCTGGGGCGCGCGGGAGGCCGGGCTCGACGTCACGGCCCAGGGGGTCACGGCCGACGCGACCATGAGGACGAACCTGCCGAACGTCTGGGCCGTCGGCGACGTCACGGGCCAGAGCCTCCTGGCCCACGCCGCCTACCGCATGGGCGAGATCGCCGCCGCCCACATCCTCGACCCGGCCGCCGCCCTCCGGCGCGGCCAGCGCTTCCGCCGCCACACCGTGCCGTGGGCCGTCTACTCGCTGCCGGAGGCCGCCGGCGTCGGCCTGACCCAGGCCGAGGCGGAGCAGGCAGGCCACGCCGCGGCCAGCGTGACCGTGCCCCTCGCCCTGTCCGGCCGCTTCGTGGCAGAGCACGGCTTCCGGGCGCCCGGCGCCGTCAAGCTCGTCGCCGACCGGCAAACCCGCGCCGTCCTCGGCGTCCACCTCCTCGGCCCCGCGGCGCCCGAGCAAATTTGGGGCGCGGCCCTCGCCCTCGAACTCGAAGTCACGGTCGACGACCTGCGCGAGACCGTCTTCCCCCATCCCACCGTCAGCGAGGGCCTGCGCGAAGCGGCCTGGGCCTGGGAACCCCAGCCCGCCGCCGACCGCAGCCAGCAACAGAAGAAGTAGCAGTAGTAGTCCGCAATTCGAGGAGAGTGCCCATGACCAAGTCGCTCGTGGTCGATCCCGCCGCCGTCCGCGCGCCGGGCCAGGTCGTCATCCCGCCCATCCCGGTCAACGCCTACCAGGCCGACTGGGCCACGGAGCTCGACCGCTACGGGGCCGCCGGGCTGACGTCCATGCTCCACGACATGATCGTGGTCCGCGAGTTCGAGTCGATGCTCAACTCGATCAAGACGACCGGCGCCTGGCAGGGGATCGAGTACAACCACAAGGGCCCGGCCCACCTGTCGATGGGCCAGGAGGCCGCCGTCGTCGGCCAGGCCGCCGAGCTGGCGCCGGAAGACTTCGTTTTCGGCTCCCACCGCAGCCACGGCGAGATCCTGGCCAAGTCGTTCTCCGCCGCCCGCCAACTGCCGGAGGCAGAGGTCGCCCGCATCATGGGCGGCTTCCTGGACGGCGACACGCTCCGCTACGCGGAGCGGGTGGGCTACGACAGCCCGGCCGACCTGGCGGCCAACTTCATCCTGTTCGGCACGCTGGCCGAGATTTTCGCCCGCCGGGCGGGCTTCAACCGGGGCATGGGCGGGTCGATGCACGCGTTCTTCCCGCCGTTCGGGTCGATGCCGAACAACGCCATCGTCGGCGGCTCGGCGCCGATCGCCGTCGGCGCGGCCCTGTTCAAGCGCGTCAACCGGCAGCCCGGCATCGTCGTCTGCAACATCGGCGACGGCTCGGCCGCCTGCGGCCCGGTCTGGGAGGCGCTCAGCTTCGCCACGATGGACCAGTTCCTCACGCTCTGGCGGCCGGAGGACGGCGGCCGGCCGCCGATCCTGTTCAACTTCTTCAACAACTTCTACGGCATGGGCGGCCAGACCGACGGCGAGACGATGGGCTACGACGTCCTGGCCCGGATCGGCGCGGGCGTCAACCCCGAGGCGATGCACGCCGAGCGGGTCGACGGCTGGAACCCGCTGGCCGTGGCCGACGCCGTCCGCCGCCAGAAGGCGGTCCTGACGGCCGGAGAGGGCCCCGCCCTCCTCGACGTCATCACCTACCGCTACGCCGGCCACTCCCCGTCCGACGCCATGAGCTACCGCACCCGCGAGGAGGTCGACGGCTGGCGGGCCATCGACTCGATCGACACGTTCGCCACGCTGCTCGTCAAGCACAAGGTCCTGGCCAAGTCCGCCGTCGAGGACCTCCGCGCCGGCATCGTCGACCGGCTGGCGCGCGTCCTTGAGCTGGCGGCGAGCCAGGACCTGCCGCGCGTCGACGCGACGGACATCGAACAGAGGATGTACTCGAACGGCCACGTCGAGGCCCTGGCCGACGTCACGCCGGAGCTGAGCCAGCCGCTGGCCGACAACCCGCGTGTCCAGGCCATCGCCAAGAAGTCGCGGACGGCCCTGGACGCCGCGGGCCAGCCGGTGCCGAAGGCCCGGCTGTTCCAGTTCCGTGACGGCCTGTTCGAGGCCCTGGCCCACCGCTTCTCGGTCGACCCGACCCTGGCCGCCTGGGGCGAGGAGAACCGTGACTGGGGCGGCGCGTTCGCCGTCTACCGCGGCCTGACGGAGCTGTTGCCCTACCGGCGGCTGTTCAACGCGCCGATCGCCGAGGCCGCCATCGTCGGCGCCGGCGTCGGCTACGCCATGGCGGGCGGCCGGGCGGTCGTCGAGCTGATGTACTGCGACTTCCTCGGCCGGGCCGGCGACGAGGTTTTCAACCAGGCGTCGAAGTGGCAGGCGATGTCAGCCGGGCTGCTGAAGCTACCCCTGGTCATCCGCGTGTCGGTCGGCAACAAGTACGGCGCCCAGCACTCCCAGGACTGGTCCAGCCTCTGCGCCCACATCCCCGGCCTCAAGGTCTACTTCCCGGCCACGCCAACGGACGCCAAGGGGATGCTCAACCGGGCCTTGGCGGGGACCGACCCGGTCGTGTTCCTGGAGTCCCAGCTCCTCTACGACGTGGGCGAGCAATTCGAGCCCGGCGGGGTGCCCGAGGGCTACTACGAGACGCCCGAGGGCCAACCGGCGGTCCGGCGCCAGGGCCAGGACGTCACGATCGCCACCTACGGCGCGACGCTCTACCGGGCGCTGGCGGCGGCGGAGACGTTGGCGGCGGACTACGGCGTGGCGGCGGAGGTCATCGACCTGCGCTACCTGGCGCCGCTCGACTACGGGCCCCTGGTGGAGTCGGTCCAGAAGACCGGCCGCCTGCTGTTGAGCTCCGACGCGGTCGAGCGCGGCTCGTTCCTCCAGACGGTCGCCGCCACGGTCCAGTCCCTGGCCTTCGGCTACCTCGACGCCCCCGTGACCATCGTCGGCTCGCGCAACCACATCACCCCGGCCCCAGAGCTGGAGGACGTCTTCTTCCCCCAGCCGGAGTGGCTCATCGACGCCATCCACACGCGCCTGCTCCCCCTCCCCGGCCACGTGCCCACCCACAACTTCACCCCAGGCGAACTCCAGAGAAGGGCACGAGCGGCCGTCTGACCCCCGGAGGCACGTCACACGGCGGCTGACGACAGGGGGATAGCGCGGAGCTGGGCCCAGGCTCAGTAGTGGACGACGACCTTGGTCCCGATGGGCGCCCACGTGTAGATCCACTCCGCGGCTTCGCCCGGCACGTTGACGCAGCCGTGGGAGACGCGCTCCTGCCAGGTCGACTGGTACGTGTTCCAGTCGGCCTCGTGGAAGGCCTGGTCATCGTGGAAATACGACACCCACGTGACCTCCGTGCAGTATTCCCACGTCCCCGGCCGGCCGTCCGAGGCCTTGACCGTGCCCGTGCCGCCGCACATCTCCTGGTGGTCGTACTTGAGGTAGATGTAGAAGGTCCCGTCGGCCGTCTCGTACTCCCCGCCGCGGCCGACGGAGATGACGAACTGGTTGACCTGGGTCGTGCCCTCGTAGGCCGTGGCCAGGTAGGTCGTCTTGTTGACGTCGATCCACTTGGCCCCGCCCGGCTCGTCGAAGTTGGTCGGCGGCAGGCCCTCGTACTCCGTCACGGCCACCTCCTTGAGCGGCGGCGCGTAGGTCAGCGTCGCCCCGGCCTCGATGGCGTCGGCCACGGTCGCAACCAGCAGGGCCTCGTCGGCCACGGCGGTCCCCGGCGCGCCCCACTGGTAGCCGAGAACCTGGTCCGGCGCGTCCGGGTCCATCACGGTCATGGTCGGCTGCATCGGGATGGCGACGGAGTAGTTGACGGCCGGGACGAGGTCGGCGGCCAGTTTGGCCCGGTCGAGCGTGACGTCGAACCGGCCGGTGGCCGGGTCGGGCGTGACGACGGTCCACCCGGCGATGTCGGCCGCCGTCACCTCGTAGGTCCGCTCGTACCAGGTCTGGTCGTAGTTGTCGGTCACGGTGACGCGGGCGGAGAGGAAGGTATTGGCCTGCGCCACGGCCGCCTGGGCGGCCGCGTCGGTCAACTTCGGCGGGTCGGTCTGGGTCGTCACGTCGACCGGGCCGAGCGGGGCCTGGCCGGCGGCGAAGGCTTGGACGGCGTCGATGACCGGCTGGGGGTCGACGCGGAGGCCGGTCCTCGACTTGGCCACGACGAACTGCGCGGCGGTCTGGTCGTAGGCGACGTCGGCCTCGACCGTGACGTCGGACGGGGCGACGAATGTGTCGTCCAGGTAGTCGAGCAGCTCCGCCCGGTCCACCGTCACGACGGCGGCCGCGGGCTTGGCGGCCCACGGGCTGTACGCGGTCCAGGGGTACTCCCCCGCCGTCGCCGTCAGGATCGCCTGGACGGTCTGGGCGACGTCCACCGTGACGCCGATGTCGGCGGCCTTGGGACTGGTGGACGTGGCCGCGCCGTGCAGGGGCATCACGAGGTTGGCGGCCAGGCGCGTCACCGTGGCCGTGAGCTGCGCCTCCGTCTGGCCGCCGACGGCCTCGCCGAACACCGTCACGCCAGGCTTGGCGCGGTGGGAGTAGTACGTCACGCCGTACGCCACCGCGCCCGCCAACGCCAAGACCAGCGCGGCGCCAAGCGCAATAAGGATGTGGCGGCGGCGATGGGGATGGGGCGGGGGCTCCTCAGCCGCGGGGTCAGCAGAAGCCGTAGGGTCGGGCACCGTGGCCACGGAGTCAGCAGAAGCCGTGGGGTCGGGCACCGTGGCTACGGAGATTTCGACAGACACGGGGCCTGACACCTCGGCGCCCTCAGACACATCAGGTTCCGCTGCCCCCTCCGTCTCCGCGTCGGCCGCGGTGTCAGGCTCCTCAGCCGTGGGGTCGGGCACCGTGGCTACGGAGTCAGCAGAAGCCGTGGGGTCGGGCACCGTGGCTACGGAGCTTGCGACAGCCACGGGGCCT
>JAISTC010000189.1 GCA_031272805.1 Propionibacteriaceae bacterium
GTGAACGCCACGGCGGCCGGGCCGTCCCACGGCTCCATCAGCGCCGCGTGGTACTCGTAGAACGCCCTGAGGTCCGGGTCGATGTCCTCGTTCATCTGCCAGGCCTCGGGGATCATCATGCGGATCGCGTGCGGCAGCGACCGGCCGGACAGGGCGAGGAGCTCGAGGACCTCATCGAAGGAGGCCGAGTCGGAGCCGCCGGGGGTGCAGATCGGGAAGAGCCGCTCGAGGTCGCCGGGGATAAGGTCCGTGGCCAGTTGGGACTCGCGGGCGGACATCCAGTTGCGGTTGCCCTTGACCGTGTTGATCTCGCCGTTGTGGGCAATCATCCGGTACGGGTGGGCCAGCGCCCAGCTCGGGAACGTGTTGGTCGAGAAGCGGGAGTGGACCAGGCCGAGCGCGCTGGTGAACAGCGGGTCGTGGAGGTCGGGGAAGAACGTTTCCAACTGCTGGGTCGTCAACATGCCCTTGTAGACGAGGGTCCGGCAGGAGAAGGACGAGAAGTAGACGTGGGCCTCGCGCTCGGCGCGGCGGCGCAGCGGGTACACGAGGCGGTCGAGGTCGAGGCCGGCGCGGTCCTCGTAGGCGCTGACGATGACCTGCTCGAAGTCGGGCATGACGTCGAGCGAGATGGGCGAGAGGCCGGTCGGGTTGATCGGGACGGGGCGCCAGCCGATGACGTGGAGGCCCTCCTGGGCGGCCAGGTGGACGATGGCGGCCTTAGCCGTGTCACGGGCGCGCGGGTCGGCCGGGAGGAAGGCCATACCGACGGCGTAGTGGCCGGGCTCGGGCAGCGGCAGGCCGGAGCGGGCGCGGAGAAACTCGTCGGGGACCTGGACGAGGATGCCCGCGCCGTCGCCGGCGTTCGGGTCGGCGCCCGTCGCGCCCCGGTGGTCGAGGTTGGCGAGGACGGTCAGGGCCTGCTCGACGATCTCGTGGCGGGGTACGCCGTCGAGGCGCGTGACGAAGCCGACGCCACACGAGTCGTGGTCGTACTCCGGGGAATACAGCCCTTGGGCAACTGACCTCACTTCAGCCATCCGGTCCGCCTTTCGGGTCCCATTACTTGTTGCTACCACTCACGGGCGCGCCGCGCGGGGGGAGCACGCTCCCGGACACTCTAGCGGCACCGCGCCGTCGGCACGGTCACGGTCCAATGGCGCCGCGCGTGACGGCTACCACGTCCGCGCGGCGGCGTCCGGGTAGTTCGGGCCGGGCCGCGTCACGCGGAGCCGGAGGAGGACGATGAGGGCGGCCAGGCCGAGGACGAGGGAGGCCCAGGCGTGGATGCGCAGGCCCAGGAACTCCTTGGCCGGGTCGATGCGGACGAACTCGAGGCAGAAGCGGCCGATGGCGTAGCCGACGATCCACGTGGCGAAGAGCTTGCCCCGCCCCCACTGCCAGCGGCGCTCGACCACGACCACGAGGAACGCGGCCAGCGCGATGTTGAACAGGGCCTCGTAGAGGAACGTCGGGTGGAAGGTCGCGAACGAGGCGTAGCCGGCCACGCGGTGCGCCGCGTCGATTTCCAGGCCCCACGGCAGGTCCGTGGGCAGGCCGTACAGCTCCTGGTTGAAGTAGTTGCCGACGCGGCCGAGGGCCTGGGCCAGCGGCACGGCGGGCGCCAGGCAGTCGGCCAGGACGGAGAAGCGGAAGTTGTAGTGGCGGCAGAGGAGGTAGGCGGCGAGGGCGCCGACGGCGAGGCCGCCCCAGATGCCGAGGCCGCCCTGCCAGACGTAGAACATGTGGTACCACGTGCCGCGGCGGCCGAAGAACAGCTCGGGGTACTCCACGAGGACGTAGTAGAGGCGGGCGCCGATGATGCCGCAGACGACCGTGCCGAGGAGGACGTTCTCCAGCTTCTCGGTGTCGCCCGCCAGGCGGGCCCAGCGGCGGCGGATGAGGTACCAGGCCAGCGCGATGCCGGCCAGGATGCAGAGGGCGTAGGCGCGGATCGGGATGGGCCCGAGGTGCCAGACGGAGACCGCCGGGCTCGGGATGAACAGCGGGGTCACGCGGCCGCCCCGGAGGTCTCCGGCCCGCCCAGGGGCAGGGGCTCGTAGACGTCGAAGCAGGTGGCGGCGCCCGTGTGGCAGGCGGGGCCGACCTGGTCGACCAGGAGCAGGACGACGTCGCCGTCGCAGTCGAGGCGGGCCTCCCTGACCGTCTGGGTGTGGCCGGAGGTCTCGCCCTTGACCCAGTACTGCCGGCGCGAGCGTGACCAGTAGGTCGCCCGCCGCGTCGCCAGGGTGCGCCGCAGCGCCTCCGCGTCCATCCAGGCCAACATGAGGACCCGCCCGGTGGCGGCATCCTGGGCGACCGCCGGGATCAGCCCGGCGGCATCGAAACGCGGTTCCAGCACGTGGGCCATCTTCCCACCGCGACGTGCCCAAACCTACTGGAAGCGCTTCCAGTTCTGCGCTACTGTTACGCCATGCCTCGGATTCTCTATCTCGGCGGGACTGGGACCATCAGTTCCGCGTGTGTGCGCCAATCGCTGGCCGCCGGGTGGGACGTCGCCGTCCTCAACCGCGGCCGCAACCAGCTCCGGCCCCTGCCGGACGCCGTCGAACCCATCCACGCCGACCTCGCCGACGACGCCGGCCTGGCCGCCGCGCTGGCCGGCCGGTCGTTCGACGCCGTGGCCGACTTCTGCTCATTCACGCCCGACCGGCTCCGGCGCAACGTCGACCTGTTGCGGGGCCGGACCGGCCAGTACATCTTCATCTCGTCGGCCTCGGCCTACCAGAAGCCGGTCGCCCAGCTCCCGATCACGGAGTCGACGCCGCTGTCCAACCCCTACTGGCAGTACTCCCGCGACAAGATCGCCGGCGAGGACCTGCTGACGCAGCTGTACCGGGACGAGGGCTTCCCCATGACGATCGTCCGGCCGTCCCACACGTACGACGAGTGCATGGTCCCGGTCGAGGGCGACACGACGGTCCTGGCCCGGCTGCTGGCGGGCAAGCCCGTCGTCGTCCACGGCGACGGCACGTCGCTCTGGGTCCTGACCTACAACACGGACTTCGCCTACCAGTTCCAGGGGTTGGTCGGCCGCCCCCAGGCCATCGGCCAGGCCTTCCACATCACGGGCGACGAGGTCCTGACCTGGAACGGCATCGTGGCGGAGCTGGGCCGCGCGCTGGGCGTCGAGCCCGTCATCGTCCACGTCGCCTCCGAGACGATCGCGCGGGTCATCCCCGACCGCGGCCCCAGCCTGCTGGGCGACAAGGCGCATTCCGTCATGTTCGACAACGCGAAGGTGCGCACCCTGGCGCCGGGCTTCGCCCAACAGGTCCCCTTCGCCGAGGGCGCCCGCCGGATCGCCGCCTGGCACCGGGCGCACCCGGCCGCCGTCACGGTCGACGCCAGTCTGGACGCCGCGTTCGACACCCTGGTGGCCATGGCCTGACCCCCGGGCCACCGCCGAGCCAGCCTCCGGCCCCCCGACCGTGGCAAACTGGGTCCCACGAAGGGAGGGTTGCTACTCCATGCGCCATGTGCCGAATGTCCTGGTGGTCATCAGGATCCTGTGCGCGCCGTGGCTGCCGTTCCTGGCCTCGGCGGAGCACCGCGTGGCGTTCGTCGCGCTCTACCTGTTCTGCTACCTGACGGACATCGCGGACGGCTGGATCGCCCGCAAGTTCGACGCCGCCAGCGTCCTCGGCTCCGCGCTGGATTCGATCGGCGACTTCGTCCTGGGCTCGGCGGCCGTGGCCAGCCTGGCCGTCGCCACGGACCTGCTGACCTCGCGCACGACGCTGGTCCTGCTGTTCGCCAACCTGGCCTTCCGCCTCGTCACGCTCCTCGTCACCTGGTTCAAGTTCCACGTCCTCGCCACGGTCCACACGTGGGGGGCCAAGGTCACGACCGGCGCGCTCCACGTCGGCGTCCTGACCTGCCTGTGGCTAGGCCGGATGTGGCTGCCGATGGTCGTCCTCGTGGCCGCCATCGCCCTGGTCGGGGCCGCCGAGCAGCTCGCCATCACCGTCACGGCCCGGGCCTTCGACTCCGACCGCAAGTCGCTGTTGAGCCGCCCCAAGACCCCCGTGGAATCCGCCCTCTGAGAGAGACCAGCCCTTGCGTATCCTCATCCCCATCGCCGTGTTGGCCGTCCTCGTCGCGCTGGTCGTCAACACCGCCGCCAAGCTGTACCGCTGGGTCCAGGCGCTCGGTCTGAAGCTCCACCCGGCGGTCTTCGGCGTCGTGTTCGGCCTTCTGCTCCTGGGCCTGGTCGCCGGCAGCTTCGTCGTCCAGTTCGCCGACGTCGGCTGGTCGCGGCCGTGGGCCTGGGCGGGCGACCTCGCGATGGGCGCGATGGCGTACGCCATGATGGCCTGCGCCGTGGTCGAGGTCCTGCGCTGGCTCGGGCGGGCCGTCGGCCTCCTCGAATCCCCGTGCCAGCGCCCCGTCACGCTCGTCACGGGCGCCGTCGTCCTCGCCCTGGTCGCGGGCCTCGTGACGTACGGCGCGGTCCACCGGACCCAGATCGTGACAACCGAGTACGACGTCACGCTGGCCTCCAGCCGGGCGGACCAGCGCCCGCTCCGCGCCGCGCTCATCTCCGACCTCCACCTGGGTGAGCTCAACCGCGCGGCCCAGCTGGCGCGGATCGTCGACGCGGTCGAGGCGCTCGACCCGGACGTCGTCTTCATCGCCGGGGACGTCTTCGACGGCACGTTCTGGGGCATGGGCGACCCCGCCCCCATCGCAGCCCAGTTCAAGCGGCTGGACGCGCCCCTCGGCGTCATCGCGGTCATGGGCAACCACGACGCGGGCAGCAGCTACCCCGACATGGTCGGGTTCCTGGAGTCCGTCGGCGTCACCGTCCTCCAGGACCAAGTGCTCGACTTGGACGGCCGCGTCACGCTCGTGGGCCGCCGCGACTCCTCTCCCATCCGCGCCGTGCCCGAACCGCGGGCCGACATGGACCTGAGCAACCTCACGAGCCCCGTCATCGTCCTCGACCACCAGCCCTCCAACCTCCGCGACTATGTCGGCCAGGCCGACCTCGTCCTCTCCGGCCACACCCACCAGGGCCAGATCTGGCCCGGCAACCTCATCGTCGGGGCGCTGTACGAGGACGCCTACGGGCTGTACCAGGTGCCCGGCGACCAGCTGCAGGCCGTGACGACGTCCGGCGCGGCCACGTGGGGCCCACCGCTGCGGATCGCGACCAACGACGAGGTCGTGCTGTTGAACCTCGCGTTCGTGCCCGCGTGACCCCTGATCTCCGCCGCGACCAGGCGTGTTACACCGCCGAAACACCTGCGCAACTAGGCGGCAACTCCCCCGCCTTAGGTTGCTCAAGCAGCGCACACGCGCCGTTCACGACCCCATTTCGGAGGAAACATGTTCAAGAGTGGCGACGAGCTATTGGCCTTCGCCCAGAAGGAGGGCGTCCTGCAGGTGGACGTCCGCTTCTGCGACCTGCCCGGCATCATGCAGCACTTCACCGTCCCCATCGAATCCTTCGGCCCCGAGGTGTTCACGGACGGGCTTGCCTTCGACGGCTCGTCGATCCGCGGCTTCCAGCAGATCCACGAGTCCGACATGGCGCTCATGCCCGACCCCGGAACCGCGTTCATCGACCCCTTCCGGACCGCCAAGACGCTCGTGCTCAACTTCTTCGTCCACGACCCGCTGACCAAGGAGCCGTACAGCCGCGACCCGCGCAACATCGCGCGCAAGGCCGAGGCGTACCTCCAGTCGACCGGCATCGGCGACACGGCCTTCTTCGCCCCCGAGGCCGAGTTCTACATCTTCGACTCGGTTCGCTTCGAGACCAAGCAGTCGGCCGGCTACTACTTCATCGACTCGGAGGAGGCCGCGTGGAACACGGGCGTCGAGTCGGAGCGTGACGGCGGCTCCAACCGCGGCTACAAGATCAAGTACAAGGGCGGCTACTTCCCCGTCAGCCCCGTCGACCACTTCGCCGACCTCCGCGACGCCATGGTGGCCAACCTCCACTCGGTCGGGCTCCTGGTCGAGCGCGCCCACCACGAGGTCGGCACGGCCGGCCAGGCGGAGATCAACTACAAGTTCAACACTCTGATCGCCGCGGCCGACGAGGTCATGAAGTTCAAGTACGTCATCAAGAACACGGCCTGGGCGAACGGCAAGACGGCCACGTTCCTGCCGAAGCCGATCTTCGGCGACAACGGCTCGGGCATGCACGTCCACCAGTCGCTGTGGAAGAACGGCGACCCGCTGTTCTACGACGAGGCCGGCTACGGCGGCCTGTCAGACCTGGCGCGCTGGTACGTCGGCGGCCTGCTCCAGCACGCGCCGTCGCTGCTGGCGTTCACGAACCCGACGACCAACTCGTACCACCGGCTCGTGCCGGGCTTCGAGGCGCCGGTCAACCTGGTCTACTCGTCCCGCAACCGCTCGGCCTGCATCCGCGTCCCCGTGACGGGCTCCAACCCGAAGGCCAAGCGCATCGAGTTCCGCTGCCCCGACCCGTCCAGCAACCCGTACCTGGCGTTCGCCGCCTGCATGCTGGCCGGCCTCGACGGCATCCAGAACAAGATCGAGCCGCCCGCGCCGATCGACAAGGACCTGTACGAGCTGCCGCCGGAGGAGCACGCCGAGGTCAAGCAGGTGCCGGGCTCGCTCGACGCCGTGCTCGACGCCCTGGAGGCCGACAACGACTACCTGCAGGCCGGCGGCGTCTTCACTCCCGACCTGATCGAGACGTGGATCGACCTCAAGCGCGCGGACATCAACGCCATCCGCCAGCGCCCGCACCCGCACGAGTTCGAGCTGTACTACGACATCTAGGACATCTAGACCCTCAGGACGAGGCGTGAGTACGGCTGCGGAACGGCAAGCCCGCCTGGCGGGCGCTGTCGCGGAGTTGGCTCACGCCCTGGGGCGGGACGTGCCGGCGGCCTCGGCCGCGGGGCTGCTGACGTTGGTGGCCGCCAGTCCGGGCGTGCCGCGTGACGTGTTGGCGCTGGCTGTGCGCAGCGGCGTCGAGGAGTTGGCCCGACGGCGGCCTGGCAAGTCCGTCGAGTTGAGGGTCCCGCCGTTCGCCGCCGCGCAATTGGGGAGCGGCGACGCGGGGCCCGGCGCCGGGCCCCGCCACACGCGCGGCACTCCCCCGGCCGTGGTCGAGTTGGCGCCAGAAGTTTTCGTCACGCTGGCCGTCGGCGGCGTCACGTGGGCCGACGCCGTCGCCGCGCACCGCGTCAGCGTGTCAGGAACGCACACCGACCTGGGCGCGCTGTTCCCGCTCTGATCACAACTCTGATCACAACACGGGCAAGAGCTTGGCCAACTCCCACGGCGTGACCTGGCGGCGGTATTCGTCGAACTCCGAGCGCTTGTTCTTCAGGAAGTAGTCGTAGACGTGCTCGCCCAGGGTTTCCGCGACCAGCTCCGAGCGCTCCATGACCGTGATGGCCTCGTCCAGGTTGCGCGGCAGGGGTGCGATGCCCATGGCCTGGCGCTCGCGGTCGGTCAGGCTCCAGACGTCGTCCTCCGCCCCGGGCGGCAGCTCCAGGCCCTGGTCGATGCCGTCGAGGCCGGCGTTGAGGATGACGGCGAACGCCAGGTACGGGTTGACGGCCGAGTCGAGCGAGCGCAATTCGATGCGCGCGGACGCGCCCTTGTTCGGCTTGTAGCTCGGCACGCGGACCAGCGCCGACCGGTTGTTCTGGCCCCAGCAGATGTAGCTCGGCGCCTCGCCGCCGGACGCCAGCCGGACGTACGAGTTGACCCACTGGTTCGTCACCGCCGTGATCTCCGCCGCGTGGTCGAGCAACCCGGCGACGAATTGCCGCGCGATGGCGGAGAGCCGGTAGTCGTCGGAGGCGTCGAAGAAGACGTTCGTGTCGCCCTCGAACAGCGACATGTGCGTGTGCATCCCGGAGCCGGGCGCGTCGGCCAGCGGCTTCGGCATGAACGAGGCGTGGATGCCCTGGGACGCGGCCACCTCCTTGACCACGACGCGGAACGTCATGATGTTGTCGGCCGTCGACAGGGCGTCGGCGTAGCGGAGGTCGATCTCGTGCTGGCCGGGGCCGCCCTCGTGGTGCGAGAACTCGACCGAGATGCCCATCTGCTCCAGCATCGTGATCGTCTTGCGCCGGAAATCCGAGCCCTCGCCCAGCGTCGTGTGGTCGAAGTAGCCGCCGTCGTCCAGCGGGATCGGCGGCCGGCCGGGCTTGAGCGGCGGCCGGAACAGGTAGAACTCGATCTCCGGGTGGGTGTAGAACGTGAAGCCGCGCTCCGCCGCCTTGTTCAGCGCCCGCTTCAGCACGTACCGGGGGTCCGCGTAGCTGGGCGAGCCGTCGGGGAGGCGGATGTCGCAGAACATCCGGGCCGTCGGCTTGGCGTGGTCGCGCCACGGCAGCGTCTGGAAGGTGGAGGCGTCCGGGTGGGCCACCATGTCGGACTCATAGACGCGCGCGAACCCCTCGATGGCGGAGCCGTCGAACCCGATCCCCTCGGCGAAGGCGCCTTCGACCTCGGCCGGGGAAATGGCGACGGACTTGAGGAAGCCCAACACGTCGGAGAACCACAGCCGGACGAAGCGCACGTCCCGCTCCTCCATGGCGCGCAGGACATACTCGGTCTGCTTATCCATGCCGCCTAGTCTCTCCCAGGCGTTGTTTCGGTCGTGTAACGAGCAGCGGACCGCGTGACGCGGCCCCCTTCTTCTGAGTCGCCGCCGAGACCGGCTTCTCCCTCGCCGAAGGTGGACCGCGTCACGCGCCACCGGATGTGGCCAATTCCTCAATCCGTCGAACAGACCGTAACCGTAGAGGGCCTGTGTGACTGGATGGAGAGAGTTCGGTGAAGATTGCGTGAGCGTTGGGACGGGGGTCGCGCTACTGGAGGTCGATGACCCGGGTCAGGGCGGACCACAGGTCGTAGCCGTCCCACAGCGGGCCGAAGGCGAGGGCCCGGCCCAGCGGCACGATCCGGTCGATACCCTGCGGCCGGGCCGTCGTCACGAAGGCGCGGAGTTCGGCCTGCGGGTAGCCGAAGTAGGCCAGCGTTTGGCACTTCGGCGTCACGTGGGGGGCGAGGGCGGCAAGGTCGGGCAGGGCGGTCTCGGCGAAGTAGCCGCCGGGGCAGCGGATCGACTCGGCGTCCGCGGGGAACTCGGGGAACCACGTGCGGACGAGGCTGTTGTCCGGGCCGGGCTCGGCGCGGGCGCCGGCGTGGGTCAGGGCGTCGGCCATCTGCTGGGCCAGCTTGTCGACCGCGCGGACCGGGGGCTGGGGGTAGCGGGCGGCCGCCTGGTAGACCGGCGGCCAGAAGCGGTCGCGGGCGGCGGCGACGGTGGCGGGGGCGCCGGTCCAGACGACGAGGTGGGGGGAGCTGCAGGCGGCCTGGTCGAACTGGAGGGCGTCGGCGGCGAAGCCCGCGGCGGCGCGGGCCAGGTCGGCGGCGGGCGCCGCCAGGACGGCGGCGGCGTCCAGCGCGGCCAGTGAGAAGCGGTCGGCGAAGGTTACTTCGGTCGCCCGGGGCGGCAGCGGGATGGCCCGGATGGCGTTGATGGTGGCGTCGCCGCCCCAGAGGACGCGGACGTCGCAGAGGCTGGAGAAGTACCGGGTGGCGGCCGGGTCGGCCGCGTCGTAGCGGACCAGGGCCTGGCCGGGGGCCAGCTCGCCGAACTCGGGGCGGGTGAGGGTTCTGTCCAGCGCGGCGGCGGCGAGCGTGACCTCGGGGAAGTCGCGGGAGCTGAGCTTGACGACGTTGCGGTTGCCGGCCAGGAGGGAGGTGGCGAGGGAGTAGGCGAAGGTCAGGGCGACGTTGCCGGGCGTGACGTGGAAGACCGTGCCGCGGCCGAGGGCCGGGGCGCCGTCGGGGCGGGCGTAGTCACGCTGGAGTTGGGCCAGGTGGGCGGGGCGGAGCCAGAACGCCAGGGCTTGGACATCGGGGTGGGCCGTGGCCGTTCTCAGCTCGCCGGACCAGGCGGCCAGGGCGTCCACGGCCAGCGGGTCGAACGGGGGGCGCGCGGGGGTGGTGGGGTCCCAGGGCGTCGAGAGGAGCGACTGGACGGAGTCAGAGAACATTGCTGCAGCCCCTCACTTCGGCCTGGTCCAGGCGGCCCAGCACGGCGAAGGCCGTCCCCTGGCGGCCGCAGGCGCAGTCGTCCTCTCCCAGCAGGACGCCGCGGTCCTCGGTCAGGACCGCGTGGCCGGGGTAGCTCAGGGGCAGGGCGGACAGGGCTTCGATCAGGCCCGCCTCGCCCGGCTGGGCGATCGAGAAGTCGGCCGGGCGGCGGATCAGGACCTCGGAGTAGACGGACGTATGGAGCCGGCCGGCCTCGCACTGGAGGGCGATCGAGCCGGCCTGCTCGACCATGCCGTAGTAGTCGAAGACTCGCCGGAGCCCGAAGGTTTCCCCTAGCCCGGCCCGGAAATCGGCGTCCGTCAGGGCCTGGTCGGCCAGCTGCTTCCAGCCGCCGCCGTGGATCAGCGTGGCCCGGCCGAGGTCGAGCGCGACCCCGTCCGCCCGGGCCGCCTCCAGGAAGCGCCAGACCAGGAACGTGAAGCCGAACAGGAATAAGTCTTGTCCCGCGTGGCGCTCGAGGAAGTCGGTCACGGCCGCCCAGTCGGGGCGCAGGTCGCCGTCGAGGGCGAACGTGACGTCGCGGCCGAAGACGCTGAAGCCGCGCAGCCCGGCGGCGCGGGCGGAGAAGGCGCGGCGGTCGCCGAGGGTAGCCTGGGCGTCGATGAACAGGGCGGGCAGGCGCCGCGGGCCGAGGACGGTCGCCACGATCCGCGCCAACGCCTGGGTCTGGGCGCGGGCGGTCGGCGCGTCGAGGTAGATGCGCGAGGGGGCCTGGCCGGAGGTGCCGGAGCTGGTCAGGGCCGCGCGGATCTCCGCCTCGCCGACGCTGCGCAGGTCGAATTGCTTGAACAGCCGGACGGGCAGGAAGGGGATGTCCTCGAGGGTCTCGAGCTGGTCCGGGTCGACGCCCAGCGCGTCGAGCAGCCGGCGGTAGGCGGGCGACTGGGCGGCGTGGTGGCGCGTCAGTTCCAGCAGCCGGGCGGTCAGCAGCGGCCGCTTGGCCGCGCGCGGCAGCCCGAATGGCTCGGCCGCGTGGAAGTCCGCCAAGTCGGTCATCCGAACGCCTCCTGGAGTTCGGTGTAGCGGACTTTGCCGCGGCTGTCCAGGGGCAGGGCGCCGACCGCGTGAACCTCGACGTGGGCCGGGTGGATGCCGAAGCGGCGCCGGACGGCCCGGCGCAGCCCGTCGGCGGCCGCCGCGTCCGTGGTCACGAGGACGAGCCGGTCGTCGCCGCCGACGGCCGCGACCGTGACGCCGCTGGAGTTGAGCGCCGCCTCGATCTCGTCGAGGGAGAGCCGCTGACCGGTGATCTTGAGGAAGCGGGCGGAGCGGCCGGTGATCGTGACGGCGCCGTCGGCGTCGATCGTGGCGCGGTCGCCGGTCCGCAGGACGCCGTGGCAGTCGTCGCCGCGCGCCAGGTCGGCGCGGGCGGTGGCGTAGCCGAGCATGACGTTGGGGCCCCGGTAGACCAGTTCGCCGTCGTCGAGGGAGACCGAGCCGCCGGGGAGCGGCCAGCCGACGGAACCGAGCTTGTCGAGCGCCCGCTCGGCCGGGAGGCAGGCCATCCGCGGGGCCGCCTCCGTCTGGCCGTACATCGTGAAGAAGCGGCGGCCGTGCGCCGCGCAGTGGGCCGCCACGGCCCGGGCCAGGTCGGGGGCGAGCTTGCCGCCGGCCTGGGTGAACGTGACCAGGGAGGGGTGGGAGTAGGCGGCGAAGAAGCCGAGGCGGTCGAGCAGTTGGTAGGTGTAGGGGACGCCGGCCAGGGACGTGGCGGTGGTGCGGTCGGCGCAGGCGAAGAACGCGCGCTCGAGGACGGAGCGGCCGGTCAGAACGGTGGCGGCGCCGGCGGCGAGGTGGCTGTGGAGGACGGAGAGGCCGTAGGAGTAGTGCAGCGGCAGGGACGTGATGGGCCGGTCGGCGGCCGTGATCCCGAGCGTCGCCACGATGCCCGCCGCGTTGGCGTCGAGGTTCCGCGCGGCCAGGCGGACGAGCTTGGGGCTGCCGGTCGTGCCGGACGTCGTCAACAGCAACGCCAGGTCAGCGTGGAGCGTCACGGGGGGCGCGGGCCTGGGCTCGATCGCCCCGTCGGGCGTCACGACCGCCTGGGGTTGGTAGGCGGCGACCAGGCCGTCGAGCAGCGCCCGGCGGAGCCGGGCGTCGAGCAGGAGCGGGACGTGGCGGGCGCGCAGGCAGCCGAGGTAGGCCGTGACGGTTGGCGCCGTGTTCTCACAGAGCAGGAAGACGAGTTGCCGGCCGGGCCCCAGCCCGGCCGCCCAGCGGTCGGCGGCCGCCGCCAGGGCCGCGTACGACGTGACGGCGCCATCCTCGCCGACCAACGCCGGCGCGCCGCCGAACCGGTCCAGCTCGTCCCAGAAGGCCACCGCGGCCCTCCTCCCCCGCGGGCGTCAGTCGAACGTGACGCCGTACTTGGCGAGGATGACGCGGCCCTTGGCGACCGACATGATGGCGATGACGTCGTCGGTCTCGATCGAGATGCCGAACGCCTCCTCGAACTCGTTGATCAACTGCAGGTGGGCGACGGAATCCCACTCGATCCGCGAGCCGTACTCGAGGTCGTCCGTGACCTCCTCCGGCTCGATGTCGAGGCCCTCGACGAACGCGTTGACGTACTTCTCCTCGTTGCCGGCCCCCAGCGCGCTTGCCATCGCCACCCTCTGCTCAATCGGCGCGGCCGGAGTGGCCGCGTCTCCCGACACTAGTACATGCGGGATCAGGGCGTCACGACCACCGGGACGATCATGGGGCGGCCCTTCAGCGTGTTCGACACCCAGCGGCCAACCGTCCGGCGGATGACCTGCTGGAGGGCGTACTGGTCGGCCTCGCCCTCCTTCAGCGCCGCCACGATGTTCGCCTCGATCTGCGGGCGGACCGGTTCGAACGCCGAGTCGGAGTCGTC
>JAISTC010000194.1 GCA_031272805.1 Propionibacteriaceae bacterium
TTGCCGGTCAGCATGTCGCCGGCGTGGTTGAGGACGACGTAGAGGACGCCCTTGCCCTTGTCGGCCAGCTTGATGGCGTCGACGCAGGCCTGCGGGCCGGGGGCGGCGAAGATGTCGCCCACGACGGAGATGTCGACCATGCCCTCGCCGACGAAGCCGGAGATGGCGGGCTCGTGACCGGCCCCGCCCTGGGTCACGATCGTGACGCGGTCGGCGCCGGCCAGCGCCTTGTTGACGACCTTGTTGTCGGGCTGGAGCTCGACCAGGTCGCCGTGGGCCAGGGCCAGGCCCTCGAGTAGTTCGGCCGTCAGGTTGGCGGGGTCGTTGATGAACTTCTTCATCTTCATGGAAACCAAAACCTCCTTGTTTTGGGATGGGTGGGTGGCGTCGGGCCGGGCGGAGGCTCAGTCGAGTCCGGCCGCCAGGCCCTGGAAGAGGAGCGCCGTGCTCAACGCGCCGGCGTCCGGCGTGCCCAAGGTCTGGTCCCCGTAGCTGCGGGCCCGCCCGAACTTGGACACCATCTGGGCGGTGGCTTGGGCCCCGTCGGCCGCCGCCTGGGCGGCGGCCTGGAGGACTTCTGGGATGTCGCCGACGGCGGACTCACCGGCGGCGACGGCGGGGATGAGGGCGTCCATCATCGTCTTGTCGCCCACGCGGGCTTTCGTGATGGCCGCCATGGCGGCTTGGCAGGAACCGAGCATGGCCCGGACCTCAGCCGGGCCGACCGTCGTGGCGGCGGCGTCGAGGCCGTCGCCGAGGCCCTCGAACAGTGTGCCGTAGAGCGGGCCGGCGGAGCCGCCGCCGACCGCCATGACGGCGCCGCCGAGGTCGGCCAGGAAGGCTTTGACCGGCTGGCCGGCCCCCTCGGCCACGGCGTGACGGATCGCCGCCACGATCTTGCCAATCGTCACGCCGTGGTCGCCGTCGCCGTACTTCGAGTCGATCTCGTTGAAGCGCGCGACGTTGTCCTCCCACATCTGGGCGGCGGACAGAAGGCACCGGGCGATCCCTGCCTCATCTAGTAACATTTGTAACCTCCCGGGGCTACTTGGGGGTTGCATTTGTGAGCTTAGACCTCCAAGATGGGTTCTACCAGGGGCGATGCTAGGCACATGTGTAACCCATAGGCGTCCTTCAGGCCCATCAAAGTCAGCGTTGGGAGGGGGTGGCGGCCGTGCGCGAGGACAAGCGCCAACGCCTCGAAGAGGTCGCCCGGCTCTACTACGAGCGTGACCTGACCCAGGCCAAGATCGCCCGCCAGCTCGGCGTCTCGCGGCCCTTCGTCTCGCGGCTCCTGGCCGAGGCCAAGGCGGCCGGCATCGTCGAGATCACGATCCACTCCCAGGTCCCCGCCAGCCAAGCCCTCCGGGCGGCGCTCCAGACGGCCTTCCGGCTCCAGGACGCCGCACTCGTGGCGGACGGCGAGGACGGGGCCACCAACCAGGCGCTCGGCTTGGCCGCCCTCGAGCTGATCGAGCGGGCGGGCGGCGGCCGCCTCGGGCTCGGCTGGGGCCACGTCATCGGCTCGCTCGTGGCCGACCTGGAACAGCGCCCGCCGGTCGTCAGCGCCGTGACCGACGTGACGCCGCTGGTCGGCAATGGGGGTGTGCCGATCCGCCACTACCACTCGAACGAGAACACGCGCATCGTCGCCCAACAGCTCCAGGCCCGGGCCCACTACCTCCACGCCCCGTCGCTGGCCGAGACGGCCCATGACCTCGACCTCGTCGTCCAGACCGAGCACTACCAGTCGGTCAAGGCGGAATGGGAGCGCCTCGACGTCGCCCTGGTCAACATCGGCACCTACCCGTCGACGCCGGACTTCGCCTCGGTCGCCCGCTACGGCAACCTCCTGACGGTGCGCCGGGCCGTCGGCCGCCTCATCGCCTACTACTTCAACCAGCAGGGCGAGATCATCCACTCCGACCAGGACTACGCCATCCAGGTCCCCCTGGCCATCCTGGCCAAGGTCCCCCGCATCATCGGCATCGCCTCGGCCAACGTCAGCCCCGAGGCCCTCCTGGGCGCCCTCCGCACCGGCTGCCTGACCGACCTGGTCGCCCGAGAAGGCGTCGTCGCCGCCGCCCTGGACCGGGCCACGTGACCCCGAAGCCGTCTGATGTGCGCCGGTGGCGGTTGGATAGCCGGATTTCGGGCCGGTCGGCAGCCACCAGCGCACAACAGACGCCGCAGCTAGTCACGTGCGGCTGGCCCAGGCCCGGCGGATCGACGTGAGGAGTTCGTGCGGGTGGCCGCGCAGGTCGGCGGCCGTGACCGTGATGAGGCGCCAGCCGGCGTCTTCGAGGACACGGCGGCGCCATTGGTCACGCTCCATCTGGGCAGTGTCACCGACGTGGACCGCGCCGTCGTACTCGAGACCAAGGCGGCGTTCGGGGTAGGCCATGTCGAGGCGGAAGACGACCTGGCCGGCGGCATTGCGGATGGGGTAGTCGACCTCCGGACAGGGCAGGCCGCCTTGGACGACGACCAGCCGCGTCAGGGTCTCGGGGACGGATTCCGTGTTGGGGCGGGCCAGGCCAAGTGCCTCCCGGGCCAGCGCCCGGCCGTGACGGCGGGCCGGGGCCAGGTCGACGACTTCGCGCAGGTCGTCGGGCGTGACCAGGGGTCGTTTGCGCCGCATGAGGGCGTCGGCCACGACGACCAACTCGTGCGTTGTGGCCTCGTCCGCCAGTTGGAACCACGCCTCGGCGGGGGGCGTGCAGGGCAGGCCACGCCGAACGATGGGGGCCAGGAGGCGGTGGTCGCGGTGGACGCGCAGGTGGGGCAGGCGGATCGGGTGGCCGCCGGGGGTGTGGACGTGGAGACGGGGGTCAAGGCGCAGCCGGTCGGGCAGGTCGACCCCGAACCAGGCCAAGGCGGTCGGCCCGCACAGGCTCGATTGGGGTCCGGCGCTGACCAGGGCGGCGTGAAGCCGGATGACGGGGTCGTCCGGGTCGCCGGCGGTGTAGACGTCGTGCCAGAGGCGTGTGAAATGGGGGCCGCGGAGGGTGGACCAGGCGACCCCGGCTTTGAGGGCTTGGGCCCGGGTGAAGGCGATCGGTAGGTTCATTGGGTGGCCTCCTGTCTCTCGAAGCACAATCGCTACTTAGACCATGAGCGTTTTGGCCCCCGATGTGTCGGTCAATCGGCAAAATGTGGACAACTCGGCCAAATTGGTCCGCCTGTGGATAACTCCCTGACCCCCCTTGACTCCCCTGACTCCCCATGGACCCGCCGGGCCGCCTCCTGGCTGGTCGTCTGTTGTGCGCTGGTGGCGGTCAAACGGCCCATTTCGGGCCAGCCGACAGCCACCAGCGCACA
>JAISTC010000107.1 GCA_031272805.1 Propionibacteriaceae bacterium
GCGACCTCTTCCGTCATGGCGGCGGTCTTGACGGCGGCCTCGGCGGTGTGACCGACCGTGAAGACGCCGTGGTTGGCCATGAGCACGGCCCGCGAGCGCGACCGGGCCAGGGTGTCGACGATGCCCCGGCCGATCGAGTCGTCGCCGATCAGCGCGAACGGGCCGACGGGGATCGGCCCGCCGAACTCGTCGCCCATCATCGTCAACACGCAGGGAACCTCCTCGCGGCGGGCGGCCCAGGCGGTGGCGTAGGTGGAGTGCGTGTGGCAGACGCCGCCGATGTCGGGGCGGTGGCGGTAGACGTAGGCGTGGGCGAACGTGTCGGAACTGGGCTTGAGGGCGGCGGCCGGGGTGCCGGCGGCGAACTCGGGCACGAGCGTCCCGTCCAGGTCGGTCACGACCATGTGGCCGGGCGTGAGGGCGTCGTAGGCGACGCCGGACGGCTTGATGACCAGCAGGTCCGCGCCCGGCACGCGGGCCGACACATTCCCCGCCGTCCAGACCACGAGCCCCCAGCGGATCAGCTCCGCGTGCAGCGCGCAGACCTCGGCCTTCAGCCGCTCCACATCATCCGCCACGGTCATCGTGACCCCCTTGTCATCCCAACCCCCTTGTCATCCCGGCGAAAGCCGGGATCTTTCCCGTAGCCGGGTCGACATCCCCGGCCCAGATTCCGGCTTTCGCCGGAATGACAAGAGGGCCGGCCTGACCAAGGGGCCGGCCTGACCAGGGAGCCGGAATGACCAAGGAACCGGAACGGCCGCTCATATCGCCGCCACCGCCGCCCTTTGCACGGCCAGGGCGCGTTCGTAGCGCTCCAGGAACGCGGCGAAGCCCGCCACGTCCGCCGGGTCCGGCGCCAGGGTCCGCGTGGCCGCGCCCGCGAACACGGCCGTGTCCAGCCAGTCAGCCAGCGGCGTCCCGCCGCCGCTCCGGCGGTAGTCCGCCAACACGGCCATCCCCCACGCCCCGCCCTCGGCCGCCGTGTCGCCGACCGTCACGGGCGCGCCCAGCGCGGCGGCCAACAACCGTTGCGCGACACCCTCGGTCTTGAACACGCCACCGTGGGCGAACAACCGGTCGACCGCTACGCCCTCCGCCTCCAACAGCCGCATCCCGAGCTTCAGCGTGGCGAAGGCGGCGAACAGTTGGGCGCGCATGAAGTTGGCCAAGGTGAAGCGGGCGTCCGGCGGCCGCACGACCAGCGGGCGGCCCTCGGCCAACCCCGTGATCGGCTCGCCGGCCAGGTAGTTGAACGCCAGGACGCCCCCGGCGTCCGGCTCGCCGTCGAGCGCCGCGCGGAAGAGCGCCCCGAACGTGACGGCATCGGCGACGGGGACTCCGGCCCGGGCGGCGAACTCGCCGAACAGCCCGGCCCAGGCGTCGAGTTCGGAGGCGCCGTTGTTGCAGTGGACCATGGCGACGGGATCGCCCGCGGGCGTCGTGACAATATCGATTTCCTCGTGGAGGGGCAGCTCGCGCTCCAGGACGACCATGGCGAACAGGCTCGTCCCGGCCGACACGTTGCCCGTCCGGCGCGCCACCGAGTTGGTCGCCACCATCCCCGTGCCCGCGTCACCCTCCGGCGGGCACAAGGGGATGGGGGCGGGGGCCTGGCCCAAGGTGCCCGACGGGTCGAGCAGTTTCGCGCCCTCGGCGCTCAAGGCCCCAGCCGCCGCGCCTGCCGGCAGGACGCGCGGCAGCAGGTCGGCCAACGCCCAGCCATAGCCGCGGGGCGCGACCAAGTCGTCGAACTGGGCGAGCCGCGTGACGTCGTAGGAGCCGGTGGCCGGGTCGATCGGGAACATGCCGGAGGCGTCGCCGACGCCGAGGACCTTCTCGCCGGTGAGTTGCCAGTGGACGTAGCCGGCCAGGGTCGTGAGGTAGGCGATCCGGCCGACGTGGGCCTCGTCGTTGAGAATGGCCTGGTAGAGGTGGGCGATGGACCAGCGCTGGGGGATGTTGCAGCCGAACAGCCGCGTCAACTCGGCGGCGGCCGGGCCGGTCGTCGTGTTGCGCCACGTCCGGAACGGCGCGAGCAGCTCGCCCGCCGCGTCGAACGCGAGGTAGCCGTGCATCATGGCGGAGACGCCGATGGCGCCGACGGTCGAGAGGGTCACGCCGTGGCGGGCCTGGACGTCGGCGGCGAGTCGGGCGTAGCAGTCCTGGAGCCCGGACCAGACCGCGTCGAGGGAGTACGACCAGTAGCGCTCGGGCAGGAAGACGTTCTCCCAGTCGTGGACGCCGAGGGCCAGGACCGCGTGGTCCGGCCCGGTCAGGACGGCCTTGATGCGCGTGGACCCGAACTCGATGCCCAGGGCCGTGTCGCCCGCTGTGATGACGTCGCTGTCGGCCATGACCGGTCCGATCTCCTTCGATCACACCGGGCTTGGGAGCGCCCGGCGGAGGTGGTAGTGCCACTAGAATGTTAACGCTCACACGCCGCCACTGGCAAGACCTTGGACGCCCCGATCCCGCGCGCCCCACCGTGCGTGACGGCCAAGGCCGAGGTGTCGGCCAAGGCCGAGGTGTCAGGCTCCCCCGCCTTGGCGAGGCACACGTCATCCGACACCTCGGCCTGACAGTGTGACAAAAGGAACCGTCCCCAATGTCACGGTTAGCGGCGCTTGTTGCGCACGTAGGCGAAGACGGACTGCAGGATGATGAAGAAGCTCATGATCGCGGCCAGGACGATGCTCGACCAGCCGTTGGCCAGGGTGCCGTTGAAGTTGATGAACTTCGTGATCGTGGTCTGGACCAGGACGCCGAAGAACGAGCCGATGACGTTGCCGACGCCGCCGGTCAGGAGCGCCCCGCCGATGACCGACGACGCGATCGCCTGCATCTCGAAGCCCTGGGCCTTTTCGACCGCCCCGCCGGTCGAGAACAGGCAGAACAGGAAGCCGCCGAACGCGGTCAGCAGCCCGTTGAATGTGTAGACCGTCAGCTTGGTCCGCCGCGTGTTCAAGCCCATCAGCAACGCGGATTGCTCGCCACCGCCGACCGCGTACACGTTCCGCCCGAACTTCGTCCACGTCATGATCGTGAACACGACCAGCAGCGCGAAGACCGCCAGGACGACCGACAGGTAGATGAACGGGCGCTGGTAGACGCCCGCCGCGTTCGTGTAGCCGCCGAAGGGGAAGTAGATCCGCTTCGTCGCCAGCCCCATGAAGTCGCGGTTCGTGATGTCGATCGTCTGCGGCGAGATCATCGCCGTCATGCCGCGCGCGAAGAACATCCCCGCCAGCGTGACGATGAACGGCTGGATCCGGAAGTACGCCACGAGGACGCCCTGGACCAGCCCGAACACGATGCCCGTGACGAGTACGACCACGATCATCGTGGCCGCCGACACGCCCTTGTGTTCCATGAAGTACGCCAGCATCATGCAGTACATGGCGACCTGCGAGCCGACGGAGATGTCGATGCCGCCGGATACGAGGACCATCGTCATGCCTGCCGCGATCACGATCAGCCCCGGGTTGGAGTTGAGCATGTCGAAGAACGAGTTGAGCGAGCCGAAGTTCTTGTCGCGGTAGATGAAGATGCCGACGATGTACATCGCCGCGAACAGGACGATCGTGATGAGGACCAGGAAGTTGTTGCCGTAGAAACGGGCCCTCAGCCCGCGCCAGATCCCCCCGAGGAGGCCGGGGCGGCTGGGGCGGCCCGGGCGTCCGACGTCGACCGCGCTCATGCCGCATCACCCGCCGTCACGCTCGGCGCCGTCCTGCGCCAGCGCGCCTTGAACCGCTCCCACATGGGCCGAGTCTCCGGCGACTGCAGGACCACGATGATGACGACCACGATGGCCTTGTAGAACGGCAGTTGGTCGGCCGACACGTTGATCGAGTAGAGCACGGTCGTCAGCGCCTGGATGGTGATGGCGCCGATGACCGAGCCGGAGAGCGAGAACTTGCCGCCGGCCAGCGAGTTGCCGCCCAAGGCAACGGCCAGGATGGCGTCGAGTTCGATGAGCTTGCCGCAGTTGTTGGCGTCGATGCCGCCGATCCGGCTCGTGGCGATGATGCCGGCGATGGCCGCGCACACCCCGCAGAAGACATAGGCCAGCAGGATCAGCCGGGCGGATTTCAGGCCCAGGATGCGGCTGGCCTTGTTGTTGATGCCGACGGCCTGGATGTTCATGCCGAGGGGCGTGTAGCGCAGGACGAGCGCCGTCACGAGGACCATGCCGCCCGCGATGAAGATCGCCGTCGGCACGGGCACGATGTTCTTGCCCGACGAGTCCTGGATGAAGTTGCCGAGCCACTTGTAGCTGGCCACGTCCACCTTGTCGATCTGGCCGTCCGCGAAGACCTTGGCCAGCCCGCGGCCGCCCGTGAACAGGATGAGCGTGGCGACCATTGGCTGGATGCGCAGCCGCGAGACGAGGAAGCCGTTCCACACCCCGCAGAGCGCCCCCACCAGGACCGCCACGAGGAGCCCGACCACGTACGGCACGACGTACGCCTTGACGTGGTAGTCGTTCTGGGGCAGCGTGCCGAAGCCCAGCAGCCAGATCGAGACCGAGCCGGAGAACGCCATGACGGCGCCCACCGAGATGTCCGTCCCGGCCGAGCAGGAGACCGTCATCGTCATGCCCAGCGCCAGGATGACGAGCTCGGACGAGCGGTTGAGGATCGTGATGAGCGGCCCGTTGAGCGTCCCGTTGGTCAGCGCGATCTGGAAGAACGGGCCGGGCGAGCCGGTGGTCGCCGTCGTCACGATGACGTTGAGCAGCAGCACGAGGAGCAGGCAGACCAGGGGGAAGGTCAGGCGCGAGTGGAGGATGCGGCGGAACACGCGGCGGGCCGCGCCGCCGGGGCCGGGGCCGGCCGCCGGGCCGGCGTCCCGCGTGACGACGTCACTCATCGGCCTCACCGCCTGCGATCTTGGCCATGATGGCGGAACTGGAGAGCTCGTCCCCGGCCAGCTCGCCGACCTTGTGGAGGTCGCGCATGACGCCGATCCGGCCGCAGGTCCGCAGCATCTCGTCGATCTCCGAGGAGATGAACAGGATCGCCATGCCGTCGTCGGCCAGGCGGACGCAGAGCTTCTGGATCTCGGCCTTGGTCCCGACGTCGATGCCGCGGGTCGGCTCGTCGAGGATGAGGAAGTCCGGGTGGGTGGCGAGCCAGCGGGCCACGATGACCTTCTGCTGGTTGCCGCCGGACAGTTGCTTGATCGGGGTTTCCATCGACGCCGTCTTGATCTGGAGGAGCCGGATGTACTCGTCGGCGATCTTCTCCTGCTCCGAGCGTGACATCAACCGCATCCCCCGCTTGGACTGTTCCGCCAGGATGATGTTCTCGCGCACCGAGAGGTCCTGGAGGCAGCCCTCGTCCTTGCGCGATTCCGGGCAGAACGCCATGCCGGCGCGCATTGAGTCGATCGGGTGGTGCTTGGGCCTCGCGCCCTTGACGTCGAGGGTGCCCTGGTCGGCGGTGTCGGCGCCGTAGATGGCGCGGGCCACCTCGGTCCGGCCGGAGCCGAGGAGCCCGGCCAGGCCGACGACCTCGCCCTCGTAAATGTCGAGGTCGAACGGCTTGACGCCGCCGCGCACGCCGAGGCCGCGGGCCGCGATCACCGGGGTGCCGGACTCCCCCGTGACGGGCGCCGCCTTGTGCTGGATGGCGGCCAGGTCGTCGAAGGCCCGGCCGAGCATGGCGGCCACGAGGTCCGTCCGGGAGAGCGTCTCGACCGCGTACTCGCCGACCAGGCGGCCGTTGCGGAGGACCGTGATCTTGTCGCAGACCTCGTAGACCTGCTCCAGGAAGTGGGTGATGAAGATGATGCCGAGGCCGTCGGCCTTGAGGCGGCGCATCAGGTCGAAGAGCTTGGCCACCTCCTGGTCGTTGAGCGAGCTGGTCGGCTCGTCCAGGATCAGGACGGTGGCGGAGATGTCGATGGCGCGGGCGATGGCGACCATCTGCTGGACCGCGATGGAGTAGCCCTCGAGGGGCTTGCCGACGTCGATGTCGACGCCGATGCCCTCCATGACCTGGCGCGCCCGCCGGTTCATCTCGCGCCAGTTGACGAAACCGGCCCGGCGCGGCTGGCGGCCGACGAAGAGGTTCTCGGCCACCGTCAGGTTGCCGCAGAGGTTGACCTCCTGGTAGACGGTCGAGATGCCGCGGCCCTGGGCCTCCTGGGGGGAGTGGTTGATGACCGGCTTGGCCGCGCCGCCCAGGTAGATGGCGCCCGTCTCGAACGCTTCTGCGCCGGTCAGGACCTTGACCAGGGTGGACTTGCCGGCCCCGTTCTCGCCCATGAGGGCGTGGATCTCGCCCGGCCACAGAGTGAAGTCGACGTCGTCCAGGGCCAGGACACCGGGGAAGTTCTTCGTGATGCCCCGCATCCGGATGAGTGGGTCCGCCATGTCGCCTCCTTGCGATCCAGGGGGCGCGCTGGGGTGGCCCCGACGCGCCCCCTGGGCTCAGCTAATCAAACTGGGGTTGACGGGCACAAGGGGTTATGACCCGAAGGCCGTCTTGACCTTCTCGGCCGCGGTGGTCGAGTCGATGACGCCCTCGACGGAGTACGTCACCTTGGCGATCTGCTCGCCGTTCTTGGCCTTCGTGATGAGGTCGCCAACCTGCGGGCCGAGGAGCGGGTCGCACTCGGCGATGACGTCGATGATGCCGTCGACGACCATCTGGACGGCCGACTTGTTGCCGTCGAAGGAGATGATGATCTTCGACTCGACATCGATGCCGGCGGCCTTCATGGCGTCGATGGCGCCGTAGGTCATGTCGTCGTTCTCGGAGTAGATGACGTTGAAGTCCTTGCCCTGCTGGAGGAAGGACTCCATGACCTCCTGGCCCTTGGCCTGCGTGAACTCGCCGGTCTGCTCGTAGACGATGTTCCAGCCCTTGCCGGGCGCGGCGTCGGACAGGGCTTGGCTGCGGCCCTTCTGGGCGGTCGAGCCGATCGTGCCCTGGAGATGCACGATGTTGATCGGGTCGGTGATGTTGTTGTCCTGGATGTACTTCTCCAGCCAGTCAACGGCCCGGTTGCCCTCGGCCAGCATGTCGCCGCCGAAGTACGTCAGGTACAGGTCGTCGGAGACGGACAGCTGGCGGTCGGAGACGATGAGCGGGATGCCCGCGTCCTTGGCCTCCTGGAGGACCGGCTCCCAGCCGGAGTCGGTCACCGGGGCCAGGTCGATGACCTCGACGCCCTGGGCGATCAGGTCGCGGACGTCCTGCTTCTGCTTGTCCGCGTCCTGGTTGGCGTCGGCGAAAACGAGCTTGAAGCCGTTGGCCTCGACGAAGTAGTCCTTGTAGCTCTGGGTATTGGCCGTGCGCCAGCCGGATTCGGCGCCGACCTGGGCGAAGCCCAGCGTGATGTAGCCGTCGCCGTTCGTGTCTTGCGGGATGAGGTTGTAGCCGGAACTGTCGGAGCCGCTGTCGCCCGAGCTGCCCGAGTCGTTCCCGCACGCGGAGAAGCTCAGGACGAGGGCGGCGCTGATGACGATGGCTGAGGCGGTCTTTGCCTTCATGAGGGATGTCTCCTTACGAGAGATCGGTTAGGTGGCCCGTGAGCGCGCCTGCTGTGCCGCCCCCACGGCCCGGAGGACCCTGCCGGACCGTCGCCGAATCGACTTCCGCCCGGCCGAGACGCTCCAATGTTAACGCTCACATAGTGACGCTGTCCACAGCCCGCAACCCGAGTGAGGTCACGAATCGGTAACGATTGCCGCGCGCCGCGGCACCTCCAGGCCGAGGTGTCAGGCTCCCCCGCCTTGGCGAGGCACACGTCATCCTGCGCGGAGGCGCGCCAGCGCCGGAGTCGCAGGACCGGGCCAGGGAACCTGATACCTCGGCCTGACAGTGTCACGGTCACGGGGGCGGTGCGGCGGTGGAGGAGCGCACGACCAACTGGGTTGGGATCAGTGCGGCACTGGCTTCGGCGCCGTCGATGGTGGCCAGGAGCAGTTCCACGCAGCGGGCGCCGAGGGCGTCGAAGTCTTGGCGGACCGTGGTCAGGGGGGGCACGGACTGGTCGGTGCCCTCGATGTCGTCGAAGCCGGTGACGGAGACCCGGCCCGGCACGTCGACGCCGGCGTCGCGGAACCCGCGCAGCAACCCCAGGGCGACGAGGTCGTTGGCCGCCACGACCGCCGTCGGCAGTTCCCCGGCCAGGAACTCCATCGCCGCCGCGTAGCCGGAGGCGGCCGTCCAGTCGGCCTGGACGCGCGGCCCCGGCTCGACCCCGGCCGCGGCCAGCGCCTCGCGCCAGGCGGCCTCGCGGACCGTGGCGTGGAGGTGGTCGGAGGGGCCGGCGGCGAGGCCGATGCGGCGGTGGCCGAGGCCCAGCAGGAGGTTCATGAGCTGGCGGATGCCCATGCCCTGGTCGACGTCCGCCGTCGGCACCCCCGCCGGGGCCGCCCCCGACGTGACGAGGACGAGCGGGACGCGGCCGGCCGCCTGGACGGCCGTGGCGATGGCGTCCTGGTTGGGCGTGATGACGACCAGCCCGTCGACCCCCTGGTCGATGAAGTGCGAGATGGCGTCCGTCAGGTCGAGGCCGGGACTGGACCCGACCCCGGCGACCGACACCCAGTAGCCGCGCGCCCGGGCAGCCGCCTCGACGCCGAGGAGCGCGCCGGACTGGCCGGAGAGCTGGGCGGACAGCACGATCGTCCCGATGATGTTGGTCCGCCGCGTCACGAGCGCCCGGGCCGCCAGGTTGCGGCGGTAGCCCAGGCGGTCGACGGCCGCCAGGACCCGGTCCCGCGTCGCGGGCCGGACCGACGGGTGCCCGTTGAGCACGCGCGAGACGGTCTGATGCGACACCCCGGCGGCCGCCGCCACATCGGCCATGGCCGGCGGTGAGGCCGGCCGGCCGTCCGGCTGCGAGCGTGACGTCACGGCGACAGTCTAGGCCGCGCTCACACCGTGCCCGAGGCCCGGCGCTTGTTGTACAGGTCGAAGGCGACGGCCAGTAGGAGGATGGAGCCCTTGACGACCGGCTGGACGCCCTGCGACACCCCCATGAGCTGCATGCCGTTCGACATCACGGCCATGATCAGGCCGCCGATCATGGCGCCGCCTCGAAGTTGCGGATGAGCCGGTCGTAGGAGATGACCTTGATGCCCGCGGCGGCCGCGGCCTCAAGCTGGCTGGTCAGGGCCGTGCCGTCGATCGAGGCGATGATGAGGAGCTTTTCGCCCTTCGTGATCATCTGGTCGATCTGCTCGGTCTGGGGCAGGATGTCGTCGTCAGCGGGTCTTGGCTAGGACTTCGCCTCGGCCGGTGACGGCGACGCCGACCTTGTGGACGGTTCGGCCCGAGCCGGCGTACTGGTCGGCGTAATGGCCCGCGTCGATCTGGTCCAGCGCCTCGTCCGCCAGGCGGTCCAATAGCGCCGCCGGGTCCACGCCCTCGCCCGTGACGCCGTACTTGAACTCGATGACATAGGAGTGGCCGTTGGCCGCGTCCAACTGGCCGTCCAGCCGGCCGCGCGCGACCGGCGCCTCGGCCCGCAGCGTGAACCCCAAGAACCGCATGACCACGTAGAAGACGCCGTCGTAGAAGGCCTCGTCGTGGCCGTGCAGGTGGTAGGGGATGAGCGCGTACAGGCCCGTCAGCGCCTCCTGCAGGAACTCCGGCCGGCCCTCGTCCAGGGCCTGGCGCAACGGGCGGGCCCAGGTGTCGACATCCGCGCCGTTCTGGGTCAGCGAACGGAACAGGACCCGGCTGAGCGACTCCGTGACCTCGCGGTTGGGGAAGCCGAGGTGGTAGACCTCCATCTCCTGCGACCGGTCTACGGCCGTGACCGTGAGGAAGCCGGATTGGAACAGCAGGGACGGCAGGGGCGCCTCCTCGATCGCGTGGGAGTCGAGTTCGACCTCTGTGATGGTCTGGCGGTCCAATTCGGGAAAGCCCCCCGGGCGGCGGGCCAGGTAGTCGACGAGGAACTTGGGAGTGCCCGTCGCATACCAGTAGGCGTTGAACCGCTCGTCGGAGAAGAACCGGAGGAGGGAGTACGGGTTGAACACGCGGTTGGCGCCGTCCCACGAGTAGCCGTCGTACCAGCGGAACACCTCGGCGCGCAGCGAGTCCGGGTCGGCGAAGGGGAGACCGCGGTCACGCCGTCCGCCGGCCACGCGGGCGAGCCGGTCCGCGAAGAGCCGGTCCAAGTCGTTGGGTGTGAAACCGGCGATCGTGGCGAAACTCGGGTTCATCGTGACGTCGGTCAGGTTGTTGAGTTGGGAGAAGACCGAGGTGCGGGCGAACTTGGAGACGCCCGTTAGGAACACGAACGCCAGGTCGGCGTCACGGGACTTGAGGATGCCGTAGAAGCCGCCGAGGACCGCCCGGTTGGCCTCGGCCAGGCTGACATCGTCCAGGTGGTCGATGATCGGCTTGTCGTACTCGTCGATCAGCACGACGACCCGCTGGCCGGCGGCCGCGTGCAGCGCGCGGATCAGGTTGCCGAACAGGATGGACGGGTTCGCGCCGTCGACCTCGACCCCGGCCTCGGCGGCGGTCTGCCGGAGGCTGTTGTCGAGGCCGAGGCGGACCGCCTCGGGGTCGGAGGAGTCGAACCCGCTCAGGTCCAGGCGGATGACCGGGTGGGGCGTGAAGTCGAAGTCCGTGGCGGCCAGGGCGAGGCCCTCGAACAGCTCCCGGTGCCCGGAAAAGGCTTCCTTCAGCGTGTCGACGAACAGGGACTTGCCGAACCGGCGCGGCCGCGACAGGAAGAAGTACTGGCCGGCCCGAGCGAGGTCGGCGATGGCGGCGGTCTTGTCGGCGTAGACGTAACCGCCCTCGATGATCTTGCGGAACGTCTGGACTCCCAGCGGCAAGGGCTTCATCGCGCACCTCCTCGGCCCACAGCCTACCGGCCAGGCGGCCGCCTCAGTCGTGGCGGCGGCTGGGCCGGTGCCGGGGCGGAACGGCTGGCCGCGTGACCCCGGGGGCGGTCGCGTAGTCTGGGGCTATGTCGTTGTTCGAGAGGTTCATGGAGAAGGCCTTCCTCGACCGGCCGGGGGGCGGCTTCATCATCAAGGTCCATGAGATGGGCCAGGAGTTGGTCACGCGGTACGCCGGGTTGCGCGGGCTGCCGCCGGCCTACCTCGACCGGATCGACCAGTGGGCGCTCGGGGTCTACCTGTTCGGGCTGGCCAACGGCCTCGGGAACAAGGAGAACATCCCGCCCATCGAGCTCGAGACGGCGATGGACGACGTCCTGGCCAGTCTGTTCGGCTACGACGCTGCCACCGCCCAGCGCTACGTCGCCACCTGGATCCAGGACCTCCTGACCGGCGACCCCCGCAACGTCAACTACTCCATCATCCGCCAGGCCGCCGGGGCCTACACGTTGTGGAAGAAGGGCAACCAGGGAGCCGTCGCCGCGGCCGTGCTGACCATCGCCAACCAACAGCGGCGGTAGTTGGGATCTTGGAGCCGGGGTTTGCCTGGCTCCACGGAAAGATCCCGGCTTTCGCCGGGATGACAAAGAGTCCTTGCCAGTGTTGTTGCGTTGCCGACGGGGGAAGATCCCGGCTTTCGCCGGGATGACAAAGGGTGGGGCCGGGATGACAAGGTCGTTCGTCTATACCACTCGCCTTCTGTAGCGGGCGGCGAACACTAGGGCTCCGGCCAAGGCCAGGACCATGGCCCCTACTGTCAGCTTGTTCGCGGTGGTCCAGGTGGGCGTGGATGTGGTGGTCCGGCTGCCGAAGGCGCCGGGGCCGAAGCCGCCCATTCTGGCCGCCCCTCCGCCGGCCGGTTCCGCCGCCTCTGCCGCTTCACCCGCCGTGCTGTCGACGGGCGCCTCGCTGTCGGTTGTCGGTGTCGCCTCCGCGGTGGGCGCGGTCGGCGTGACCTCGTCCGGCGCGGCGCCGATGCCTGGCCACGCGGCGCTGCCGCGCGCCTGGTTGAAGCCCATGGCCGACGACCCCATCGCCGTCAGGTCGATGGCCGACGCGTCGACCAGGCTCGTGGGATCGGCCGCCTGGCCGTCCGCCGTCGACGGGATGGTCCCGTCGAGCTGGCCCTGGATCGACTCGGCCCTGAGCTCGCAGAAGTCCTCGAGCGACGCGGCCGCCGCCGTGAAGTCCTCGTACGTCACGAGGGCCGTCGGGTCCCGCTCGACGTACGGCGTGATGAGGTCGATGGCCTCGCCGTACATGGCGGCAAACCGGCCGTCGGCGAAGTAGTCGACGAGGTCCTGGAGTTCGGCGTCGTACTGGGCCTTGTACTCCTCGTCGGCGAAGATCCACGCCAGCATCGGCCGGTCCTCCATCGAGCCGGACAACAGCGGTTCGTCGATCGGGTAGTTGGCCTCGGCCGTGGCCTCGTCCACGCTGGCCGACGTGGCCGTGCCCGTCCCGCCGCCCATACCGCCCATACCGCCCATACCGCCCATGCCGCCGAAAGCCAGGTTGTAATCCCACGGGATCATCGAGAGGACGCCGTCCTCCTCGGCCAGGTAGTAGTTGTGGACCAGCGAGCCCGTGTAGGAGTCGGAGTTGAGGACGAAGTTGTGGACGGCGAAGTACGAGATGACCTCGGCCACGTCGACCGCCGCCGCCGCGTCCCCCTGGTTGAGCTCCTTGAGCGCCGCGATCAGCCGCTTCTGGTCGGTCGCGTTGGTCTTGAACAGCGCGCTGTCGAAGATCGCCGAGTACGAGGCGGGGTCGTCGTCCACGTACGCCAGCGTCGTGCCGGTCGAGGTCGACCCCCCGAAGCCCCCGGCCATGCCGCCCCCGCCCGGGGCGGTCCAGGTCCCCGTCACGTCCGTGCCCGCCGGTCCCGTCACGCCCGTCCCGGCGCCGCCCGTGACCCCGGCGTCACCCGCGTCCCCCGTAACCCCGGCATCGCCCGCATCCGCCTGGCCGCCCGGCAGCGTGCCGCCCGGCATCTGGCCCGTCTGGTCGCCGCCCATGCCGGGGAACTGGCCCATCTGGCCACCCTGGCCGCCCTGGTCGCCGCCCATCCCCGGGAACCCGCCCATGCCCGCCGCGGTCTCACCGTCCGACGGCCACTGGACGTTGCCCATGTCCGGCATGGTGCCGCCGCCCGGCCAGGCCGCCCCGCCCGTGACGTCGCTCTCGGCGTCGCCGAAGTCCCCGTCCGCCAACTGTTGGTTCATGTCCATCGTGTCGGGCTTGTAGAGCTTGACGTCGGACGTCGACCCGTAGACGCGCTCGGCGAACGAGTTGTCGATGCCCTCGATCGCCTGGTAGAGGCCCCAGTCCTGGCCGTTGACCGTGATCCAGATGAAGCTCGTCAGCGGCGCGTCCGCCCCCATCGCGGCCATCATCCGGTACGTCACGTAGTCCTTCATGTACGTCGTGTCCTGGGCCAGGTTGTTGAGGACCAGGAGGTCCAGGCCGAGGTAGGTCTGGGCGGTCTGGTAGTGGTCGAACTCGACCTTGAAGCTGTAGCGGTCGGACTCCGACGACACCATGCTCGAGAGCGACGAGTTGCCCTTCGGCCTGATCCCGACATTGGCGACCTTGGTCCCGTCGACGACGACGTCCGCCGCCACGTACTCCTCGTTGATGGCGTTGTCGAGCATGGCCTGCCAGTCGTCGGCGGACATCTGGATGTCGATCGTGTGGACGCGGCTGGTGTCGAACAACTCCGTCACATACGCCGCCACGCTGTCCTCCCGCTGCGCCAGCCCGACCGCCTGGGGCGCCCAGAGGGCGACGGTCACGCCGATGACGAGCAGGCCGGCGACGACGATGGCGAGCAGGTCGATGTGGCGGTGTCTGATCATGGCCGCCTACCCGAGGTAGTCGCCGTTGTAGCCGACGAGCACGACCCGCTCGACCCCGTCGATCTCCTGCAGCGCGTTAACGAAGGAATCGTCGTTGTCCTTGAGCCGGACCTCGTAGTTCAGCTCGACCCCGGCGTCCGTCACGGTTTTGCCCTTGATCTGCGACTTGCCGACCTTGCCGCCCAGCGCCGCCACGGCCGCCTTCTCCGCGTCGGCGTCCTCGCACGTCACGACGAGGATGTACGGCAGGTCGTTGGTCCGCCGGTTGACGAAGACCAAGAGGATGATCCCGACCACGACCGACCCGAAGATGGCCAGGGGGAACAGCCCGGCCGCCAGCACGATGCCGACCGCGATCGACCAGAACAGGAAGACGATGTCGAGCGGGTCCTTGATGGCCGTGCGGAAGCGGACGATCGACAGCGCGCCGACCATGCCGAGCGACAACACGACGTTCGACGTGACCGCCAGGATGACGAGGGTCGTGATCATGGCGAGGGCGATCAGCGAGACGCCGAAGCTGCCCGAGTACATCACCCCCTTGAACGTCTTCTTGTAGACGAAGAAGATGAACAGGCCGAGGCCGAACGCGGCGGCCAGCGCCAGCACCATGTCGAGGATCGTCACGCTCGCCATGTTGTCGAGGAAACTGGACTTGAAGATGTCGTCGAAGGTCACGATGAGGGCTTTCTGTGCGTAGGTCCGGGTGGGTCCGGGTGGGTCGGTGTCAGCCGAAGGCCCGGCTGAGGGCGTACTTGGAGTTGGCCGTGGCCCGCCGGTTCGGCTGGCGCACGAGGTCGGCGATGAAGCCGGGGATGAACTGGTCGTATTTGACTTCCACGATGACCGTGCCGTCGCCGGCCGGGAGCGTGGCCAGCGTGGCCGGGTCGGCCAGCAGGTCACGGGCGAGGTAGCCCGTGCGCAGGTCGCGGTCGAGCGTGACGCGGACGTTGCCGGCCGGGTACGTGAACGGCTCGCGGGTGTACTCGACGATCGTCTTGGGGCGCAGGTGCCTGGTCACCATCAGGTGGCCCAGCTCCACGACCAGGTCACGCTCGTCGCCGCTGGTCCAGCCCGTGTCGCCCGCTTGGAGGCGGCGCACCTCCTCCGCGGTCACGCGGACCGCCCGCTTGTAACAGAGGCCCCGAACCTTGGACTTCTTCTCCAGGCGGATGAACTCGGGGGTCCGGCCGTAGTGGCGCAGCCGCCACTTGTCCCGCCGGTCCAGGCTGTCCAGCTTGTCCCGCAGCGCCCGGTCGTCCGGCGTGTCGAAGTAGAGGGAGCGGACGAGGTACTCGCCGTCGGGCAGCGCGTGGGCATCCGGCTGGAGGACGGCGCGGAGCCGGGCCCGGAGGGCCAGGTAGTCGGCCCGGTTGACGTTGTGCTTGAACTCATGGCGCCCCTGGACAGGCGCTGTCGGCCGGCGCGGCGGCATAGGGCCCTCCTCCCTCTTGTCCGCCGACGCTAGGTACCCCGCACTAAGGATCCTGTAAGAAGCGCGGGGCTACGGCCACGGTGTCAGGCCCGCCGGCTGTCGCTCGTGCCTCGCTCCGTAGCCGGCGTGCCAGACCCCGTGGCCTTAGACCGTGACGACTGTGCCGGTCAGCCTGGCTTGTTCGGCGGCGAAGACGACTTTGTGGCTGGCCAGGGTGGAGTCCAGGTTGGTCACGATGAGGTCCGGGCGGCCTTCGTAGCAGGCGTCGATGTACGCGGTCAGGAGGGCGTCGTCGCCGCCGCCGTGGCCGCCGTCCAGGTCCAGGCCGAACGCCTGCGTGTCGATGACCGTGGTCTTCTCCGTCAGGAAGTCGTAGACCTCGATCATCCGCCCGTCGCCGGTCAGCTCGCCCCGGGTCCCGAAGATGCGAGTCCGCCGGTTCTCGACCGGCGTGAACGCCGTCATCGTGAAGGACGCCGTGACCTGGTTGGCGAATTCGATGCCGACGATCTGGTGGTCGACCACGTTGTTGTCCGAGCGGTAGACGCAGCGCCCGTAGGGGCCCTCGCGCAGCGCCCGCTCCAGGCCCGCCGCCGTCGGCTCGCCGCCCGTGGCGATGTCGAGGAAGACGCCCTTGAGGCCGCCCTCGGCCAGGCCGTCAGAGTAAATCCGGACGGCCGAGAACGGGCACGCCGCCTCGACCGCGCAGTCGAGGCAGCGGTCGGCGGAGCCGACCGGCGCGTGGTCTCGCCGGAAGTGCGTCAGCGCGCCCATCGACGTGACGCGCGCCGCCGGGGCGCCGACGACGTCGAGGATCCAGTCGATGTCGTGGCAGGACTTGGCCAGCAGCATGAACGTCGAGCGCTGCTCATTGGCCCAGTTGCCGCGCACGAACGAGTGGGCGTAGTGGTAGTAGCCGACCGGCTCCAGGTGCTCCAGCGCCACGATGTCGCCGATCGCGCCCTGGGCGATCTGGGCCTTGAGGGCGAGCGTGTACGGGGTGTAGCGCATGACGTGGCAGACCGTCACGGCCGTGCCGTTGCGGCGGACGGCGTCGGCGATCTGGAGGCAGCCCTCCCACGTCGTCGCCATCGGCTTCTCCAGCAGGAGCTGGTAGCCGCGGTCGGCCAGCGCCGTGGCCGCCTCGACGTGCATGGCGTCCTGCAGCGTGACGAGCGCGATGTCCGCCAAGCGGGGCCGGTCGAGGACCTCCCGCCAGTCGCTGAACACGTTCTCCGCCCGCAGGCCGAACTGGGCCGCCAGCCGGTCGCGGATGAGGGGCCGGGGCTCCGCCAGGCCGACGACCTCCGCCCGGTCCGGCCGCCGGACGGCCGCCGCCGCGTAGGTCGAGCCGCGGCTGCCCCCGCCGAGGACGAGGAGGGACAGCGGCCGGCCCGCCGGGCGGCTGAGGTCCCCGGTGATGAAGTCGGTCCGCGCGGCCAGCGTCGCCAATTCGGTCATAACCGGCTCTCCTTCGGATAGGCAGCAGGGTTGGTGGTGGGGCCGGGATCGGAGAGGGTCACGGCCTGGTGGGACAACGGCAGGAGGGTCACGCTGAGCGCGGCCTGGTCGGCGGCGACCGTGACGCGCTGCGGCGTGACTGCTGGGTTGACGAGGAACAGTGTCGTCCCACCGCGGTCATCCCGCCACAGCGACGCCGTCACGCCCGCGTCGGCCGCGGCGCCCGTGACGGTCGGCGGGCGGAGCAGCCGGCCGCGGCGGAACAGGGCCGCGTGGCGGGCGCGGGCCTGGCACAGCTCGGCGAAGAAGTCGAGCAGCGGCGCCCGCTCCGGGGAGTCGAGGAGGCGGGTCAGGTCCCCCCAGCCGAGTTCGGCGCCCCAGCAGAACAACTGGGCCATGCGGGCGGCGAAGCGGTGGCCGCCCGCCTCGTCCAGGTCCGCCTCCTCGAAGCGGCAGCCGAAGGGGTGGGCCAGGCCGGAGTAGACGGCCGCGAACAGGGGGACGAGGTTCCCGGGCAGGGAGTGCCAGGTCAGCAGCCCGTCGAAGGCGGCCACGCCGCCCTCCCAGGTGCACTCCGACGTCACGTACGCCCCGGGGAGCTCGGCCCGGACCCGGCCGAGGAGCGCCCGGTAGCCCTCCCACCAGAAGCCGCCGCCGCCCAGCGGATGGCCATGCCCCGGGTCGAAACACAACTCGGCTTTCTCGGCCGTGACCTGGTCGAGGTACACGCCGTCGCAGCCCAGCTCGTGGACGATGCGGTCGCAGAGGCGGACGATGACCGTCTGCCACGCCTCGGTCACGGGGCACATCGGCGCCAGCTTCTGGCCGCTGCCGTACTCCTCGAGGTACGGGTAGAGCGTCCGCGGCCGCAGCCGCTCGGCCGCCCACTTCGCCGCCCAGCGCTCGGCCCCGGCCGACGCCCAGCTCGGCGCGCTGACGTCCCACAGCCGCCCGTTGATGTACGGCATCGTCAGGACCCCGGCCGCGCGCAGCCGGGCGACCAGCCCGGCGAAGCCCGGCCGGGCCGGGAAGTAGTCGGGGTAGTTCGTGTCGAAGGGGGTTTCGTGCCAGTCGTAGAAGTGGACCCCGAGCCGAACGCCCAGCCGCGTGGCCAGGCGTTCGACCCGGTCCCCCCACTCGTCCAGGTCGCGCGCCGGCACGTTGAGGACCTGCCACGCCTGGACGCCCGCCTCCACCTGGGGGACCGCCGGGGTCTCCGGCGTGGCCGGGACCGCCGGGGTCTCCGGTGTTACCCGGGGCTCCGGGGTCTCCGGGGCCGCCGCCCACGGCTGGCGCCTGGCCCAAGCCGCGTAGGCCGTGGCGGCGTCGTACCAGTCGCCGGGCTGGACCCGGACGGCGGCCTCGAAGTCGGGGGTATAGGAGTTGCCGGGCAACGACATGTTCTCGGGGTAGCACGTCACGGCGACCGCGGCCGACCGGTCCGGTCCGGCCGGGCCCGCCCCCCGCGTCACCCGCCGGAACGAGAAGTCCTTCGTCGTCATGGCCGGGTCGAGCGTGGCCAGCGAGAACACGCTCGCCCCCCGCGTGTAGCCGAGCAGTTGCAGGGCGAAGTCCCAGCCGCGCGGGTAGCGCCGGTCGAGGTCGGCCATGGCGTCCCAGCCCACCAGCTCGGTCCCCCAGCCCTCGGGGAAGAACAATCGGTCGGCGCTGCCGTCGCCGGCCGGGACGAGGCCCTCGAACGACGGGAACGTCACGCTCCAGAGGGTCCAGCCGGACCGGTTGGCCACGCCGATCCGCCAGCCGGTCGCGCCCGGCCCGTCGGGCAGGGGCCGGACCCAGACCTGGACGTCGAAGGGGCCGGCGCCCGTGGCCGGGTCGGCCACGTCGGACCACGTCAGCCGGATGCCGTCGGCGTGCGGCTCGCTGTCGGCGTGGGCCGCGTGGCCGGCGTCCAGCGTGACGCGGTGGCCGACTTCGTCGGCGACCAGGAGGCGCCACAGGGAACCCGCCCCGAACCAGGCCTCGCCGTCCACGGCCAGGTTCGCCAGCGCCAGTGTCCCCGACGCCAGGCGCAACCGCGTCGCCCCCAGCCGGAACTCCTGTGTCCCCGTCATCGCCGCCCCCGCCGTGCCTCGTGACCTAGTTCTTGGAGCCCGTGAAGGCGATGCCGGCGATGAAGTGGCGCTGGAGGATGATGAAGACGATCAGCATCGGCAGCATCGCCACCAGGCCGGCCGCCATCATCTGGGGGTAGTTGGTCGAGAAGTGGGCGTCCGAGCTCAACTGGGCGACGCCGACCGACAGCGGCTGGAGCTCCTTCTTGCCCAGGACGATCAGCGGCCAGAGCAGGTCGTTCCAGCCCCACAGCGCCGTGAAGACGGCCAGCGCGATGATGCCGGGCTTGGCCAGCGGCAGCATGACGTGCCAGAAGATCTGCCAGGTGTTGGCCCCGTCGACGATGGCGGCGTCCTCCAGCTCGCGCGGCAGCGACAGGAAGAACTGGCGCATCAGGAAGATGCCGAACGACGAGAACAGGCAGGGGATGATGGCGCCGGCCAGGTGGTTGGCCAGGCCGAGCTTGACCGTGATCTCGAACTGCGGGATGAGGAACAGCGCCCACGGCACCATCAGGGCGCCCAGGACGCACATGAAGAGCACGTTGCGGCCGGGGAAGCGGAGCCGGGCGAAGCCGTAGCCCGCCATCGTGCAGAGCGTGATCTGGCCGACCATCCGGCCGACCGTGATGATGACCGAGTTCTTGGCCATCTGGAGGATCGGGATCGACGTGAACACGGCCGACAGGTTGTTGACCCAGTCACGCGGCCAGTAGGTCGCCGGCACGGCGCGCGACTCGGCGTAGGTCTTGAACGCCGTGATGAACTCCCAGTAGAAGGGGAAGCACATGACGACGGCGCCGAGGATGAGCGCCACGTGGACCGGCCAGTGGCGTTGTTTGACGCGGTTGGCCCGGTCGACCTTGTCGCTGACGCCGACGCGCGCCGCGGCCGGGGTCGGGGGGGCCGGGGTCAGGGGGGCCGGGGTGGTCGGGATGGTCGGGGCGGCGGGGGTAGCGGGGGCGGCCGGCTCACTCATAGTGGACCCACCTCCTCTGCAGCCGGAACTGGAGGATCGTCAGGGCCAGGATGAGGACCATCAGGGCCAGGCCGATCGTGGCCGCGTAGCCGAAGCGGTTCTGGCCGAAGCCCTGTTGGTAGAACAGGGTCATGATGGTCGTGGCCGCCTTGCCCGCGGGGTTGGTCTGGACGAAGCCGCCGCCCATCATGACGTAGAACAGGTCGAAGACCTGGAGGCAGCCGATGACGCCCATGACCGTGACGAGGAACAGCGTCGGCGACAGCAGGGGCAGGGTGACGTGGAGGAAGGTCTTGACCCGCCCGGCCCCGTCGAGCGTGGCCGCCTCGTAGAGGGTTTCGGGGATCGACTGGAGGCCGGCCAGCAGGATGATGATGTTCGTGCCCAGGCCCGCCCAGATGGCGACGACGGCGACGGCCGGGATGATCGTCTTGGGGTCGGATACCCAACTGCGCCCCGAGAGGCCGAAGATGCCCAGGAGCTGGTTGAGGATGCCGTAGTCGCCGTTGTAGATGAGCCGCCAGACCATGCCGACGACGGCGGGCAGCGTGACCACGGGAAGGTAGTAGAGGGTGCGGTAGACGGACTTGCCGCGCAGGCCCTTCGTGTTGAGCAGGGTGGCGATGACGGCGGCGATGGGGATGCCGAGCAGGGCGATGAGCGAGTACTCGACCGTGTGGCCCAGCGCCGCCAGGAAGTCGCCGCTGTTGGAGATGAGTTCCCGGTAGTTCTTGAGCCCGATGTACTTGTAGCCGCCGAACGGGCCGCGCTGGAGGAAGGACAGCCAGACGGTCCGGACGAACGGGTACGCGAACAGGACGGCGAACAAGACCATGACCGGGCCGACGAACAGCAGCGCCCACCAGGGCGACTGGCGCGGGCCCCGGCCGCGCGGGGTCTGGCCCCGGCCCTTCTGGCCCCGGCGGGGGGCGCGGGTGGCCGCCCCGCGCCCCCCTTCGGTCGACTGGCTCATCGGTCAACTGCCTTCGGTCTGGTGAGTCGATGGTGACTCGCTGGTTACTCGCTGTCGATGACGGCCTGCAATGCGGCGGCCATCTCGGGCATGGCGGTCGCCGGGTCGGCGGTCCGGCCGAAGATCGCCGTGATCGCGTCACCCTCGATCGTGCCATAGCCCATCTCGCGCAGCGGGGCCACCGGGTAGGGATCGGCCGTCGCGGCGGCGTCGATCAGAACCTGGGCGTCCATCGACGGGAGTGCGTCGACCCAGGCCTGCTGGGTGCCGTTGTAGGAGGGGATGGCGACGCCGTAGGTGGCGAGGATCTCCGCGGCCTCCTTGGACCCCATGAAGACGGCCAGCGCCTTGGCCGCGTCCGCGTTCGGCGTGTTCTTGTTGACGACGAACGAGATGCCGTTGAGGACGCAGTGGTCGTTGGCCGAGCCCATGGGCATCGGGGCGACGTCGATGTACTCGCCCTGCGCCGACTCGGCGTAGGTCTTGGCGCCCCAGGAGCCATCCCAGAACATGGCCAGCTTGCCGTCGCCGAAGGAGTCGCCGGGCCACGTGTCCGTGATCTGCTGCAGCGTCGGCGAGTAGCCCTCGTCGATGAAGTCGGTCCAGAGCTTGACCCCGTCGATGGCGCCCTGCGTGCCGAAGCCGTTGTCGGTCTGGGTAAAGAGGTAGCCGCCGGCCTGGAGGATCGTGTTGTAGTAGGTCATCTGGCCGTAGGGGGCCGAGGCCGTGCCGTAGACGCCGTCCTCGATGCCCGTGGTCTTGGCGACGGCGTTCTTGAAGTCGTCCCAGGTCCAGCCGGCCGTGGGGTACTCGACGCCGGCCAGGTCGAACAGCCGCTTGTTGTAGTAGACGCCGATCGTGTCGTAGTTGTTCGGCACGCCGTAGACCTCGCCGTCCCACGTCACGATGTCGATCGTGGCCTGCGGGTAGTTCGACGTGTCGAACAGCCCGGTCAGCGGCAGGAGCGCGCCGTTGGCGGCGTAGGTCGGGAACTGCGGGGCGTTCATGGCGAACACGTCGAAGCCCGCGCCGGCGCCGATCTGGGTCTGGACGGTGGTCCAGTAGTCCGACGACGGGGTCGTCGTGTACTGCACCGTGACGTTGGGGTTGGCCTGCTCGAACAGGTCGATGGCGGCCTGGAAGCCGGGCTCGTAGTTGGGATCCCAGAACGAGATCGTCAGCGTGATCTGGTCACCGCCGGCGGCCGGTTCGGACTGGGCGGCGGAGGACGTGTCGGCTGGGGGCGCGGATGTGGTGGACGAGTTCGAATCGCCGGAGCTGCAGGCCGACAGGGCGAGCAGGCTGGCGATGGCGATTGAGCCGATCAACTTGGGGGCTCTCATGGTTACTCCTTGCTTGTGGGCAACGGTGGCGGGCCCTTGCGCGTGGTCCGCCCCGGCGCTGGGGCAGACCCAAGGAACCTCGGATCCATGCAACTCCCTGCCCGCGCCCCCCGGCCAGGGCTCGGGACGAGAGGACCGCGAAGTCGCTGTCTTTCTACCAAGAATCCAACGATCCGACCAGGCTCAGAACCGTCCTCCTGCGTGAAGGGACGTGGGGGTCAAGGGGACGGCTAGGCTCGGACTTCGAGGGGCGGAGGACGCGATGACAGCACTGCGGGCGCGCGTCACGCGGTTCGACGGGTGCGTGCCCGTCGAGACCGCGGCGTGCGACCTGTGCCCGGACGGCGCCCCGTCCCCCTGTTGCGTGGCCGGCTCCGCCTGGACGGTCACGGCGACCGCCGTTCTGCGTCAGACGTCAGCCTGCGCGGAGGAACGTCATCCTGCGCGCAGGAACGTCATCCTGCGCGCAGGCGCGCCAGCGCCGGAGTCGCAGGACCAGCCCAGCGCCGGAGTCGCAGGATCTACCTCACCCCCGGACAACGGCGCCACGACGGACATCGCCGTGGTGTTCCGGCTGGTGTCCGGGGAGTTGGCGGAGGGCCAGGTGGCGGTCGACGTGACGCTGGACGGCTGGTCGCCGTCGGCCTACGTGTTCCTGCCCGCCGCGGTGTACGCGGGCAACCGCTTCCGGTCACTCCCACTCCCCTACCCGCCGATGCTGCCCCCAGACGCCCGCGGCCCGGACATCCCCGTGACCATCACAGACATCCCCCGCCTCGCGCCACCACCCCCGCCCACCCCGCAGCCCCGTGTCACCCCACAACCCCGTGTCGCCCCACAACCCCGTGTCATCCCACAACCCCTTGTCATCCCGGCGAAAGCCGGGATCTTTGGCCCGGAGGACACGCCGGCAAAGATCCCGGCTTCCGCCGGGATGACAACGGTTTGTGACGGCCAGGGGTACGCCCCGGGCGGGTCGCGGCTGGACCTGCGGGTCGGCGATCTGGCGACTCCTGCCGCGGGGTTCTTTCTGCCGGCGGCCGGGCGGGGGGTTCTCGTCTTGTTCGGGCAAGGGACGGCGCTGGGCGACTACGGGGTGTCGCTGGCCGAGACGGACGACGGTCGGGTCACGCTGACGCTGGCGGCGCCGGCCGTGCGGCCCCGCGCGTACGCCATGGGCACGACGGACGCCCCCTCGCCCGACCGCGGGGCGGCCTTCACCACCGGGGCCGAGGTCGGCGTGACCTGCCGGCTGGTCGACTTCCCCTGCGCCGGCGTGACCGACCTCTTCCGCCGCTATGCCCGCGTCCGGCAGGACCTGGCCGGCCCGGCCCGGCCGCCGCGCCACCCGATCAGCCTGTCCGCCGCGCGTGACCTGGTGGAGGCCAAGTACAACGCGCGCAACTGGACGGCCGAGGGCTTCTACCGGACCTCCGAGGCGGACTACGGCGTCGAGTTCCAGCTCGGCTGGTGCGGCGGCGGGATGGACACGCTGGCGCTGCTGGCGGACGGCGGCCCCACCAGCCGGGCCCGCGCGCTGGCCAACCTGGGTTTCATCTTCGACCGGCTGTCCGCCCCCTCCGGCCTGTTCTACGGCGGCTGGTCCCACGGCCGCGTCGTCGGCGACGACTTCGGCGACCCGGGCCGCGCTGGCTTCGTCCTCCTGCGCAAGAACGCCGACTGGCTGTACTTCGCCCTGCGGCAACTCGCCTTCCTCGATGGGGCGGGGATCGCCTACCCGGCCGCTTGGCGGGCGCGGCTGGAACGGGCGGCCGACGCGCTCGTGACGCTGTGGCGGCGTCACGGGCAACTCGGGCAGTTCGCGGACGTCGAGACCGGCGCCATCGCGATCGGCGGGTCGGCCAGTGCGGGCAGCGCGCCCGCCGGGCTGGCCCTGGCCGCGACCGACTGCGGGCGGCCGGACCTGCTGGCGGCGGCCGCGGACATCGCGCGGTTCTACCACGGGGCGTTCGTGGCGGCCGGGCTGACCACCGGCGGGCCGGGCGAGATCCTGCAGTGCCCGGACTCGGAGTCGTGCTTCGGGCTCCTGGAGTCGTTCACGGTCCTGGCCGAGGTCACGGGCGACGCGGCCTTCGTGGCCATGGCGGAGGACGCGGCGGCGCAGGCTGCCTCCTGGGTCGTCGGCTACGACTACGCCTTCCCGGCCCCGTCGACGTTCGCCCGGCTCGGGCTGACGACGCGCGGCGCGGTCTGGGCCAACGCCCAGAACAAGCACGCGGCCCCCGGCATCTGCACCCTCTCCGGCCAGTCGCTGCTGCGGCTGTTCCGGCTGACGGGCGACGTCACGTGGCTCGACCTCTTGGCGGACATCGCGCGTTGCCTGCCGCAGTATGTGTCGCGGCCGGATCGGCCGCTGCCCGTGGTCTGGGACGGGCAACCGGGCGGGGCGAACGAGGTCGGCTGGATGAGCGAGCGGATCAACCTGTCGGACTGGGAGGGCGCCCTCAACGTCGGCGAGATCCCGTACGGTTCGGGCGAGTGGCCGGAGGCGGCGCTGCTGCTGACGTACCTGGACATCCCGGGCGTCTACGCCCAGCCGGACACGGGGTTGGTCCGAGTCTTCGACCACATCACGGCCGACCTGGACGGCCCATGGCTGACCATCGCCAACCCGACCGCATACCCGGCCCGGGTCAAGGTCTTGACCGAACGGTCCCCCGCCGCCAGGGGGCCATGGCCATCGTCCTACCCGTTCGCCCTGCCCACAATCAACGTCCCCGCCGGCGCTTCCCGCAGGGTGACTATCGGGTGAAATATTGGGCTACGCTTTGAGTTACATAACGTCCCACGATACGTCTCAGGAGTTGATCATGGAGTTCTTCACGGCCCGCGACCTCAAGACGCGGCCCGGGGCCATCTGGGAGGCCATGGCGGCGGGCGGGGAAGCCGTCCTGACCAACAACGGCCGGCCGGCGGCGGTCATGGTCGGCCTCGATGACACCATCGGCCTGGACGAGACCCTGCGTTCCTTCCGGCGTGCCCGGGCGCTGACCAACCTGGAAGCCCTGCGCCGGCAAGCCGCCGCCCGTGGGCCCGTGACGCAGGACGAGATCGACGCCGAGATCGCGGCCGCCCGCGCCGACCGGGCGGGACGCTGACCGTGCGCGTCGTGCTCGACACGAACGTCATCGTGTCCGCCCTCTGGTCTCCGGACGGCACCTCCGCCCAGGCGGTCGGCATCGTTCTCGATGGGCAAGCCACCTTGTGCTACGACATGCGGCTGTTGGCGGAATACCACGAGGTGCTGGCCCGCCCGCGACTCGCCCTCGACCCGAAGCGAGTCGCCCGCCTGCTCGACGACCTGGTCCGCGAGGGCCTGCCCGTCATCGCCCCCCGCAGTGACATCCCCTTGCCGGACGAGGACGATCGGCCCTTCCTCGACATCGCCCTCGCCGCCGACGCTTGGCTCGTCACGGGCAACATCAAGCACTTCCCGCCGCTCGACCTGGTCAAGACGGTCCGGTCCTTCGTCGATCAGTTCGCCACGGCGTGACCCCGCCACCACGCGGCAGGGGAACCTGAGACCGCGGCCGAGCCCAGCCAAGTCCGGCGCCGCCGCTTGGGCCCACCAGTACGATGGCCGCATGGATGCGGAGGGGCGGCCGCTGACCGTGGCGGTGCTGGGGGCCGGGGCGCGCGGCGCCGGGTTCGGCGGCGTGCTGGCCCAGTGGCCGGAGCGGGCCCGGGTCGTGGCCGTGGCCGAACCCCGCCGCGAGGTCCGCCAGCGCTTCGCCCAGGTCCACCACCTGGCCAAGGACCAGGTCTTCGCGGACTGGCGCGACCTGCTCGACCGGCCCCGCCTGGCCGACATGGCCATCGTGGCGCTGCCCGACCGGCAGCACGCCGACGCCGCCATCGGGCTGTCCAACCGCGGCTACCACCTACTCGTGGAATCCCCCATGGCGACCGACTGGCCGGGCTGCCTGGCCGTGGCCGACACGATCCGCCGCAACGGCACCGTCCTGTCGGTCGGCCACGTGCTCCGCTACGCCCCCTACGAGCGGACCATCAAGCGCCTGGTCGACCAGGGCGCCATCGGCGACATCGTCGCCATCGACCACATCGCCCCCATCGGCTTCCAGCACTTCGCCCACTCGTTCGTCCGCGGCAACTGGGCCCAGGAAGGGCAATCGAGCTTCATCCTGCTGGGCTTCGCGGGCCACGACATCGACTGGCTCCTCGACCTGGTCGGCGTCCCGGCCAAGCGGGTCTCGTCCCACGGCTCGCTGACCTACTTCCGGCCGGAGTCGGCGCCGCCCCAGGCGGCCGACCGCTGCGTCACGTGCCCGATCGAACGGGCCTGCCCCTACTCGGCGCCGCGGGTGTACCGGCGGGGCCAACCCCTGCCGGAAGCGGGCATCGGCTCCGCGCTGGCGGACATCGTGACCGGTGGAGACCCGTCGCCCGCCGCCCTCGACCGGGCGCTGGCGACGGGCCCGTACGGCCGCTGCGTCTACCGCTGCGACAACGACGCCCCCGACCACCAGGCCGTGTCGATCGAGTTCGCCAACGGCGTGACGGCGGCGCTGACCGTAACGGCGTTCACGCCGATGTCGAACCGGCGCACGATCATCTTCGGCACCCTCGGGCAGTTGACCGGCGACTCCGACACGATCGAGGTCTTCGACTTCCGCAGCGGCCGGACGACGGTCATCGACGTCATGCGGGGGCGGACCCGGGCGATGTTCACGCGCGGCACGGTCGAGTACCGGCTGCTCGACGCCTTCGTCAACGCGCTGCGCGACGGCCGGCGCGAGCTCATCGTGTCGGACCTCGACTCGACGCTGCGCGGCCAGTGGCTCGTGTTCGCGGCCGACGAATCGCGCCGCCAGGGCCGGGCCATCGACCTCGACGGCTACCCGCTCGACGCCGAGCAGCGGCTCATCGACCACATCCGGACGGGCGACCGGTCGGGCGCGGACCAGTTGATCGGCCAGTTGCTCGGCGCGCTGTACCTGAACAGCGCGGGCGATTTCCAGGCGGTCCTCGACGGCGCCGCGGACCTCGTCACGCTGTTCACCCGCGCCGCCGTCGAGGGCGGCGCCGACGCGACGGTCGTGTTCGGCGAGAAGGCGGCGCTGACGCGCAAGCTGGCGGGGTTCACGACGGTCGACGAGGTGTCGACGTTCCTGGTCGACGCGTTCAACCGCTTCGTCGGTTACATCTTCGACTTCAGCCACGCGGACCACGCCAACGCGCTGCGCCGGGCCGTCGCCTACATCCAGGACCACTACGCGGAGCGCATCCGCCTGGCGGACGTGGCGCAGGCGGCGTTCCTGTCCCCCGCGTACCTGAGCCAGGTGTTCAAGGCCAAGATGGGCCAGACGTTCACGGACTACCTGGCGGACGTGCGCATCGACCACGGCAAAGAACTCTTGGCCAAGACGGCCACCCCGATCAGCGAAATCGCCACGCGCGTCGGCTTCACCGACCAAAGCCACTTCACCAAGGTGTTCACGCGCTTGACCGGAACGTCCCCCGCCCGCTTCCGCCGGTCAGGAGCCTAGGCCAGGGGGTCGGGCTGAGGCCAGGGGGTCGGGCTGAGGCCACGGGGTCGGGCGCTGTGGCTACGGAGCGAGGAACGAGCGACAGCCACAGGGCCTGACACCGTGGCCGGTGCGGGAGACTTCCTCTGGCAGGCCACGGTGTCGGGCCCGCTGGCTGTCGCTCGTTCCTCGCTCCGTAGCCAGCGTGCCCGACCCCCTGGCCTAGCCTCGCTCCGTAGCCACAGTGCCCGACCCCATGGCCTAGCCCACGACTATGACGATCAGGGTTCTGGGGCCGTGGACGCCTTCTACCCGGCTCAGTTCGATGTCGCTCGTGGCGCTCGGGCCGGAGATCCACGTAATCGGTTGGCGGTCATTGAGGCTGGCCTGCAGGCGCGCCATCGCTTCCGGGACGTCCGTCACGATCTGCGCGGCCTCGATCACACAGACGTGGAGGTCCGGGACCAACGTCAAGGCCCGGCGGCCCTGGTCGGCCCGGTGGTCGAGCGCGATCGTGCCGGTTTCCGCCCAGCCGACCGCCGCGGCGGTCAGCACGGCGGCGGTCTCATTGAGCTCCGCGTTGGTCAGCGGCGGGTCATCGCGGCGGATGGCGACGCCGGCCCGCTCAGCCGCCGCGTACCACGCCTCCGGCACCCCCGCCGGCACGGCCACGCTGCCCGCCCCGTGCTCCGCCAGCGCCTGCGCCACGAGGTCCCCGACCGCGTCCGCCGACGCCGCCCGCAGGACGGTCGCCTTGTAGTCCTCGACCCGCTCCGCGAACAGCCCGACGACGTCCTCGACCGCGGTCGCTTGCCCGTACTCCCACGGCACCGCCACGTCGGCCGCCGGGTCCGGTTCCCGCACATCCGCCAGCGCCGCCCGGATCGCCGCGAAGATTTCTGCCTTGCCCATCGCCTTGCTCCTACTCCGCCGCGGCTTCCGCTGACGCCGACGTGACTGACGTGACCGTGGTTGCCTCGTCATCCCGGAGAGATCCTTCGCTTCGCTCAGGATGACAGAGGGGGTCTCTGTTCGCGCGCCACCACTGGCGGAAGGTTTGTTCCGGCGGCAGGGGCAGGTCGCGCGCCCGGGTCCACAGGGAGGCCGGCCACGGCAGCGGCCCGACCGCCTCGCGCCCCGTCACGCGCTGGACCAGGCCGCCGGCCCGTTCGAGGAGGCCGAAGCGCGGCCCCGACGCCATGACCCAGCCGCCGCCCTTCATCAACGCCTGCTCGAGCCCCAGATGGGAGCGTTTGCGCTCGTCCACGACCCGGTGGCGGAGATGGACCAGCAGGTCGGGGATGGGGATGCGGACGGGGCAGACCTCCGCGCACGCCCCGCAGAGCGTCGACGCGAACGGCAGCGACCGGTCGATGGCCGCCGCCGTGCCGCGCAGTTGCGGCGTCAGGATCGCGCCGATCGGACCCGGGTAGACGGAGCCGTAGGCGTGGCCGCCGACGCGCTCGTAGACGGGGCAGATGTTCATACAGGCGGAGCAGCGGATACAGCGCAGCGCCTTGCGCCCGATCGGGTCGGCCAGGACGCGGCTGCGGCCGTTGTCGACCAGGACGACGTGGACCTCCTGGGGCCCGTCGCCGGGCCGGACCCCCGACCACATGGACGTGTACGGGTTCATCCGCTCGCCCGTGGAACTGCGCGGCAGGAGCTGGAGGAAGACCTCCAGGTCGGCGGCCGTCGGGATGACCTTCTCGATGCCCGTGACGGAAATCAAGGTTTCCGGCAGCGTCAGGCACATCCGACCGTTGCCCTCGGACTCGACCACGACCAGGGTCCCGGTCTCGGCCACCATGAAGTTGGCGCCGGAAATCCCGACCTTGGCGCGGAGGAACTTGTCGCGCAGGTGTTGGCGGGCGGCGGCGGCGAGATGGCGCGGCTCGTCGTCGAGCGAGTCGGGCGCGGCGCGGCCGTAGAGCTTCATCTCGCGCAGGAAGATCTCGCGCACCTCGGCCCGGTTGCGGTGGATGGCGGGGACAAGGATGTGGCTCGGCCGGTCGTGGCCCAACTGGACGATCAGCTCGGCCAGGTCCGTCTCCCAGGCGGCGATCCCGGCGGCCTCCAGCGCCTCGTTCAGCTCGATCTCCTGCGTCACCATCGACTTGACCTTGACGACCTCGTCGACCCCCTTGGCCCGGACGAGGTCGACCACGATCTGGTTGGCCTCGGCGGCGTCGGCGGCCCAGTGGACGTGGGCGCCGTTGGCCGTCAGGTTCTGCTCCAGCTCCTCCAGGTAGTAGTCGAGGTGGCGCGCCACGCGGTCCTTGACCGCCTCGCCGGCCAGCCGCAACTGCTCCCAGTTGGGCAGCTCCGCCGTCACGCGGGCCCGCTTGGCGCGGATGGTCGACGTGGCGTGGTGGAGGTTGGCGCGCAACTGGGAGTCCGCCAGGTACTGCTTGGCGGCCACGGGGAACGGCGGCGAGTCGATCAGGCGCCCGGCCGGCGGGGCGGGCGTCCGGCGTGACGAACCAGGCATGCCCAGGTCGGTGGCGGTCATCGCGCGCCCCCTTCGGTCTCGGCCAGCACTTCGGCCAGGTGGATGGTCTTGATGCCCGATTTCGAGCGGGCCAGGACGCCGCCGATGTTGAGGCGGCACGGATTGTCGGTCACGAGGTACTCCGCCCCCGTCGACGTCACGTTGCGCGCCTTCTCGGCGGCCATCGACGTCGAGACGTCGGGATTCTTGAGCGAGAAGGTCCCGCCGAAGCCGCAGCACTGTTCGGCGTCGGGCAGCGGCACGAGCGTCAACCCCTTGACCTGCCGCAACAACCGCTGGGGGCGGTCGCCGATCTTGGCCACGCGGAGGGAGTGGCAGGTCGGGTGGTACGTCACCTTGTGCGGGAAGTAGGCGCCGACGTCGGTCAGGCCGAGCACGTCGACCAGGAACTCCGTCAGCTCGTAGCTCCGGGCCACGACGGCCTCGACTTCGCGCCATAACCCCTTGTCGCCCGCCCATTCGGCCAACATTGGATGTTGCTCCCGGACGGAGCCCAGGCAGGACGGCGACGGGCTGACGATGTAGTCGTAGCCGGCGAACGCCGTGACGAAGCTGCGGACCGAGCCCAGGGCCTCCTTGTAGTAGCCCGTGTTCGTGAACATCTGGCCGCAGCAGCTCTGCGCCTCGGGGAACTCCACACGGCAGCCCAGTCGCTCCAGGAGCAGCACCGTCGCCTTCGGGGTGTCCGGGAACATCACGTCGTTGATGCACGTGGCGAACAGGGCCACGGTCGTCCGGGATTCCGACATCACAAACCCAACTTCCTCGTTCGGGACGTGTTCTGGATTGAGTTGCCGCCAGTCTAACGCGCGGCGCTAGCGGCGGTCCTCGAACCGGAGCAGGTGCCACTCGCCCGCCTTGGCGCAAATCGAGCAATACGCCTTGCCGGAGGGGCGGCGGTGGCGGAGGTACTCGTGGCCGCGCGGGCAGCGCGCCGCCCAGCGCGCCTGGCGCCGCGCGTCCGGCACGGGGATGGTCCGGCGGCCCGTGTAGCCGAGGCGCGCGGCCTGTTTCCGCCACGCGGGGCCGTGGCCCGCCTTGGCGCCGACCAGCGCGTGGGCGATCTCATGGAGCAGCGCCTGGTCGACCTCGGGCGCCGTCAGGTACAGGACCAGGTGGCGCGACAGCGTGATCCGGCGGTCGCCGTAGTGGCAGCAGCCGACGCGCGTCCGGGCGTGGTCGAAGTCGAAGCTCCACCGCTCCAGGTGTGCGCCGATCAACTCGTCCGCCCGCCTGCGCGTCCACGCCAGAGTCGTCATAGAGCCGATGGTAGTCACCCTCCGTCATCCCGGCCCCTCGTTGTCGTCCCGGCCCCGCTTTGTCGTCCCGGCCCCGCTTTGTCATCCCGGCCCCCCTTTGTCATCCCGGCGAAAGCCGGGATCTTTGACCCGAGTAGTCGACCGCTGGAGGAAAGATCCCGGCTTTCGCCGGGATGACAACGGTTTGGGATGACAACGGTTTGGGATGACAGGGCCCCGCTGACAGGGCCCCCCACACCGTCATCCTGCGCGGAGGCCCGCTAGGGCCGGAGTCGCAGGATCTGCCCGTCACCTAGTCGTCTTGTCTGACGGGTAGATCCTGCGACTCCGGCCGCAGGCGGCCTCCGCGCAGGATGACGAATTCCCTCAGGACCTCCCGTCACGCGGTCTCCTACGCTCCCGCTGGCCATAAGTCGTTCGGCGGGCAAGAATGGCTCCATCGGCCGAGCGGCCGAGAAAGGAGCCTCCCCATGGATCTCAGCGCCCGGCCCGTCGCCCCGGACCCCTACGACCTGTTGCCGCCCGTCCCGTCGTTCGTCGTGACGAGCGTGGACTTTCTGGAGGGCGAGCGCCTACCCGAGTTGAATGTGGCGGACGGCGGCAACCTGTCGCCCGCGCTCTGCTGGTCCGGCTTCCCGGCCGAGACCCAGGGCTTCGTGGTCTCCTGTTTCGACCCCGACGCGCCGACGCCGGCCGGCTACTGGCACTGGACGCTGGCGAACATCCCGGGCAGCGTCACGTGCCTGCCGCAGGGTGTCGGCGGCCCCGACGGTCCGGCGCTGCCCGCCGGGTCCTTCTGCGTCCGCAACGACGCGGGCACGGCCGACTATTTCGGCGCCGCCCCGCCGCCCGGCGACCGCCCCCACCGCTACATCTTCGCTGTCCACGCCCTCGACGTCCCCGCGCTGGACGCGACCCCCGACGGCGACAACTGCACGACCATCGCGTTCAAGTCGGTGTTCCACACCATCGCGCGGGCCCGAATCACAGGGATCTACTCCAGGTAGGACGCACTGGGGGCCCTCCCGCCCCTCTGTGCCATCCCGTCCCCCTTGTCATCCCGCCCCCTTTGTCATCCCGGCCCCCCTTTGTCATCCCGGCGAAAGCCGGGATCTTTGACCCGGGTGGTCGACCGCCGGAGGAAGGATCCCGGCTTTCGCCGGGATGACAATTTTCCTTGTCACGTGCCAGGGGTGGCGCGGCCTACACCCCGTGCCTGGCCTCGGGGAGGTCGGCGCGGCGGCGCTGGACGGCGATGAGGATCATGGCGATGCCGATCAGCGTGGCGATCCAGGCGGCGCCGACCGTACCGCGGCCCGTCTGGGCGCCCGTGCCGGGCAGGGCGCTGGCCGACGCGGACGCCGACGGCACGGCCGAAGCCGACGCGGACGGCGCGGCCGAGGCCGACGCCGAGGCTCCGGCCGACGGCGACGGGCTGGGCGACGCGGCCGGCGCGTTGACGTGGACCGCCAGCCGGACGAGCGTATTCGACGGCGACACGACCGAGGTCAGGATGTAGTCGCCGACCGCCGTGCCGGCGGGGATCGTGACGTCGAGCTTGGCGCAGCCCGTCGACAGCGCGTTGAGGTCGGCGGAGACGCCCGCCGCGGTACAACCCGCCTTGTCCGACGGCGCCGTCACGTTGACCGTCGCCAGCTCGGTCCCGTACGTCGTCGTGGTGGTCGCCCCGGCCGCCGCCAGGTAGGTCGTCATGGTCGTGTTGGCCGGGCTCCCCAGGGACGTCAGGTTGAGCCGGCTGAAGGTCGCCGTGACCTTCTCCCCCGCCGTCACTTGGACCGCCGCCATCGGCGCGGTCGCCGGCGTCAGGTTCGTCACGACGACCGACGCGCGCGCGTAGTTCGGCGCGATGGTCTTGGTCGCCGTCGCGCCCGCCGCCGTCATCCCGGAGAACTTCTCCAGCGCGGCGATCCAGGCGTCGCGGTCGACCAGGCCCGTGTCGGTGGCGTTCTTGCCCTGGGTCATGATCCGGTAGTTGTCGCCGCCGGCGGTCAGGAACGAGATCGTGATGATCTTGTACTCCTTGGCCTCCTGCAGCGGCTGGCCGTCGATGAAGACCTGCGTGATGTGGGACTTCGTGTCGTTCCACGAGCAGTTCTGTTCGAGCGTGCAGGGCGTCGCGGTCGGCTGGTCCGTGTCGACCGTGTACGTCACGTTGGACGACACCCCGGTCGCCAGGAACGGCCGGGCCGGGCGCGAGCCGTCGGTCGCGGCCTGCCACTGCTCCTCGAGGAAGTTCTTGAACTGGGCGCCCGTCAGCGTGATGGTCCACAGGTTGTTGACGAACGGCAGGACGGCGTTGGCCGAGGAGTAGGTCAGCTTGCCGTCGGCGCCCTTGACCAGCTCGGCGCGGAGCCCGCCACCGGCGTTGATGATGCCGATGTCGGCGCCGTTGATGACGTCGGAGGAGTCGGCCGTCTCGAGGAACGCGTCCGCCACGAGGGTCGCCAGCGTCGACTCGTTCGCCCGGTCGTCGCGGACGGCCGCGTCGGTGGCCGTGTACTTGCCGTCGGTCCACGCCCCGCCCGTGTACGCCGTCGTGATGTCCGCGCCGATCTGGCCGACCGTGACGCTGCCGAGTTCCGTGGCCTTGGCCAGCGCCGCGTCGACGTGCTGCTTGATGGTGGTGATGTTGCCGATCGCCAGCATCGCCTTCTCGGCGTCGCTCCCGGCCTCCGGCGTGGCCATCGTGGCCACGTTCTTGGCCGTTCCCGCCGTCACCTTCTTGGCCGTGGCGTCCCAGGTCAGGTCGATGACGCCGACGTTCGCGCCGTAGGAGCCGGTCTGGACGACCGGGCGGCCTTGGTGGGTGTCGAGGCTCTCGGCGTCCTCGCCGTTGAGGCCGTTCCAGCCGTAGGCCAGGTGGGTGTGGGCCGTGATGATGGCGTCGACCGAGTTGGACGTCTCGTTGACGATCTTCTTGAAGACGGCCGTGGCCTTGAGCGCGGCGTCCAGCGACTCGGCGGTTGCGGCGCCCTCGTGGTAGTCGGCGATCACGATGTCCGCCAGTTTGTCCGCCTTGATCTGGTCGGCGTACTTGTTGACCGTGTCGACCGGGTCGAGGAAGTTGAGGTCGGCCACGCCGGCCGGGCTGACGAGGGTCGGCGTCTCCTGCGTGACGGCGCCGATGACGGCGATCTTGAGGCCGTCGGGCAGCGTGTAGATGTAGTAGGGGTCGAGGACGGGCTGGCCGTCGGTCTTGCTGACGACGTTGGCGCCGAGGTAGGTCCAGGCGGCCTTGATGCCCGCGTCGGTCCCGTCGGCGTTCTTGCCGCCGATGATGCGGTTCTTGAGGTCGGCGTAGCCCTGGTCGAACTCGTGGTTGCCGACGACCGAGGCCTCGAAGCGGATGCCCGACGCCTTGAGGTCGTTGAGCAGTTGGATCGTCGGGTTGTCGTTCTGGATGAAGGAGGCGAACTCGGAGGCGCCGACGTTGTCGCCGCCGGACACCACGATCGTGTTGGCCGGGTCCTTCAGCGCCTCCTCTTCGAGGGTCGCGGCCCAGGCCACCGTGTTGGCGTTGATGCGGCCGTGGAAGTCGTTGAAGGTCAGGACGTGGATGGTCCGCGTGTCGTCGGCCTGGGCGGCGGGCGCGGCGGCGAACCCGGCCAGCCCGGCGGCGCAGAGGGTCAAGGTGGCGGTCACGACGGCTGTGGCTCGGCGGAACATGAGGGTGTCCTTTCTAGGCCCAAGGAGGCAGGCGCAACCCACGGCGGCGCGCCCACCCAACCGTGAGGGAGTCTAGCCAGACCCCAAGCGCGCCGACAAGGCTGACGCGGGCGTCGGCGAGCCATGGGGGAGGCCATGGGGTCGGGCACGCTGGCCTCGGCCGAGGTGTCAGGTGCCGCGGCCCTGGCGAGGAACGAGCGTTGGCCATGGGGTCGGGCACGGTGGCTACGGAGCGAGCTCTGCGAGCGACAGCCAGCGGGCCCGACACCGTGGCCCAAGAAGGTGTGCCCTCAGCGGCGCCACGATGTCAGGCCCCGTGGCTGTCGCTCGTTCCTCGCTCCGTAGCCACGGTGCCCGACCCCCTGGCGGCGATGTCCGTGCGGTGGAAGCCGGTGGGGAAGTCGAGGCGGGCGACCGCGTCGTAGGCCCGGGTTCGGGCGGCCGCCAGGTCGGGGCCGTCGGCCACGACGCCGAGGACACGGCCGCCGTGGGCGATCAAGGTTCCGTCCGGGGCCAGGGCTGTGCCCGCGTGGATGATGTGGACGTGATCCTCGGGGCTGGTCAGCAGGCTCGAGCCGGGCACGTCGCGGATCGCGCCGCCCTTCTCCGGGGTGCCGGGGTAGCCGCGGGCCGCCAGCACGACGATGACCGCCGCGCCGTCCTTCCACGTCAGCGGGCCGATCTCCGCCAACCGCCCGATCGCCGCGGCGTACAGCAGCGACCCCAGCCCCGAGTCCAACAACGGCAGGATCGCCTCGGTCTCGGGATCGCCGAAGCGGGCGTTGAACTCGACGACGCGGAGACCGTGACGGGTCAACGCCAGGCCCGCGTAGAGGAGCCCGGCGAAGGGCGTTCCGCGGCGGGCCATCTCCGCCACGGTCGGCTCGATCACGGTCCGCATCGTCTCCGCGACGAGATCCAGCGGCGCCCACGGCAGCGGGCAGTACGCGCCCATCCCGCCCGTGTTCGGGCCCGTGTCGCCGTCGCCGACGCGCTTGAAGTCCTGGGCCGGCAGGAGCGGCACGGCCGTGACTCCGTCCGTCACCGCGAACAACGACACTTCCGGCCCGTCGAGGAACTCCTCGATGACGACCGTGCCGCAGTCCGTCGCGTGGGCCAGCGCGGCCGCCCGGTCCGCCGTCACGACGACGCCCTTGCCGGCGGCCAGCCCGTCGAACTTGACGACGTAGGGCGGGCCGAACGCGTCGAGGGCGGCGGCGGCCTCGGTCGGCGTCGTGCAGTAGACGGAGCGCGCGGTCGGCACCCCGGCCGCGGCCATGACCTCCTTGGCGAACTGCTTCGAGCCCTCCAGGCGCGCGGCCGCGGCCGACGGGCCGAAGCAGGCGATGCCGGCGGCCCGGACCGCGTCGGCCACCCCGGCGACCAGCGGCGCCTCCGGCCCGATGACGACGAGGTCCGCGGCCAGGTCCCGCGCCAGCGCCGCGACGGCGGCGCCGTCGGTCGGGTTGAGGTTCTTGAGGTCGGCCAGGGTCACGCGGGGAGCCGGGTCGGCGGGTGCGGCGGGTTCGGCAGCCCACGTCCCGGGGTTGCCGGGGGCGACGTGGACCGCGCCGACGGCGGGATCGCGCGCCAGGGCCAGGGCGAGCG
>JAISTC010000113.1 GCA_031272805.1 Propionibacteriaceae bacterium
GTGCCGGGCGCGCTGTCCAATACGGGCGCGTCGCCGCTGACGTTCCCGCTGACATTGGTGAGCCTGGCCGCCCTGCTCTTGGGCTCGCTCGCACTGCTGACCTATCGCCGCCGGCAGCAGCGCTGAGTGACGGGGGCCCGGGTATCCGCCGCCTCGCGTGACACCCGGGCCCCCCTCGCCCGACCGGAGAAACCGGTAGGCCGGAGGACTACCTCCCAGTTACCCTCCGCCGATTAGAACGCTTCAGCAGGCACCGGTATTCCCCGCCCCAGGCCACGGGGTCGGGCACAGGCCATGGGGTCGGTCACAGGCCAGGGGGTCGGGCACGCTGGCTACGGAGCGAGGAACGAGCGACAGCCAGCGGGTCTGACACCGTGGCCGGAGGTGGGTGTGTGCTGGGGCATGTGCCGGGGTGTGTGCTGCGGTGTGTGCTGGGGCGGCCACGGTGTCAGGCCCTGTGGCTGTCGCTCGTTCCTCGCTCCGTAGCCACAGTGCCCGACCCCATGGCCTCACGCCACAGTGCCCGACCCCATGGCCTCAGCCGCCGCGCCCGACCCCATGGCCTCAGCCTGTGACCAACCACCCGCGCCCTGACCACCCAGCGTGAGCTTGCCCCGGCGTGACCGCACCAGCAGGACCAGACCAACCACGGTTGGCAACCCTCGCGCTGACTGAGGCGTGGCGGCATGGCGCACTCCCCGCCCGCAGCGCCGCCGCCGCCCAACCCGACCCGAGCGTGACGGTTCGGCGGCCGAGGACGGCGAGTGCGTCGTGCCGCCGCGCCGGACTCCAACAAGACGTGCGAGCGCAGCGAGCAGCACGACCCGCGAAGCGCAGCGAGCAACAAGACCGCGAAGCGCAGCGAGCCGCCCAAGCGGGCGCGGACACCTGCACGATTTCCCGCGCTGGGGTCGGTGATCTGAACCAACACCTCTCGACCCGGCCTATCCCGCGCGTGACAAGCGCAACTACGGTAGGGAGGGACCCAGCAGCCGGGCGAAGGAGCGGGGATGAGGCAGTTGAGCGCCGATGTGGTCGTCATCGGCGGGGGCACGACGGGGGTCGGCGTGGTCCGGGACGTGGCCATGCGCGGCTACAAAGCCATCTTGCTGGACCGCGCGGACCTGGCGCAGGGCACGTCGGGCCGCTTCCACGGCCTGCTCCACTCGGGCGGCCGCTACGTCGTGACGGACCCGCTGTCGGGGACGGAGTGCGCGGAGGAGAACGCCATCCTCGGCCACATCCAGGCCGGCGCCATCGAGCGCACGGGCGGCCTGTTCTTCACGCTCCCCGGCGACCCGGACCCCGACTGGGGCGACAAGTTCTTGGCGGGCGCGGCCACGGCCAAGGTCCCGGTCGAGGAGATCGAGCCCAGCCGCGCGCTCAAGCTGGAACCCCGCATGAACCCGACGGCGGAGCGGGTGTTCCGCGTCGAGGACGGCTCGGTCGACGGCTGGCAGCTCGCCTGGTCGGCGGCGGCGTCGGCCAAACAGTACGGAGCCCAGATCCTGACCTATACGAAGGCGACGGAAATCACGACGGCCGGGGGCCGCGTGACCGGTGTCAGGGCGACGGACGCCAAGACGGGCGAGGACGTCACGATCGACTGCGGCTTCGTCCTCAACTGCGCCGGGCCGTGGGCCGGGGGGGTGGCGGCCATGGCGGGCTGCGAGCCGGTCGCGGTCGTACCGGGCCGGGGCATCATGATCGCGGCCGACCGGTTCACCAACGTGGTCCTCAACCTCTGCGTCAAGCCCGCCGACGGCGACATCATCGTCCCTTGTCACGGGGTTTCCATCATCGGCACGACCGACGTCAAGGCCGACGACCCCGACCACCTGCCGATCCCCGCCGACGAGGTCCAGAAGATGCTCGACGCGGGCGAGAAGCTGGCCCCCGGCTTCCGCCAACAGCGCTTGCTGCACGTCTGGACCGGCGCCCGCCCGCTGATCAAGGACGACCGCGTGGCCGCGTCCGACACGCGCCACATGTCGCGCGGCATGGCCGTGGTCGACCACTCCACGCGTGACGGCCTCAAGGGGCTCCTGACGATCGGCGGCGGCAAGCTGACGACGTACCGCCTCATGGCCGAGCACATCGTTGACGCGATGGAGGACCAGACCGGCGACCACCACCCCTGCCGGACCGCCGAGGAACCCTGCCCCGGCCACGAGCCCGGCCGCTATTTCGCGCTCAACCACCGGCTGAAGGAGCGCGAGGCCGACCGGCTCAGCGACCAGATCATCTGCGAGTGCGAGCTGATGAGCCGGACCATGTTCACAGACCTCCTGAAAGAGCAGCCGAACGCCACCCTGGACGACCTGCGCCGCCAGCTCCGCCTCGGCATGGGCCCTTGCCAGGGCGGGTTCTGCTCCTCGCGCGCGGCCGGCCTCGCATTCGAGGAGGGCGCCATCGACATCGAGCGCGCCACGGGGCTCCTCCGCCTGTTCCTGACCAACCGCTGGTACGGGCTGTGGCCGGTCCTGAACGGCCAGCAGGTGGCGCAGGCGGCCCTGGACGACTGGATCCTCCAGGGACTGCTCGACATCGGCCACCTGCCCGCGCAGACGAAAGAGGTGATCTGATGGCCACGGTGGTGGTAGGCGCCGGCCTGTCGGGACTGGCCGCCGCGCTGCGGCTGGCCGAGGCCGGCGAGCGGGTGACGCTGTTGACCAAGGGCATCGGCGGCCTGCCGCTGTCGGCGGGAACGGTCGACGTGCTGGGCTACGCCGGCGACGAGCGGGTGACCCGGCCCTACGAGGCCCTCGTCACGCTCGCCGCGGCTGCTCCGGACCATCCGTACGCGCTGCTCGGCCGGGACGCGGTCGAGGCGGCCGTGGCGTGGCTCCAGGCCCAGGTACCGGAGTTGTTGGCGGGCCAGCCCGGGGTCAACGTGACGCTGCCGACGGCGGTCGGCGCGCTGCGCCCGACGTGCCTGTACCCGCCGTCCATGGCGGCCGGGGCGGACCTGGCGGGGAAGGCCGTGGCGATCGTCGGGCCGCGCCAGCTCAAGGACTTCTACCCGGCGCTCTGCGCCGCCAACCTGGCCCGCACGCCCGGCGGTCCGGCCGCCGCCGTCGGCCACAGCCTCGACCTCCCGGCCCGGCCGGGCGAGGCGGATGCGTCCGGCCTGGCCTACGCGCGGAGCCTCGACGACCCGGAATGCCGCGCGCGCTTCGTGGCCGCGGTGGCGGCGGTCGTGGGCGACGCCGAGGTGGTCGGCCTGCCCGCCGTCCTGGGCTACAAGGACCTGAACGCCTGGCGGGCCATCCAGGAGGGGCTGGGCAAGCCCGTGTTCGAGATCACGCTGATCCCGCCGTCCGTGCCCGGCCTGCGCCTGAACGACGCCCTCACCGCCCTGGCCAAGGCCGCCGGCGTCCGGATCGTCCTCGGTTCCAAGGTCACGGGCTACACGGCCGAAGGCGGCAAGGTCACGTCCGTGACGCTCCACCAGGCCGGCCACAACCAGCCCTGGCCGGCCGACCACGTCGTCTACGCCCCCGGCGGCTTCGAGTCCGGCGCCCTCCGGGTAGACAGCTACGGCCACGTCAAAGAAACCCTGTTCGACCTGCCCGTTGCGGCCATGGGGTCGGGCACCGTGGCTACGGAGCGAGTTCTGCGAGCGACAGCCACGGGGCCCGACACCATGGCGCCCGAGGGGTCAGCGGCCACAGGGCCCGACACCACGCCCGCCCCCGCCCAGCCTCTCCTCACAGGCGACTTCTGGCAAGACCAAGCGCTGTTCAAGCTGGGCGTCCGAGTCGACGCGGCGCTGCGCCCGATCGACGAGTCGGGCCGCCCGGTGTTCACGAACCTGTACGCCACCGGCTCCCTGCTGGCCGGCGCGATCCGCTGGTCGGAGAAATCGGGCGAGGGCATCGCGTTGGGGTCGGCCTGGGCGGCGGCGGAAGTCATCCTGGGGAGGTAGCTGCGATGTTCGAACCCACCAGCCACGAGGCCAACCTGCTGGCGCGGGCCAGCGTCGACCAGTGCGTCAAGTGCACGATCTGCGAGACGCAGTGCCCCGTCATGGCCGTGACCCCGCTGTTCGCCGGCCCCAAGTTCGTCGGCCCGCAGGCCGAGCGCTTCCGCCACGGCGAGTCCGTCGACCACACGCTCGACTATTGCTCCAGTTGCGGCACGTGCACGCTCGTCTGCCCCCAGGGCGTCAAGATCGCGGAGCTCAACTCCGTGGCGCGCGCCGCGATGAAGCGGGACCACATGCCCCCGCGTGACCGGCTGATCTCCCGGACCACGCTGATGGGCCAGGCCATGCGCCCGATCGCCCCGCTGGCCAACGCGGCGCTGCGCGCCGCGCCCGTCCGGGTCCTGGCCGAGAAGATCGCCGGCATCCACCGTGACGCCGCCATGCCCGTGTCCTCCGGCCAGCCGTTCCACGCCTGGTGGGCGAAGCATCAGCCCGCGCCGACCGCCGGGCCCGCCGGGACCGTCATCTTCTTCCACGGCTGCGCCGGCGACTACTTCGAGGTGGCCACGTCGATCCAGGCCGTCGAGGTCCTGGAACGGCTCGGCTTCAACGTCCTCGTGCCCAAGCAGGGTTGCTGCGGCATGGCGCTCCAGTCGAATGGCCTGTACGACACGGCGCGGGCGTGGGTCCGCCGCCTGGTCGCGGACCTGGAGAAGGCGCCGCAGGATCTGGTCATCGTGTCGACGGCGGGGTCGTGCCAGGGGATGCTCAAGCACGAGGCGCGCGAGATCATGGGCGTCGAGGACGAGTCGCTCCAGGCCATCGGCACGCGCACGCGCGACATCTGCGAGTTCCTCCTGGAGAAGATCGAGGCGGGCCAACTCAACTTCGGCGTCAAGCGGCTCGACGTCACGGTGACGTACCACGCGCCCTGCCAGTTGAAGGGCCAGGGCATGGGCCAACCCGCGGTCGAGTTGCTGCGCCTCATCCCGGGGGTCACGGTCGTCGAGTCCGGCGCCACCTGCTGCGGCATCGCGGGGACCTACGGCTTCAAGAAGGAGAAGTACGAGATCGCCAAGGCCGTCGGCCAACCCCTGTTCGACAAGGTCAAAGAGGTCAACCCGAAGTTGGCGCTGTGCGACACGGAAACCTGCCGCTGGCAGATCCGCCAACACACCGGCGCCCAAGTAGAACACCCGATCTACCTCCTGCATAAGGCATTGGGCCTGAGCTAGCCACAAGTCTCCTGTCGGCCGAGGTGTCGGAGGCCGCGGCCTTGGCGACGAACACGTCATCCTGCGCGGAGGCGCGCCAGCGCCGGAGTCGCAGGACCGGGCGGCGGCCTCCGATACCGCGGCCGCACCAACACATTGCTGCGCGCACAACCTGACATGGCGCCCACTGCGACCTAAGATGAGGACTAATCCACAACCGATGAGGAGCGAGACGCCCACCGATGGCACCTGACACGAAGACCAGCCGCCTTCTCACCCTCGCCGCGGAGCCAGCCCCGCCCAGAACCGCCGTGCGCACGGTGGAAGTCGTCGGCCTGGGCTACATCGGCTTGCCGACGGCGGCGATGTTCGCCTCCCACGGCCTCCAGGTCATCGGCGTCGACATCAACCCGGCCACGGTCGCGACCGTCAACGCCGGCCTCAGCCCCATCGCGGAACCGGACCTCCCGACCTACCTGGCGACGGCCGTGCGCGACGGCCAGCTCGTGGCGCGGGCCACCCCGGCTCCGGCCGACGCGTTCATCATCGCCGTCCCGACGCCCTACCAGGAGGGCCACGCCGCCGACCTCTCCTACATTGCCGCCGCCGCCCGCTCGATCGCCCCGCACCTGGCGCCCGGCAACCTCGTGATCCTCGAATCGACGTCGCCGCCCGGCACGACGCGCCACCTGGCCAGCCGCCTGATGGAGGCCCGGCCCGACCTCAGCCTCGACGGCGCGGACGGCCGCCCGGCGCTCCACGTGGCGTACTGCCCCGAGCGCGTCATCCCGGGCCGAACGATGGTCGAACTCGTCACGAACAGCCGCGTCGTCGGCGGCCTGACGCCCCAGGCGGCGGAGCTGGCGCGCGACCTGTACGCCACGTTCGTCAGCGGCGACATCGCCGTCACGGACACGGTCACGGCCGAGCTGACGAAGCTGGCCGAGAACTCGTTCCGCGACGTCAACATCGCCTTCGCCAACGAGCTGGCCGGCGTGGCGGAACGGCTCGGCGCGGACCCGTGGGAGGTCATCGCGCTGGCCAACCGCCACCCGCGCGTCAGCATCCTCCAGCCCGGCCCGGGCGTCGGCGGCCACTGCATCGCGGTCGACCCCTGGTTCATCGTCGAGGCCGCGCCGGACCTCGCCCGGCTCGTCCGGACCGCGCGCGAGGTCAACGACGCCCAGCCGAACCGGGTCGTCGGCGCCGTCACGGCGGCCGTCGCCGGGCTCGCCCGGCCCCAGATCGCGGCGCTCGGCCTGGCGTTCAAGGCCGATGTCGACGACCTCTGCGACTCCCCGGCCGTCACCGTGGTCGAACGCCTCGCGGCCGCCCTCCCGACGGCGGACATCCGGGCCGTCGAACCGCACGCCACGGCGTTGCCCGAACCCCTGGCCGGGGCCGCCGGAGTGCGCCTGACCGGCCTGGACGAGGCGCTGGCCGGGGCCGACCTGGCCGTCGTCCTGACCGACCACTCCGAGTTCCGCGCCCCCGCCGCGCGCGCCGCCATCGCCAGCGCGCCCGCCGTGGTCGACACCCGCGGACTGCTCCGCTAGGGCCGTGTCCGCCCTGCCCGCCCCGCTGGCCGCCCTGGGGCGGCGGCTGTGGGACGCCGGGCAGGCCGGGCTGACCGCCCTCCGCCGCCGCCGGCCGCCGGAGTGGCCCCTGCCGGACCGGCCGCCGTCACGCGCGCTGCGGGCCGGCGTCATCGTGACGGAGCCGACGCGGTTGGCCTTGTCCTACGAGTGGCACCAAGTCGTCTTGTCCCTGCCGGTGATGGCGGCCGACCTGGCGGGCCTGGACGTGGTCGGCGTCGAGGCCGCGGCCGTCGCCGACCGGCCCGAGCCCGACCGGGCCGCGCTGGCCGCCGCGGCCGCCGCGGCGGGAATCCCCCTGCTGACCTGGCCGGGAGTCCCCTCCAGCCAGGCACGGACCGGGACCGCCGTACCGTTGTCGTCGGGTGGCCGCCCCCCGCTCGTCCAACCCGCCCTCCACAACCCCATCCGCTGGACCGCCGGCCGCCACGACCACGCGGTCGAGCCGGCCGGGGACGTGGCGCTGACGGGGTCGTGGCCGCGCTCGTGGTCCTATCGCCGCCGCTTGACGGCGTACCGCGCGTACAAGGTCGTCGTCACGCCCGACGCCCAGGAGTCGGCCGAGGCCACGGCCTGCGGCGCCCTGGCGCTGTCGGCGGCCGCCCCGGCGCTCGGCCCGCAGGCCGCCGACCTGCGGCCCGCCCTCCCCGCCCTGCTGGCCGACCGCGACCGGCGTGACCGCGTGGCCCTGGCCGCCCGGCGTGACCTGTGGCGGGCCTCGACCTACTCCCATGCCCTCCAACCGCTCCTCTACGGCCTCGGCCTGGCCGACCGCCCGACCGTGGCCCGCCCGACCGTGACGGCGCTCGTGGCGACCAAGCGGCCGGCCAACCTCGCCGCCGTCCTCGCCACGGTCGCCGCCCAGGCTGGTGTGGACGTCCAACTGGCGTTGCTGGCCCACGGTTTCGAGCCCGACGCGGCGGCCCTCCGGCGCCAGGCGGCGGACCTCGGGCTGGCCGACGTGGTGGTCCTGGCCGAGCCCGCGGCGACGCCGCTCGGGACGTGCCTCAACCGGCTCGTGGCCGTGGCGGACGGCGGGCTCGTGGCCAAGCTGGACGACGACGACTACTACGGGCCCAACTACCTGGGCGACCTGGCCGACGCGCTCGGCTACAGCGGCGCCGACCTCGTCGGCAAGGCCGCCCGGTACGTCTGGCTGGAGGCGGCCGGGGTGACGCTGTTGGCCCGGCCCTGGTTGGAACACGTGTTCACTCCGAGCGTGCCGGGCGCGACGTTCCTGCTCCCCCGGGCGGTCGCGGCCGAGGTCGGGTTCCCGCCGCTGCCGACGCGCGAGGACGCGGAGTTCCTGGCCCGGCTGCGCGCGGCCGGCGGGCGGATCTTCTCCGCCGACCGCTTCAATTTCTGCGTCCGCCGGGGCGGCTCCGGCCACACGTCCCCGCTACCGGACGGGCTGGCCGGCGCGCCGGCGGTCTGGACAGACGACCCCAGACCGCGCGTGACCGCCTGACGCCGGTGGGGGTCAGCGCCGCTGGTACCGGCCCAGGGTCTCGGCCTTGAACTCGGGGAAATAGCCGTTGACGATGCTGGCGCGGATGTCGTCGACCAGTTTGACTGTGAAACGCAGGTTGTGGATCGTCATGAGCGTGGCCAGCAGCATTTCCTTGGAGCGGGTCAGGTGGTGGAGGTAGGCGCGGGTCACGTGGGTGCAGGTGTAGCAGTCGCAGCCGTCTTCCAGCGGGGTGAAGGAGCGTTTGTTCGGCAGGGTGTCGACCGTGTAGCGGCCGTCGCGCGTGTAGACGATGCCGTGGCGGGCGACGCGGGACGGGTCGACGCAGTCGAAGGTGTCCGCGCCAGCCTCGACGCCGGCCAACAGGTCCTCCGGGGCGGAGATGCCGAGCAGGTGTCTGGGCTTGTCAAACGGCAGTTCGTCGGTTACCCAGCGGCAGATCTGGCCCAGGTTCTCCTTCTCCAGGGCGCCGCCGATGCCGTAGCCGTCGAACCCGCGGCCGGCGTGACGGGTGGCGACGAGGCCGCGCGCCGCGTGACGCCGCAGGTCCTCGAACTGGGCGCCCTGGACGACGCCGAACAGCGCCTGGTAAGGCTTGTCGGCGCGCTCGGCCGTCAGTCTGACGTGCTCGGCCAGGCAGCGCTCCGCCCACGCCTGCGTCCGCGCGACGGAGCGTTCCTGGTAGCTGCGCGTGTTCATGAGCGTCGTGCACTCGTCGAACGCGAAGATGATGTCCGCGCCGAGCTGGTGCTGGATGCCCATCGAGACCTCGGGCGTGAAGCGGTGGTAGGAGCCGTCGCGGTGGGACTTGAAGGTCACGCCGTCGTCGTCCACGTGGGCCAAACGGTCCTTGCCCTTGGCGATGACGTCGTCGCTGGCCAGCCCGGCCGTGTCCATCGCCAGGACCTTCTTGAAGCCGGCGCCGAGGGAGAGGACCTGGAAGCCGCCGGAATCAGTGAACGTCGGCCCGTCCCAGGCCATGAAGCGCGCCAGCCCGCCCGCCTCGTCCACGAGGTCGGGGCCCGGTTGGAGGTAGAGATGGTAGGCATTGGCCAAGACGGCCTGGGCGCCCAGCGCCTTGACGTCACGCGGCAACACGCCTTTAACCGTCGCCTGCGTCCCGACAACGACAAACGCAGGTGTGGCAATGTCGCCATGCGGCGTGTGGATGACGCCGGCCCGCCCCGGCGCCCCGGGAAGCGTCGCGCCGGGGGTGAAGGAGAACCCGCTCACCGGCCGACCTCCGCCAACAACCGCACCTGTGTCACGGCGACCGCGCCCGCCGTGGATGTGCGCAGGATCGTCGGCCCCATGGACAACGTCACGGCGCCCACGCCCTCGAACAACTCCAGTTCGTCCGGCGCAATGCCCCCTTCCGGCCCGATGATGACAATGACGGGACGGTCGGGATCAACGTGCAGCGTGGCAACGGGAGTAGTCGCGTCCTCGTACATCAGGATGACCTGAGGGGGCAAGGTGTCGGCCCAGGCCGAGGTGTCGGCCCAGGCCGAGGTGTCGGGTGCCCCGGCCCTGGCGAGGAACGAGCCCGGGCGGGGGAACCTGATACCGCGGCCGACCCCACACCCTTGGCACCCCGGCCCCCTTGTCATCCCGGCCCAAGCCGGGATCTGTGTGCCGGCGGGAGACTGCCCCCGGCACGGTCCCGGGGGTCGCCGGGATGACCCGCGGGG
>JAISTC010000123.1 GCA_031272805.1 Propionibacteriaceae bacterium
CTACGGAGCGAGGAACGAGCGACAGCCACGGGGCCTGACACCGTGGCCGGCCGGAAGCCTCCCGCGAGACTCCCGCGAGATCCCCTGCGTGACTTCAACTCCCGGCCACGGTGTCAGGCCCGCTGGCTGTCGCTCGTTCCTCGCTCCGTAGCCAGCGTGCCCGACCCCATGGCCTCTGTAGCCAGCGTGCCCGACCCCCTGGCCTCACGGCTACACTCCCTGCTCGTGACTGCTCTTGCTGAACAATTGGTGGCCGATCTGACTCGGCTCGTGGCGATTCCCTCGATTGGCGCGCTGCCGCAGCACGCGCCCGACCTGGCCCGCTCGGCGGCGCTCGTGGCGGACCTGTTCCGCGGCGTGGGCGTCCCGGAGGTCGAGGTCGTAGACGACGTGGCCGCGCCCGCCGTGCTGGGCCACTGGCCCGGGCCCGAGGGCGCGCCGACCGTCTGCCTCTACGCCCACCACGACGTCCAGCCCATCGGCGACCCGGCCGGCTGGCGCTCCGACCCCTTCACTCTGACCGCGCGCGGCGACCGCCTGTTCGGCCGCGGCGCCGCCGACGACAAGGGCGGCATCGCGCTCCACCTGGCCACCCTCCGCCACTTCGCCCAGACCGGCGGCCGCCCGCCGGTCGGCATCAAGCTGTTCATCGAGGGCGAGGAGGAGATGGGCTCGCCCGGTATGGCCCAGTTCCTGGAACGCTACCGCGACCGGCTGGCCGCCGACGCGTTCGTCATCGCCGACTCCGGCAACTGGGCCGTCGGCGAGCCCGCGTTCACGGTCGCGCTGCGCGGCGTCACGGGCTGCACGGTCGAGGTCAGGACCCTCGACCACGGCGTCCACTCCGGCCAGTTCGGCGGCGTGCTGCCGGACGCCGTGACCGCGCTCATCCACCTCCTGGCGACCCTCCACCAGGCCGACGGCTCCGTCGCCGTCGAGGGCCTGACGACGGACCTCCACTTCGGCCCCGACTACCCCGACGACCGCTTCCGCGCCGAGTCCGGCATCCTCGACGGCGTCGGCTACCTCGGCCAGGGCGCCATCACGGACCGGCTGTGGGCGGGCCCGGCGATCACGGTCATCGGCATGGACGTGACAGCGGTGGCCGACGCGTCGAACACGCTCGCGCCGGTGGCGCGGGCGTCGATCTCGCTGCGCGTGCCGCCGACCATCGCGTCCGAGGCGGCCCAGGCGAAGCTGATCGCGCACCTGGAGAGCCACGTGCCGTGGGGCGCCCAGTTGACCGTCACGCCGCACACCTCGGGCAACCCGGCGCTGGTCGACGTCGACGGGCCCGTGGCGCAGAAGGCGACCCAGGCGTACACGGAGGTCTTCGGCCGCCCGCCGGTCCTGATGGGCCAGGGCGGCTCCATCCCGCTGATCAACGAGCTGCTGGAGCTGTACCCGGGGTCCGCGGTCATCGCCAACGCGGTCTGCGACCCCGACAGCCGCATGCACGCCCCCGACGAGTCCGTCCACCTGGGCGACCTGGAACAGCAGGTCGGCGCGCAAGTCCGCTTCCTGGAGCTGCTGGGCGCCTAGCACGAGGTGTCAGGCGCCGCGGCTCGGGCGAGGAACGAGCCCAGGCCAGGGGGTCGGGCACGGTGGCTACGGAGCGAGCTCTGCGAGCGACAGCCAGCGGGCCTGACACCGTGGCCGTTCCCACACACCCCCTTGTCATCCCGGACCCTTGTCATCCCGGCGAAAGCCGGGATCTTTCCTGTCACCTTGTCTGACCACAGGTCAAAGATCCCGGCTTTCGCCGGGATGACAAGCTGGCCGGGATGACAAAGGGTGAGGGATGACAAACCGGGACCGGGCGGGATGGCCGTGGTCACGGGCACCTTGGTCTCTTAGGTAGGCTGGCGGCGTGCGACGCGGGGATGGCCTCCTTTCGGCTGATGTGGATCCGGTAGAGCGGGGGCCGCAGGATGAGTGCGGCGTGTTCGGCGTCTGGGCGCCGGGCGAGGCGGTCGCCAAGATCACGTACTTCGGGCTCTACGCCCTCCAACACCGGGGCCAGGAATCGGCCGGCATGGCCGTGTCGGACGGCCACCACATCGTGGTCGTCAAAGACATGGGCCTGGTCTCCCAGGTGTTCGACGAGCGCACCCTCGGCTCGCTCACCGGCTCGCTCGCCATCGGCCACACGCGCTACTCCACGACCGGCGCGTCGAGTTGGGACAACGCCCAGCCGACGTTCCGCTCGACGCCGGGCGGCGGCCTCGCGCTCGGCCACAACGGCAACCTGACGAACACGGACGAACTGGCTGCCCTCCTGGCGCAACGCCACCCCGCGGCCACCATCCCGACGAAGAACTCGCTCGACTCGACCAACGACACGTCCCTCGTGACGGCGCTGCTGGCGACGTACGAGGACGTGACCGTGCGGGAGGCCGCGCTCGACCTGCTGCCCCGGCTGCGCGGCGCGTACTGCCTGGTCTTCATGACGGAGAAGGCGCTGTACGCGGCGCGCGACCCCCAGGGCATCCACCCGCTCGTCCTCGGGCGGCTGGAGAACGGCTGGGTCGTGGCGTCGGAGACCTGCGCGCTCGACATCATCGGCGCGACGTTCATCCGCGAGATCGAACCGGGGGAGTTCCTCTCGATCGACGCGGCGGGCGTCAACTCGGTCCGCTTCGCGGAGGCGCGGCCGAAGGGCTGCCTGTTCGAGTACGTCTACCTGGCCCGGCCCGACTCCGCCATCGCCGGCCGCCGCGTGCATTCGGCGCGCGTCGAGATCGGCCGGACACTGGCGCTGGAGCACCCGGTCGACGCCGACCTCGTCATCCCGGTCCCCGAGTCCGGCACCCCGGCGGCGATCGGCTACGCCGAGGCGTCGGGCATCCCGTTCGGCCTCGGGCTGGTCAAGAACTCGTACGTCGGCCGGACGTTCATCCAGCCGTCCCAGACGATCCGGCAGTTGGGCATCCGCCTCAAGCTCAACCCGCTGCGCGACGTCATCGCGGGGAAAAGGCTGGTCGTCGTGGACGACTCGATCGTGCGCGGCAACACGCAGCGGGCGCTCGTGCGGATGCTGCGCGAGGCCGGGGCGGCCGAGGTCCACGTCCGGATTTCGTCGCCGCCGGTCCAGTGGCCGTGCTTCTACGGCATCGACTTCGCCACGCGCGCCGAGCTCATCGCGCCGGGGATGCGCGTGGCGGACATCTGCCAGTCGATCGGCGCGGACTCGCTCGGCTACATCTCGCTGGAGGGGCTGGTGGCGTCGACAGGCGTGCCAATGAGCCGGTTGTGCCGCGCTTGTTTCGACGGGGTCTATCCCGTGCGCGTGCCGGACCAGTCCGCCGCCGAGATGGGGCTGACCCAGCCGGAGGATGGGGTCTCGGGAGCGACAGAGATCCTTCGCTGCGCTCAGGATGACAGAGTGCGCGCTCAGGATGACAAGGGGAGCGCTCAGGATGACAGGCTGGGCGCCCAGGACGGCACGGTGCCCCCGAACGACAGAGAACCCGCCCTCGTGGGCGCTGCCCTCTAGGAGAACCTATGACTTCCGCGTACGCGCAAGCCGGCGTCGACATCGAGGCCGGGGACCGGGCCGTCGAGCTGATGAAGGAGCACGTCGCTCGGTCCGCCCGGCCCGAGGTCATCGGCGGGTTGGGCGGTTTCGCGGGCCTGTTCGACGCCACCGCCCTCAAGGGTTACGACCAGCCGGTCCTCGTCACGTCGACCGACGGCGTCGGCACGAAGGTCGCCATCGCCCAGGCCCTCGACCGCCACGACACGATCGGCTACGACCTCGTCGGGATGGTCGTCGACGACATCGTCGTGGTCGGCGCCGAGCCGCTGTTCGTGACCGACTACATCGCCTGCGGCTCGGTCGTCCCCGAGCGCATCGCGGCCATCGTCCAGGGTGTGGCCGCCGCCTGCGCCGAGACCGGCGCGGCGCTCATCGGCGGCGAGACGGCCGAACACCCGGGCCTCCTGGCGGCCGACGAGTACGACCTGGCCGGCGCCGTCACGGGCGTGGTCGAGAAGGACCGCCTGCTCGGCCCCGAGCGGGTCCGGGCGGGCGACCGGGTCCTGGCGCTGGCCAGCTCCGGCCTCCACTCCAACGGCTTCTCGCTGGTCCGCCGCGTCCTGCTCCAGCAGGCCGGGCTGCGCCTCGACGACTACGTCGCGGAACTCGGCCGCACCCTGGGCGAGGAATTGCTCACCCCGACGCGGCTGTACGCCCAGCCGGTCCTGGCCGTCCTGGCCGCGACCGAGGTCCACGCCGCCAGCCACATCACGGGCGGCGGGCTGGCCAACAACCTGGCCCGCGTCATCCCCGCCGGCCTCCACGCCACGCTCGACCGCTCGACGTGGGCGCCGCCGCCGATCTTCGGCCTCGTCCAGAGCGTCGGGCACATCTCCCAGCCCGACATCGAGGCGGCCCTCAACATGGGCGTGGGCTTCGCCCTGGTCCTGCCGGCCGCCGCCCTGCCGACGGCGCAACAGCTCCTGGCCGACGCCGGCATAGCCACCTGGGACTGCGGCGCCGTCGCCGAAGGTGAGGGCGGCGTCAGCCTGGTAGGCGCCCACTGAGGCCGAGACGCAGGCCGAGGTGTCAGGCGCCGCGGCAGCGAGCGCCAGCGAGCGCGGCCCGCGGCACCTGATACCGCGGCCGGCGGAAGACAACCCCCACTCGGCCTCACACACCCAAGCCTGCGGTCAACGTGACCCTTCTTTGGAGGTTCACTCTGGCTCCGGTAACCTTGGACCTACGACACACTTCATCCAATGAATGCCGCGCACGCGCGGGCGAGTAGCGAGGGGGCTGACCCTATGGGGCGCGGCCGGGCAAAGGCGAAACAGACCAAAGTCGCCAGGGAACTCAAGTACCGATCCGTCTCTACCGATTTCGCATCGCTAGAGGCCGAACTACGAGGTTCGTCCTTCCAGGACGACATTCCTCCCAACTACGCCGACCTCGCGGAGGCCTACCGCGACGACCGCGAAGAACCCGACAGCGATTTCGTCGACGATGACGAGGATGACGAGGATGCCCAATAGCCCCCGTCCGCCCGCGCTCATCGGGAAGTGGCGCACCGTCCTCCGGCGGGAAGAACCCAGCCCCGAACCCCTCTCCACCCCGAACGAGCCGCACGCGCCCGCCGAACCGAGCTGGTGGGCGGACACGTGGGTCCGCGACGCCTACATGGAGGGCTACGAGGACCTGACGTTCCACATGCCCGGCTACCCGCACCTCAAGGAGGAGGGCGAAGGGTATCTGACGGCGACGCTGGTCCGCCGCTGCGAGCCGACCCAGCCGCGCGCTGTCCTCTACCTCCACGGCTGGAACGAGTATTTCTTCGAGGACCACCTGGCGCAGATGTGGGCGGGCCTGGGCTACGACTTCTACGCCCTCGACCTCCACCGCTACGGCCGCTCCCTCCACGGCGACGAGCTCCCCGGCTACGCCGAGTCGATCACGGACTACTACGAGGAGATCGACGCGGCGGTCGACCTGATCAAGGAGACCCACCAGTTCGTCGTCGTCAACGCCCACTCGGCCGGCGGCCTGATCGCGGCGATGTGGGCGTCGGCGCGGCGCGGCAAGCTGGTCGGCCTCGTCCTCAACGCGCCGTGGCTCGACCTGTCCGGCTCGTCGCCGCTGCGCGCGCTGACGACCGCCGCGACCAAGGCGCTGGCGGGCAAGGCGGCGACGTGGGAGATCCCGCGGGCCGAGAACGACATCTACATCCGGTCGCTGCACAGGGCGTTCTCCGGCGAGTGGAGCTTCGACCTGGCGCTGAAGCGCCCCTCGTCCAACCCGGTCCGGCCCGGCTGGCTCAACGCCGTGACGCGCGCCCAGGAGCGGATCAAGGAGGGCCTCGGCATCGACGTGCCGATCCTCGTCGTCATGTCCGCGCGGTCGTCCGTGCCGAAGCAGCGCGACGACGAGGACGTGACGCGGACGGACATCGTCCTGGACGTCGAGAACGTGGCGGCGCGGGTCCCGAAGCTGGGCTGGCACGTCACGTTGGTGCGGCTCGAAGGCGCCCTCCACGACGTGGCGCTGTCCGCGCTGCCCGTGCGCGAGCGGTACTTCGATGAGATCCGGCGCTGGGACCTGGCGTACGTGCGGGGCAAGAAGGCCCAGCAGCAGGCGCTGGAGGCGGCCGAGTAGGCGTTCGCCCTCGTAGGACTGGCGTCACGCGCGGGGCGGTCGCGGCGGCGTCACGCGCGGGGCGGCTCGGGCGGGCGTCAGCGGTGGATCACGGTCAGGAACGGCGCGCCGATGACGAAGAAGCGCGCCAGGCGGCCCGCCAGGACACACACCACGAAGTCGAGCCGCCGCAGTTTCAGGACGCCCGCCAGGGCGGCCGTCGCCAGAAGCGGCGGGATGCCGACCGACGCCGACAGCAGCAGGACGGCGTCGCCCCGCCAGCGGCCGTCCATCAAGGCGAGCAACCTCTGGCTCGTCCGGGCCAGCCAGGCGCGGAACCGGCGCCAGCGTGACGGGGCGGCGGTCGGCGTGACGGCGGCAGAGCCCGGCAGCGCGGCTTCGACCAACTGGGCCTCGGTCGCCTCGACCGCCGCCTGCTTGGCGGCCCGGCGCCGAGAGTGGAGGTCCTTGCCCGCGCGGGCCGACTCGTAGATGACGATCTTGCCGATCGTCTGGCCCGCCGACAGGCCGATGATCCACGCCACGCCGCGGCTGAGCGACGCCACACCCGCCCCGATGGCGATCGCCGCCTCCGCGTTGACGACCGGGAACACGGCCGAGAGGAAGCCGGTCCCGACCGCGGAGGCGATGACGCCGAGCAACTGCCACATCGGCGGCCCCGTCAGCCCTGGACGGTCGGGATCGTGGGAACAGTGGGGGCGGTCGGCGCGCCGGGGGCCGGGGGCGCCGTCTGGACCGTCGTCAGCCGCAGCATCCGCCAGCCCGACCACAGCTTGACGACGATCTGCGCCCCCGCCACGATCGCCGCGATCCACAGCGGCGCGTGGACATAGGGCAGGCCGACGAGGAGCACGATGAGGAGGCCCGTGTTGAGCGCCTTGGCCGGCTGCGACCAGTTCATCCGCCAGATCGGCCGGTCGACCACGTAAAAGTAGTTCGGGCTGAGCACCTCCGGCCAGTGGAGGAACCCGAGCGACAGCAGGCAGTCGAGCACGACGAACTGGACGAAGTACAGGCCGAGCGCGGGGGCGGCCGCCGGCTGGATGACGATGAACGCGGCGATGCACATGGTCGAGCAGGCCCGGTCCGACAGGATGTCGAAGACGCCGCCGAGGCGCGTCTCCTGTTTCAGCGCCCGGGCCGTCCGGCCGTCGGCGATGTCGCCCAGCCAGTACGTCAGGTAGGCGATGAGGAGGAACACCCACGAGGCCAGCAGGAGGGCCACGATGCCCAGGGCGATGGCGCCGACCGTCCGGATGACCGTGATCAGGTTGGGCCAGTTGGCGACCTTCGCCCCGCCCAACGTCAGTTGCCCGATCCCGACCTGCGGCACTCCGACCGACTCTGCCACGACCGACTCCTTCCCGCCTCGGCGCCCACTCCATCGTGCCACGTCGGCGCCCCTCCGCCACTGTACGAAGCCCGGGGCGGCGTGACATCAATCTCCGGGGTGAACGTGACGTCAGCCCACGGCACAACCGGTGGTCCGCCCAGGGGCGGACATGCGCGCGGCGGTTCCATGCCGTAGACTCGCCGTCGCGTTTGCTAGTCCCCATCGTCTAGCGGCCTAGGACTCCGCCCTTTCACGGCGGCAGCACGGGTTCGAATCCCGTTGGGGATGCGAGGGAGCGATTAGGCCCAGACCGGCGGTCTGAGCTATAGTCGGTCCTCGGCTCGGGCAACCGGGCCGGCCGCAAGGCCCCGTAGCGCAGTTGGTTAGCGCGTCGGCCTGTCACGCCGAAGGTCGCGGGTTCAAGTCCCGTCGGGGTCGCCACGCAGGCTCAGCCTGCAAGGGGCCAGGTAGCTCAGTTGGTAGCAGCGCATCCCTGAAAAGGATGAGGTCGCCGGTTCGACCCCGGCCCTGGCCACAAGAAGAGGAGAACTGTGCCCGCCAATGGCGGGCCTTTTTTCTTGCGGCCACTTCCGGGGGGACGACCCCCCGGACCCCCCGCGCAGTCGAGTCCGTGCGTGGGGACATTGCTGGGCGGAGACAGTTCGGCGGTGGTTGGGCTGAGAGGCCGAGGCGTCAGATACCGCGGCCTTGGCGAGGAACGAGCCCGGGCGGCGGTATCTGATGCCTCGGCCGTGAGAGTCTGATGCCTCGGCCGTGACAGTCTGATGCCGCGGCCGTGCGCGTCTGATGCCCCGGCCCCCTTGTCATCCCGGCCCCTCCCTGTCATCCCGGCGAAAGCCGGGATCTTTCCCGGGTGGTCGAGCAACCGACGGCAACAAGATCCCGGCTTTCGCCGGGATGACAAAGGGGTTTGGGATGACGAAGGGGTTGGGGTAGCCGCCTGCCGGGTTAGCTGCCCTGGGTCACGATGGCGGCGAAGCCGGCCTGGAGGTCGGCGTTGGCACTGGGGGAGAAGGTCAGGCACAGCCGGCTGGCGTCCTCGCACGAGATGCCCTGGTTCTGCATGGTGTAGAGGACCTGGGGCTGTCCGTCGAGGAGGACGAAGAAGTAGACGTGCTGCTCCAGATACGGCTGGGTTTCGGCGTCGGAGTAGACCGCCACGAGCCGGTAGCCGTCCCCGCGGCCGTCATCGGACCAGGCGATGGCCGCGGTCCGGTAGTCGACGGCGAAATCCCAGTCGCTGGGGTCGAGAACCTGGTCCGGGACCTGGAGACCGTACAAATCGACGTTGTTACCGGGGCCGTACTCCTTGTAAGCCTGGCCCATCTGAGCGCCCCAGGTCGCCATGAACTGGCGCAGCGCGTCAGCCTTGGCGGGCGTCCAGGGCGCCGTCGCCGCCGTGGTAGCGGCCGCCGCCGGTGTGCTGTCGGCCGACGTGGCTGACGCCTCAGGCGTCACGACGCCCACCGGCCCAGGGGAGGCGGACGGCGCCGCGCTGACCGGCGGCGCCGCGCTGGCGCTGGACGCGCCGGTCGCCGGGCCCGGAGAGGGCGTCTCCGCCACGGTCGAGGCGCCACCACACCCAGACAACGCGGCGGCACCGGTCACAACGAGGCAGGCAAGGGTAGCGAGCCGACAACGGGGGGAACTCATGCATTCACCTTAGTGGCCCAGGCCGGGAACCGACCCCTATATCCACAGAGTTCTGACATCAAGGAGGCGGGCCTGTCATGGGCACAGACCGTGGCGCTACCGGTGTGGGTGAATGTCGCACCGCCGGGTGAGCCGCATGTTCGGTTGATGCTCCGTGACCCGGGCGGCTCGGTAGGATGGGGCTTCGGAAAGGGGAGCGCATGGACGGCAGGACGCAGGACGAGAATCTCCTTGTGGTGGCCGCCGTCGAGGGGTACTCGCGGCGACATCATGTGCCTGCCCGGGAGACGATCCAGACGTTCGCCCGCCAGGGTCTCCTACGCCTCATCCGTGACAACTATCCAGTCCTCCACACTCAGAGCCTGGAGGAGAGCGTCGCCTTCGCCGAGGACGTGCTGGCGCGCGCGGGAGTCTGACATGTCGGCCCTCTATCACGGCAGCAACGCCTGGTTCGACCGGCCCCTGTTGTCGGCGGGGCGCAACCGGCGTGACTTCGGGATCGGGTTCTACACCACCACTCTCCGTGCGCAGGCCGAAGACTGGGCCATCAGCGTGACCGAGCGGGCACTGGCGTTCTTGAGTCTCACCGGGAGGGAGCATGTCTGAGGACCGGTTGGTCTACAAGGGCCAGGACGTCACGCTGGATGTCACGTTGAAGATTGAGCACGTCGTCCGGATCATCGCCGAGAGCGAACAGATCGATTTCGACGACGCCTACGCCAGGTTTGCCGAGTCACGGGCCTACGCGGCGCTGCAGAAGCCTACGTCGTTGATGTGGGCGGAGAGCGCCGAGTACATCGCGGACCGCTACTTCGAGCAGGTGACGGCGTAGGGACTGGCGGCCGGCGTTGACGAGGGGTCTGTCGTGGGGCCCGTGGAGGCGCGTCCTCGCCTCCTCTCGTCCCTGCGTCTCTGTCATTCCCCTGCGCTTGAGTCATCCGGGCGCCTTGTCATCCCGGTACCTTGTCATCCCCGTCCCTTGTCATCCCGGCGAAAGCCGGGATCTTTCCCGGGTGGTCGACCAACCGACGGCCACAAGATCCCGGCTTTCGCCGGGATGACAAAGGGGTTTGGGTTGGCAAGGGGGTTCGTGATGGTGACAGGGCTTCGTTTCGGGTTGGGGTTCCGGCTGAGTTCAACACAGCATCACGCCCGTTGCCGCGTCCGGCGAGCGCAGCGAGCGCGGGGGGTTAGGGGGTCGTCCCCCTACGCAAAGAATCAGCGCGGGGCCCCTTCCCCTTGGGCCCCGCGCTGGTATTGGTGGATGGTCTTAGACGTACCGGCGGATTGCCGTGATCGTGGTCATGTCGACCTTCGAGTAGATGATGCCGACGCCGTAGGTCGACGCGTGGACGACCTGGCCGTCGCCCACGTAGATGGCCACGTGGCTGATCGGGCTGTAGTAGAACACGAGGTCGCCGACCTGGATGTCCGCCAGGCTGACCGGCACGCCGTAGTCGGCCTGGGCCGCCGCCGTCCGCGGGATCGTGATGCCGACCGAGTCGTAGGCCGCCTTCGTCAGGCCGGAGCAGTCGTAGCCCGTCGGCCCGTTGCCGCCCCAGACGTAGGGCCCGCCGACCTTGGTCTTGGCGAACTCCGCCGCGGCCACGGCCTTGTCGGCCCCCGACGCCAGCGGCGCCGGCTCGGTCTCGGTCAGGTACTGCGTCGCCACCCACCGGGTCGTGCCCTGGTACAGGATCTGCGTCCATGCCCCCTGCGTCACGCCCGTGATCTCGACCTGCTGGCCCTTGGTCAGCGTGCCGACGATCTGGCCGTCGAACACGGCCTCGGAGCGGACGTTGAGCGTGTCGGTCGTATAGCGGACGCCCGTCGCGGCGGGCGGGTCGACGGCAATCGGGCCGGTCGCGTCGAGGCCCGTGACGTACTGGCTTGCCACCCAGCCCGTCTGGCCCTGGTAGACGACCGGCAGGCGGCCGTCCTTCTCGTCGCCCGTGACGTCCAGCGTCGTGCCCGACGGGATGACGGTCAGGACGGTCGAGTCGGCGGCCGACGTGGCGCGGAGGTTGAGGTCGGACGCGGCCAGCTTCTGGGCCACGACCGTGGGCGTGGCCGGCTTCTCCGGCTCGCCCGCGGTGGCTTGGTCAGCGGCGTCAGCGGTCTCCGCGGTGTCCGCCGTGTCAGCCGACTCGGCCGACTCGGCCGGCTCGGTGGTGGGCTCGTCGGACGGCTCCGCCGCGGGTTCCGCCGTCGCGGCGGGCTCCGCCTGCTCGCTCGATTCGGCCGGCTCCGCCGGCGCCTCCGTCACGCTGTCCGCCGACTCGGCGGGTTCGGCCGGGTCCGTGACGTCCGCGGGCTCCGCGGCAGCCGCGGGTTCCGTCGTTGCCGCGTCGTCCGTGACCGGCTCTGCCGTGTCCGCCGACTCGGCCGGTTCGGCCGCCGCCGACGTGGCCGGGGCGGCCGGGGCCGCCGGGGTGAAGTCCGAGTCGCCCTCGCCGACCAACGGCTCGGTCGTCGGCTCGCTGGCGGGCGTCGTGACCGCCGGCTCAGCCGCGTCGTCCGTCGTCGCGGGCGTTTCGGGCTCGGCCGGCGTCGGGTCGGAGGCGTCGGACGGCGGCACCGGGGAATTGCCCTGGGCGTCGCTCAGCCAGCTCGACGCCACCCAGGCGCGGCCGCCGCCGTACCAGATGATCTGGGAGAAGCCGTTGGACGTGCGCCCGGTCAGGGTCACCTTGGCGCCGGTCGGCAGCGTGTCGAGGCGCGTGTGGGACGTGGAGGGGCCGTTGCGGACGTTGAGGTAGGCGGTCGTCCAGAACTCGCCCGTGGGGCCGTCGGCGGTCGGGTTCGTGCCCGGCGCGACGAAGTACTGGCTGGAGACATAGCCGGCGCGGCCGTTGTAGTTGACGGGCGTCCAGCCGTCGTCGCTGGGCCCGGTCGCCTCGACCGTGTAGCCCCAGGCGACGTAGCCGATGATGGTCGAGTCCGTGCTCGGCCCGGAGCGGACGTTGACGGTGGTGGTGGCCTGGAGGGTTTCGCTGGCGTGGACCTCGGGGGCCACAGTCAGGCCGAACACCAAGCCGGCGCCGAGGGCCGCTCCCATGATGCGGCGCATCGCTCGATTCACAACTGGTCTCCTTCGCGGGTGGGACTTAGGGAAGCCCGCCGGATCACAACACCCACGAAACTAGGCGCTGCCAGGCGGCTTGACCAAGGGCAGTTGGGTTGTTCCAGGGCCGTTCGGCGGCGCTCCGGCCGCCGCCACGCCGGGCGCGGGGGAGGAATGACAAGCCTGTGATTCGGGGCGCCGGTACGATCGGGGGCATGGCTGTGGACATCTCCGACGAAGACTTCGAGCTCCTGGTCGGCGAGGCCCTCGATTCGATTCCCGACGAGTTTTGGGAAAAGGTCGACAACGTGGTCGTCCTGGTCGAGCCTTACCCTCCCGACGACGAGCCCGACCTCCTCGGTCTCTACGATGGAATCCCCTTGTCAGAGCGGGATTCTGGCTACACTGGGGTACTGCCGGACCGGGTTCTGATCTTCCGGGAACCGCTCAAGGAAATGTGTCACGACCGGGCGGAATTGGCCGAAGAAATCGCCATCACCGTGGTCCACGAGATCGGCCATTTCTTCGGTTTCGACGACGACGATCTGGACGATCTGGGCTGGGGCTGACGGACCGCGTGACGACTGTGTGACGAGGGTGGCCGCGTTGTCTTCTCAGGGAGTTCTCAGAGGTTTCTCAACCCTGACGTGAGGGTTCAGCTTCCCTGGGGCCCGAGCGCCCAGGACTGGGCCCCGGCCGAGACCCACGTCACGCACGTGCCCAACATCTCTTTCGTGACGAAGCCCGCCTGGAG
>JAISTC010000231.1 GCA_031272805.1 Propionibacteriaceae bacterium
GGCGCGATCGACTCGGCCTGGTCGGCCTTGACCGTGAAGCGGGAGTTCGGGTGGGCGGCGGGCCGGCCGCAGCCGGGCGTCCAGTCCTGGCCCGTCCAGTCGATCAGGTGGGCCGGCGGTTCGTCGGTCAGGCCCTCCCACCAGACGTCGCCGTCGTCGGTCAGGCCGACGTTCGTGAAGATCGTGTCGTGGGCCAGCGCGTGGAGGCACGTCGGGTTGGTCTTCTCCGACGTCCCCGGCGCCACGCCGAAGAACCCGGCCTCCGGGTTGATCGCGTAGAGCCGCCCGTCGGGCCCCGGCCGCATCCAGGCGATGTCGTCGCCCACGGTCTCGACCTTCCAGCCGGGGATCGTCGGGCGCAGCATGGCCAGGTTGGTCTTGCCGCAGGCCGACGGGAACGCCGCCGTCAGACAATAGGACTTGCCCGCCGGGCTCGTGATCCGCAGGATCAGCATGTGCTCGGCCAGCCAGCCCTCGTCGCGGGCCAGGACCGACGCGATGCGCAGCGCGTAGCACTTCTTGCCGAGGAGCGCGTTGCCGCCGTAGCCCGAGCCGTAGCTCCAGATTTCGCGGGTCTCCGGGAAGTGCGTGATGTACTTCTCCTCGTTGCAGGGCCAGGAGAGGTCGTCACGCCGGGAGCCGTCCGGCAGCACGAGCGGGTAGCCGACGGAGTGGACGGCGGGCACCCAGTCCTGGCCGTCGCAAATGCCTTGGAGCGCCGGGTTGCCGATCCGGGTCATGATCCGCATGGACACGACGACGTACGGCGAGTCCGTGATCTCGATGCCGAGGCGGGAGATGTTGCCGCCCAGCGGGCCCATCGAGAACGGCATGACGTACATCGTCCGGCCCCGCATCGAGCCCGCGAACACGCGGTCGAGGGTCTGGCGCATCTCCGTCGGGTCCGCCCAGTTGTTCGTCGGGCCGGCGTCCTCCTCCTTCTCCGAGCAGATGAAGGTCCGGGCCTCGACGCGGGCCACGTCCGACGGCGCCGAGCGCGCCAGGTAGCAGCCGGGGCGCAGCTCCTGGTTGAGCTTGATGAACATCCCGGAGGCGACCATGTCCGCGTAGAAGCGGTCCCGCTCCTCGACCGAGCCGTCGATCCAGGCGACCTGGTCCGGCTGGGCCAATTCGGCGACGCGCGCCACCCAGGAGAGGACGTCGGGCGGGATGGCGAAGCCGGCGGGGGCAGAAACATTGTCAGGCGTGTACGTCACGATGAGGTCTCCTTCAACTCGTCTGTGAGCAGTGCAGCCATGTTATCCGGTCAGGCCAGCGGTGGGGCGGTGTCCGGCAATTCCCGGTCACGCGGTGCGCGGGGTGACAGGGTGTCAGGCCACGCGGGTGCCTGAGGGGAGCTTGCCGTACGGCACGCGGAGGCGCCGGACCGTCAGGCAGAAGAACAACGCGCCGACCAGCACGCTGAAGCCCAGGCCCCACGGCCAGACGCGGCCGGGCGCCGAGTCGGCCGCCGTCCCCGACTGGTTTTCGTCCGCGTTCTGGCACGGCCAGTAGTAATAGGGGTGGTCGGTGGGCGATTCGCGGGCCTCGGCGAGGAGGCTGCGGACGGTGGCGAACAGGTCGGTCGCCTGGCCGTAGCGGCTGTAGATGTCGGGGTGGGTCCGGGCGATGGCGGGCTCGGGGGCGGCGTCGGCCACGATGGCGAACGGGTTGGCCGCGAGCAGCCACCAGACCCGGTCGACCCGGTAGTCGTCCCGCGTCTCCGTCGTCCAGGCGCACTGGTCGACCGGGGGGGTGGGCTCGACGGGCGGGGAGACGGCCGCGTCAGGGTCGGGGTCGGCGTACTGGTAGGCGCAGAAGTTGACGTCCCCGGTCGCCAGGCAATAGGCGTCCATCGCCGCGTAATAGTCGTTCATCGCCTCGTCGTAGGCGGATTGGGCCGAAGGGCTCAGGGCGAGGACGTCGACCGTGTACGGCGACCGGGTCAGCGGCGTCAGGAGGGCCATGAACACGATGGTCAGGACGGAGGCGGCGAACACCGTGGCGTAGGTCAGCAAGGTTGAGCCGGACGTCCGGTTGACCAGGGCCGACCAGCCGAGGCCGATGGCCGCCACGATCGCCAACTCGGCCAGCAGGACGCCAAAGCAGGCGAGGACCTGGAGCAGGTCGATCGAGCCGATGACCATGCCCGTGGCGAGCCAGGGAAGTGCCGCCACGAGGAAGGCCAGGACCGACAGCCAGGCCGCCCCGAGCTTGCCCAAGGCGATGTCGACCGCCGTCAGCCGCGTGGCCTGGAGCGTGGCCAGCGTGCCGGCGTGACGGTCGCCGTTGATCGACGTGGCCGTCAGCGCCGGGGTGAGGAGGAGGCCCAGGCCGAGGATGAACAGCGTGACGAGCGAGAAGACGAGCGGGCCGGAGGTGGGGAGCCAGCCGTCGACGGGCTCGTAGACGCACGACGTCGCGGGGTACCCGAAGCCGGTCGGGTCGACCGTGCAGGTCATCCCGAGATAGCTGCCCTGGCGTTCGAACGCGCAGACCGACGTGCCGTCGGGCTGCAGCGTGCAGGCTGTGGTCTGCGCGGGCGTGGCGGGCGTCAGGTTGATGCAGGGGATGGGCTGGCCGCTGGCGTCGTAGCAGCCGCCTCCCTGATCGACGCCTTGCAGCGATTGGCAGGTGACCGCCCCGTCCGCCGCCACGGTGCACTCGCCGGCGTACTGGCCGTAGGCCCCCTCGATGTGGCAGCTCTCGGTGCCGTCGTCGTTGGTGAAGCAGTACGTCGACCAACTGCCCGGCGACGCGCCCGTTGCGCCCGAGAAGGTGCCGGCGAAGCCGATGATGAGGCAGGTCACGGCGCCCGTCAGGACGAACCACGCGACCAGTGCGGCGATCCAGCGGGGCGAGCGGAGGCGCTGGCGCAATTCCAGGCCGGCCACCGTGCGGATGCCGTGCCACGACGGCTTGAGCGAGTTCAGCGTGACGGCTGGCACGGCTACTTCCTCTCCTCGTCCAGGGCCAGGTAGGCCTCTTCGAGCCGGCCGGACTGGGGGACCACCGTGTCGACCAACACGCCCGCGCCGACCGCCGCCCGGACCAACTGCGCCGCCGACTCGGGCCCGGTCAGGTCGACCAGGACCTCGCCGGCCGCGGCGGAGCCCTCGCGCCACGGGATGCCCGACGCGTCGAGGAAGGTGCGGAGCGCCACGGGGTCGAGGGCGTGGAGCCGCCAGCCGCGCGTCGTCGTCACGGCCGGGGCGAACCCGTCCGCGTTGACCGTCCGGCCGTGGGCCAGGAAGACGGCGTGGTCGTAGACCTCCTCCAGCTCGGAGAGGACGTGGGAGCTGACGAGGACGGCCTTGCCGGCGTCGGCGAAGCCGCGCAGCAGGTCGCGCAGCTCGATGCGGGAGCGCGGGTCGAGGCCGGAGGCAGGCTCGTCGAGGAGGAGCACGCTGGGGTCGTGGACGAGCGCGCGGGCGAGGCCGAGGCGTTGCTTCTGGCCGCGGGACAGGACGCGGGCGGGCTGGGTGGCGTACTCGGTCAGGTGGACCTGGCCGAGGAGAAAGTGGGCGCGGTCACGGGCGGCGGCGCGGGTGGCGCCGTAGGCCCGGGCGAACGTGGCGAGGATCTCGACGGGGGTCAGCTTGTCCCAGGTGCCGAAGGCGTCGGGCATCCAGCCGACGTGGGCGCGGGCCTCGACCGCCTGGCGGCTGGGGTCGAGGCCGGCCACGGCGACCGTGCCCTCGTCCTGGCGCAGCAGGCCGGCCAGGATGAGCAGGAGGGTGGTCTTGCCGGAGCCGTTGGGGCCGATCAAGGCGGTGACGGCGCCACCAGGGGCGTCGAACGTGACGCCGTCCACCGCCTTGACCGAGCCGAAGGCCCGCTTGACGCCGTCCGCCCGCACCCCGGGGGCGCTGGTGGCGGGGGCGGGGCTGTCAATCGTGGTCATGGGTTCAACCTACGGGGCCGGGGCGGCCCACCGCGTCAACCCGCAGGTGGGTCTTCGCCGTCATCCCATGGGTGGATAGGGGTCACGCCCCGGGGTGGACCAGGCCGCCTTCGTAGGCGGCCACTACTGCCTGGACGCGGTCACGCGCGCCCAGCTTGGCGAGGATGCGGCCGACGTGGGTCTTGACCGTGGCCTCGGCGACGACGAGGGTTTCGGCGATTTCGTGGTTGCTCAGGCCGCGGGCCATGAGGCCGAGGACCTCGCGCTCGCGCTCGGTCAGGTCGTCGAACGCGGCCGGGTCCGGGACGCGGCCGGCCGGTTGGGCGGCGACGTGTTCGATCAGGCGGCGGGTCGAGGCGGGGGCGATGACGGCGTCGCCGGAGTGGACGGTCCGGATCGCGGCCAGCAGGTCCTCCGGCGGCGCGTCCTTCAGCAGGAAGCCCGACGCGCCCGCGCGGATGGCGGCGAGGAGGTACTCGTCCAGGTCGAACGTCGTCAGCATGACGATCCGTGGCGGGGGCGCGGCGGCACCGGCCTGGGCGGCCTGCCGGATGATCGCCGCCGTCGCCTCCAGTCCGTCCACGCCGGGCATGCGCACATCCATGAGGATGATGTCGGGATGCAGGTCCGCGGCCAGCCGGACCCCTTCCGCCCCGTCCCCGGCCTGCCCGACAACCGCCATGTCGGCCTGCGACCCGATCACGAGCGCCAGCCCGGCGCGGACCAGCTGCTGGTCATCGACCAGGAGCACGCGGATGGGAGAAGCCACGCTGTCAGCCTAGCCGCGTGAGGCCATGGGGTCGGGCACGCCGGCTAGGCCATGGGGTCGGGCACGCCGGCTACGGAGCGAGGAACGAGCGACAGCCGGCGGGCCTGACACCGTGGCCGGCGGACGTGGGACAGGCGGGGGTCATCGGCGGGGGCCACGGTGTCAGGCCCTGTGGCTGTCGCTCGTTCCTCGCTCCGTAGCCACAGTGCCCGACCCCGTGGCCTGAGTAGCCACAGTGCCCGACCCCGTGGCCTGAGTAGCCACAGTGCCCGACCCCATGGCCTGGCTCGCTCCGTAGCCACAGTGACCGGCCGCGTGGACTGGCTGACCGCGTGACCTCTGTTATTCCTTCGGGACGACGGTTGCCATCAGGTGGGGGTCTTGGGCCAGGTACTGCTTGGTCTCGCGGGCGATGAAGCCTGAGAGGACCAGCAGGCCGATCAGGTTGGGCAGCGCCATGAGGCCGTTGAGGATGTCCGCCGTGTCCCAGACCATGTTCAGGCCCAGCAGCGCGTCGCCGTCGACCCTGGCGTCCAGCGTGGCCGCGAAGGCGCCGACGAAGCAGACGACCGTGAACAGGAGCCGGTAGGGGAGCTGGCCCTTGATGCCGACCAGCCGGATGGCGCAGCGTTCGCCGTAGTAGGACCAGCCGAGGACGGTCGACAGGGCGAAGAACACGACCGAGATGGCGACGATCCACGAGCCGACCTGGCCGAGGCCGTGGGCGGCGTTGTTGAACGCGAAGCTCGTCAGGCCCGCGCCCGAGTACGTGTCGGCCGACTGCCAGGAGTTCGTGCAGATGAGGACGATGCCCGTGAACGACACGACGATGATCGTGTCGATGAACGTCTGGGTCATCGAGACGAGGCCCTGGCGGACCGGGTGCGTCGTCTTGGCCGCGGCGGCGACGATGGCCGCCGAGCCCATGCCGGACTCGTTGGAGAAGATGCCGCGCGCCATGCCCTTCTGGATGGCCAGGGCGAGGGTCGAGCCGACGAAGCCGCCGGCCGCCGCCGTGCCCGTGAAGGCGTCGTGGAAGACGAGGGCGAACGCGTGGGGGATCTGCGTGATGTTGAGGCAGATGACGATGAGGCCGCCGACGATGTAGAAGATGATCATCATCGGAACGAAGCCGGCCGTGACCTTGCCGATGCGCTGGATGCCGCCGACGAGGACGAGGCCGACGAAGAGGACGACCGCGACGCCCGTGATGTAAGGGCTGATGTGGAAGTTGGACTGGAGCTGGGTCGCGACCGTATTGACCTGGGTCATGTTGCCGATGCCGAAGGCCGCCAGCGCGCCGAAGACCGCGAAGGAGAGGGCCAGGAACTTGCCGAGGTGGCCCTTGATGCCGCGCTGGAGGTAGACCTGCGGGCCGCCGAACTGGTCGCCCTTGGGATCGGTCACGCGGAAGCGCGACCCGAGGAACGCCTCGGAGTACTTCGACGCCATACCGAGGATGCCCGTGACCCACATCCAGAACAGCGCACCCGGGCCGCCGACGCCGATGGCCGTGGCGACACCGGCGATGTTGCCGACGCCGACGGTCGCGGCGAGAGCGGTGGTCAGGGCCTGGTAGTGGGAGATGTCGCCCGTGGCGCCCTGGTCCTTGCGCGTCACGAGGCCGAGGCGGAGCGCGGGCCACAGCTTCGTGAACTGGATGCCGCGCAACATGACCGTCAAGACCACGCCCGTGATGGCAAGGAGGGGGATGAGCAGCCACGTGCTCCACACCCAGCCGTCGATGCCCGTGATGACGGCGTAGACCTTCTCGGCGCCCGAGGGCTCGGCTGGCAAGTTGCCCCAACTGCCCTTCACACTGGGCACGAGGCCCCTCCAGACCGAGACGACGGCGTAGACCGCGGCGACCGCGCCGACGATCAAGCGGAGCTTGGTATTGGGTTCCCCGACGGCCGGGTCCGGGGTCCGGTGGTCCGTGGGCGTAGCAGCAGGTTCCTGACTCATCGCTGTCCTCCTTGAAGCGCGACGACAGTGGCTTCCGGCTTTTCTAATGGAGCATTGTTACAACCTTGTAACCGCCATGGCCCAACACTGAAGTGGCAAGGCCACGGAGGCCGGGCGAGGCCAGGGGGTCGGGTGAGGCCAGGGGGGCGGGCGCTGTGGCTACGGAGCGAGCTCTGCGAGCGATTCCACAGGGCCTGACACCGTGGCCGACAGGGGTGGTCTCCCGCGGGGCCAAGACACATTGTCATCCCGGCGAAAGCCGGGATCTTTCCTGGGGTGGTCGACCATCCGGGTGCAAGTCTGGCTGTGGTGGTATGTCTCGCTCGGCCGAAAGATCCCGGCTTTCGCCGGGATGACAAGGGGTTTAGGGCGGCCAGCGGTTAGCCCAGGCCGAGGTGTCGGGCCAGGCCATGGGGTCGGGTGAGGCCATGGGGTCGGGTGAGGCCAGGGGGTCGGGCACTGTGGCTACGGAGCGAGGAAAGAGCGACAGCCACAGGGCCTGACACCGTGGCCGACAGGGGAGACTGCCTCCGGTAGGCCACGGTGTCGGGCCCGCTGGCTGTCGCTCGTTCCTCGCTCCGTAGCCAGCGTGCCCGACCCCATGGCCAGGGCGCGTTCCTGGCCCGGGGGCGGGGCTGTGGGGTGACCAGGGCTTACCCCTCGTGTCAAGACCCCTTGTCATCCCGGCGAAAGCCGGGATCTTTCCTGGGGTGGTCGACCACCCGGGTGCAAGTCTGGCTGTGGTGGTATGTCTCGCTAGGCCGAAAGATCCCGGCTTTCGCCGGGATGACAAGGGGTTTGGGGCGGCCAGCGGTTAGCCCAGGCCGAGGGGTCGGGCTAGGCCTTGGGGCCGGGGGTCTTCACACGGTCATCATTCTTGTTCACGGGAATTTGCTGGTTTCTTCACTCCATCGCCGCTGATCGCACTTGTTGGGCTTATAGCTTCGGGCCAGCGTGTGGCACAGGCCACAGGCCCACAGGTGTTGGAGGGCGAACATGGTCCGGTCGGAGAAACACACGGCACGGCGCTGGGCGGGACGGTCCGTCGCCTCGGCCCTCGCCCTCGCGCTCGTGACGTCCGTGGTCCTGGCCGTGCCGTCGGCCCAGGCGGACGACGGCGCCATCAGCGAGAGCTACCTCTATCTGTGCGGCAGTTCCGCTGCGGGCTTCTACACCGATTCCACCTGCGCCACGCCTTTCGCGGGCGATTCGAGCTTCTGGACCTGGGACCAGGCCAAGAACACGCTGACCATCACATCCGACGGCACGATCGCCACCGTCTACGGCTTCCAGACCGTCCAGGACGTGCAACTCGACGTGATGGACGGGGTCACGCTGACAATCACTCGTTCTGGCTCGTCTACCTCCGCCGCGTATCCCGGGCTGCAAGCCAACAGCGGGACTCTGACGATCACCGGGGGCGCCAACGGGACCGGTCACCTGGTCGTCGCGGCCGCTGAAAAGGATGCCGACTACAAGACCGACTCGACCGTGGTTGCTGTAGGTCCTTACGCCAACAGCAGCGGCGTATATCAGGCCACCGTGGTCCTCGCCAGTGGAACACTGACCGCCACCGCAAAGACGCGCTATGCCTACGCCGCCGTAGCCGCCAGGCGGGTCACCGTGCAGGGTGGCACGCTGGTCGCCACTGGTGGCCTGATCTCGGTCTCCCTGAACCTTGGCATTGGTTGCGACGGTGTGGTGTTCGTCTGGGGCGACGTGACCTGCCAAACCGGCAGCACTATGAGCAGCGGTAACACGGCGTTGTCCTCCATCGTGTTGGCAGATAGGCCGGGTGACGACTGGTACACGTGGCAGTACAGCAACGCCCACGTGGAATCGGGACAACTCACAGGCGACGACATCATGGACGGCACTGTTCCCTTCGACGGGACCACCAAGTACCGGTATCTGCATTTTCACGCCGACGCCCCGTATGTGGATACGGTGGTGTCGGCGGTGCAGGTGGGTGGTGTGTCGACGCGGGTGGATTCGGCGGCGATTGATGTGACGTTTGATCCGGCGGTGGAGGCGTGGCCGGCGGACTCCGTGACGATCGATGGGGCGACGGTGACGGGGGATCCGGTGCAGCAGGCTGATGCGGGGGTGTGGCGGGTGCCGATCGCGGCGCCGGCGGCCGATGGGGATCAGGCGACGGTGGCCGTGACCGATTTTGATGATGTGCACATCACGTCGGATCCCGTGACCGTGACGTTGTTCAAGAACACGCGGACGACGCCGGTGGGGTTTACGGCGGCGGAGTCGGGCGGTCGGGCGGATGGGTATGCCAGTTCGACGGGGATCGTGTTGTCGTTTTCTCCGGCGGTGCCGGACTTGACGGTCGGGCAGGTGTCGTTGTCGGGCGGCGTGACGAAGGGGGATCTGACGTCGTCGGATGGCGGGGCGACGTGGCTGTTGGGGGTGGCGTTGCCGGCCGGGACTGCGGACACGGTGGCGACGACCGTGACGATTGATGACACGGCTTTGACGACGTTGGCGTTCGCCAGTTTGACGGCGGACGTGACGTTGTTGAGGGACACGCGGCAGGATGTCACGTTCTCGGTCAGCCAGGTGGGCGGGTTTGACGGGACGGCGGACACGACGGGGTTGTTGGTGACGTTGGCCGGGGAGACGGCTGGGTTGGTGGTGCCGGATGCGGCGGTCACGCTGGCGGGGGCGACGGCGGGGGTGGTGTCGGCGCAGTCGGCGCCGACCACCTGGCTGATCCCGGTGTCGGGGTTCGCCAACGGGGATCAGGTGACCGTGACGCTCGCGGACTGGGCTGGGGTCGAGGTGACGAGCGAGCCGCAGAGCGTGACGGTGTGGCGGGAGTCGGACCAGCATGCCGTGTCGTCGGCGGCGGACGAGCTCAACTCTGGGCTCGGGTGGGTGACGATCAAGAAGGACAACACGGATCAGTGGGC
>JAISTC010000236.1 GCA_031272805.1 Propionibacteriaceae bacterium
GCGGGGACGGCCACGGTGTCAGGCCCTGTGGCTGTCGCTCGCAGAGCTCGCTCCGTAGCCACAGTGCCAGACCCCCTGGCCTCGCGGCGGTCGGTCGGGGGTTCCCAGGTCACGACGCCTGGGGCGGTCCAGTCGGCCTCGTCCGGCGCATCCCAGCCGGGGGCGGCCAGTTCGGGCTCCTCGGGCGCGTCCCAACCGCGGTCGGCCAGGTCGGGCTCGTCGGCCAGCACAGGCTCCTCCCACGCATCCCGCGGGTCGGCCCACGGCTCCGGCTCGGGCAGGTCCTGCCACTCGGCCGCGCGCGTCGACCGGGGCCGGCCGGCGGCGGCGGACGGCGGCACGGGCCGGCCCGTGGCCGGGTGGCGCAGGCGGGGCGGCGCGGCGGGCGGGGTTTCCGGCGGGGTCGCGGACGGCGGTCCGGCGACGGGTCGGGGAGCGGGTCGGTTGGCCGACGCGGGGCCGGCGGCGGCGGGGCGCGGCGGTTGGCCGGGCGCCGGGCGCGGGGCCGGGCCGGCGGGGCGCGGCGCCTGGCTGGCGGGCCGCGGCGCGGGGGTGGCCGGACGCGGCGGCTGGCCGGCGGCGCGGGGAGTGGAGCCGGGGCGCGGCAGGCGGCCCTCGGCGGGCCGGGCCGGGGGCGGCTCGGGAGCGGCCGGGGCGGGCTCGCGCAGGTCGGCCAAGGCTTCGTAGGGGGCGGGCAGGCGGACGGGCCGCTCGAAATCGACGCTCGGGGTCACGGGGCCCGCGGCTTCGGCGGGGAAGCCGCGCGGTTGGCGCGGCGGGCGGCGGGGCGGTTCCCGGTCGGCCGGGGCGGCGGCGGGTTGGCCGGGCTGGCCCGGTGCGGCGGGGCGGGCGGTGGGTGGGATGGCGGCGGCCTCGCGGCGCGGCGGGCGCGCGGGCCGGGCGGGCGGGGTGACGGCCCCTGGGCCGACGGCGTCGCGCAGCCGGGAGGACCGCTGGCCCGTGTCGCCGACGCGGCGCACGCCCGCGTCCGAGGCGGGGCGTTCGGGAGCGGCATCGGTCGGGCTGGCCGGAGTCGCCGGCCGCGGCCTCGGGTCATCCTGGTCAGGACGGCGCGAACGCGGTCGCTTCTCGTCTGCGGCCATGAGCACCTCCCTGGGCACAACGCATATCGACGGGTCAGGCCCATCGTAATCGGCCCAGCCCGTCCCGGCGACAAGTGTCGACTTCGGGGGCCAGGCTATCGGAAACGCGGCCGGGGTGGGGGAAGGCGGGCGGCGCGCTCCCCCATGACAAGGGCGGAGACCAGAACACCCGGGGCCGCCGGTTCGGCGGCACCCGGGTGTGGGCGCGGAGGCGGTGGGATTTGAACCCACGAGAGGGTATTAGCCCTCAACCCGCTTAGCAGGCGGGCGCCATAGACCTAACTAGGCGACGCCTCCAGTTGGCCCCGGCAGTCTAGCCGGGGACCGTGACCGGATCAATCGGCCGGCCCTGTCATCCTCCCGACGTTGTCGTCCCCGCCCCGTTGTCGTCCCGGCCCCGTTGTCATCCCCGCCCCGTTGTCATCCCCGCCCCGTTGCCATCCCCGCCCCGTTGTCATCCCGGCGAAAGCCGGGATCTTTGACCCGGTGAAGTCAACTGTCAGAAGTCGACTGCCAGAGGAAAGATCCCGGCTTTCGCCGGGATGACAAGGGGTATGGGACGGCAAGGGGTATGGGATGGCAAGGGGTATGGGATGACAGCCGGGGACGACGGGCTCGTGCGCTGTGACCAACTTGTCGTTCCGGCGCCCCTCTCATTCCCCCCTGGCAGTGTCATCCCGGCGAAAGCCGGGATCTTTGACCTGGGGTCTGACACGGTGACAGGAAAGATCCCGGCTTTCGCCGGGATGACAGGGGTATGGGATGACAAGGGGTATGGGATGACGGCAGACGTGGCATGACACGGGGCGGGGCATGGCACGGGGCGGGGCATGGCACGGGGCGCGGGATGGCACGGGCCGCGGCATGACACGGGGCGCGGGATGGCACGGGGCGCGGCATGGCACGGGGTGTGGCATGACGAGGGGTGTGGGATGACAGCGGGGGACGATGCGGTCTGGTGGTGTGACCAATCCGGCAATCCGCTAGGAAATCATGTGGCCTATGCCCTAGAGTGGCCCGTGGACCGCGTCCGCAGTGTCGGTGCCGGCCCCTCCGGGCGGGCATCTCTCCTACCGGCGCCTCCACCGCCGCCATACTCAGAGGGACCAGGCTATGCGGAAGCTCGTTGCCACACTTGGCACTGCGTCCGCCCTCATTCTGGGCGTCTTCATCGCCCTCCCCACCCCCGCCGAGGCCGCCACGGTCGGCGGTTCCGGCAACATCACGGCGCTGTCGGTCTCCGAAACCCTCAACTGCGGCCTCGACCTTGAGACCAACGGCCTGGCCTTCAACAACGGCCAAGGCTGCGGGACCGTCGTGGCCGCCCACGACAAGCTCTCCCGCCCCTCCTACTTCCCGGTCGGGACGGTGCCGACGGCGTCGACCGCCTGGCTCGGCTCCGGCCAGACGATTACGGGCTCCGGTACACGATCCGACCCCTTCGTCCTGACCACGACCGTCCTGTCGTGGGGCCTCCGCGTGACGCAGCAGGACACGTTCGTCGCCGACGAGTCCTCCTACGACACGAAGATCACGGTCAAGAACGAGGCCCAGGCCGCGACCGCCGTGGCCATTTACCACGTGGCCGACTGTTTCGGCCAGTCCTACGGCGAGCTGATGGGCGGCCCGACCGTGACGTGCCGGACGGCCAACGGCTCGTACAACTCGAAGGCGCCGGGCATCCAGTTCACGTCGACCAGCGCGGACGCCTTCTACGGCACGGCCGCCGACCTGTGGGGCGTCATCACGGAGCACAAGGCCTTCTCGAACACGGTCGGCCCGGGCACGAGCCGGGCCATCGACGGCGTCATCGGCCTGTCGTGGATCACGCGGCTGGACGCGCTGGACACGGACGGCGCCTGTCCGCGGGGCGGGACGTGCGAGGTCTCGTTCACGTACAAGACGACGTACCAGAAGGCCGTGGCCGACACGGCCACCCAGGCCCCCGCGACCTCCGCGCCGCCGCCCGCCAACCCGACGACCCAGGCCCCGCCGCCCGCCAGCTCCGGGACGGACGACTCCAACATCCCCAGCTTCACCGTGCCGGGCGCCGCGACCACCCAGGCCGCCGCGCCCAGCCCCAGCCCGACCCAGGCGACGACGGCGGCCGAGCCCAGCCCGACGCCCGAGGCCGAGGCGAGCCCGACGCCCGAGCCGGAGGCGAGCCCGACGCCGGCGCCCGAGCCGACCGGTGAACCGGAGCTGGTGGCCGACATCCCCGCCGCCACGAGCGCTGCCGCCGAGCCCGGCCCCGAGGGCGAGTCCGGCTCCAGCGTGGCCCAGAAGTTCCTCGACTCGCCGTGGTCGTACGCCGCGGTCGGAGTGCTGGGCCTGGGCGGCGTCGCCGGCGCCTCGTTCCTGCGGCGTCACGGGCGCCCCGAGTAGGGCGGCCCGGCCACCCCTCCCTGTCCCTCCGAACGTGACGCAGCGCGTGACGCGCGGTCAGCGTGACCCCCATCCACCCCGTTCCCCGGTTCGCGTCCGATAGCCTTCTCCCTGACCGGAAGGGGGGCGGCGCGTGAGCCTGGAACTGATTCTCCTCACGGGTGCCCTCGTCCTGCTGGCCGCCGTCGTCGTCGCCAAGCTGGGCGACCGCGTCGGCCTCCCCGCCCTCCTCTTGTTCCTGGCGCTCGGCGTCGGCCTCCAGCTCGTCGGCGCGCAGATGGACCCCGCGCTCAACCTGACCGACGGCCAGCTCGCCCACGACCTCGGCTTCGCCGCCCTCGTCCTCATCCTCATCGAGGGCGGCCTGTCGACCCGCTGGGAGGACATCAAGCCGGCCATCGTGCCGTCGGTCCTCCTGGCGTCGGCCGGCGTCCTCCTCGGCATCGTCGTCCAGGCCATGTTCGGCCGCGTCGTCCTCGGCCTGCCCATCGCCACGGCGGTCCTCGTGGCCGCGATCATGACGCCGACCGACTCGGCCGCCGTGTTCTCCGTCCTCCGCCACGTCCCCGTGCCCGCCAAGCTGCGCTCGATCCTCGAGGGCGAGTCCGGCCTGAACGACGCCCCCGCCGTCCTCCTGACGATCATGGCGACGCACCTCGCCATGGGCACCAAGGCCATCGATCTCGGCCTCCTCGTGACGGGCGCGGAGATCATCGGCGAGCTCGTCGGCGGCATGGCTCTGGGCTTCGTCATCGGCTGGCTCGGCGTGGCCATCCTGCGCCACGTCGCCCTCCCGAGTTCCGGCCTGTACCCGCTGGCGTCGATCGGCTGGGCGGTCATGGCCTACGGGCTCGGCGGGCTGGTCCACGTCTCCGGCTTCGCCGCCGTCTACGTCTGCGCCGTCGTCCTCGGCAACGGCAAGCTGCCCCACCGCCACGCCACCCGCTCCTTTGTCGAGGGCGTCGGCTGGGTCGCGCAGATCGGCTTGTTCGTCATGCTCGGCCTGCTGTCGGACGTCACGCGGATCACGTGGCGCGACGTCGGCGTGGCCGTCGCGGGCGGGCTGTTCCTGACGTTCGTCGTGCGGCCCCTGACCGTCTTCGTGTGCACGGCCGGAACGGGCCTGGGCAAGCGCGAGAAGCTGTTCTTGAGCTGGGGCGGGCTGCGCGGCGCCGTCCCCATCATCCTGGCCACGATCCCGATGTACCTGGGGCTGACCCCGCGCCAGTCCAACCCGATCTTCGACCTGACGTTTGTCGCGGTCATCATCCTGACCGTGTTGAACGGGCCGACGCTGCCGTGGGTGGCGCGGAAACTCGGGTTGGTCGGCGAGCCGGACGAGCTCGACATCGAGATCGCGCCGCTGGAGCAGATCGAGGCCGTCATGGTCGAGGTGTCTGTCACGGCCGACTCCAAGCTCCACGGCGTCGCCGTCCGCGAACTCCGGCTGCCGCCCAACACGACCGTGTCCCTCATCATCCGGGGGGAGCAGATGTTCGCGCCCCACGGCCGGGACCTGATCAAGGCGGGCGACCAGGTGTTGATCGTGACGCCGACCGCCCACCGGGCGGACGTGGAGAAGCGCTTGAAGCTGATCGGCCGGGCCGGCCGCCTGGCGAGCTGGACCGCCGAAGGCCGGCGCTGGCTGAGCGCGGAGGAATAGCTACTCCGGCGTCGCCTCTGCGGTCGGGGTCGTCACGCCGGCGCTGGGCAGGGTGTCCTGCGGCACGCACGCCTGGCCGGAGGGCACGACGTAGCTCTGGGGCGGGTTGGCGACCAGCTCGCCGCCGGCCTCGCCGACCAGGATGTCGACGGAGTGGTCCTGGCGGCCGTCGGCCTCGATCGTGGCGCGGACGAACCAGCTCGCCACGAACTGGACCTCCGGGCTGTCCGCGGCGTAGCCGACGATGACCGTGTCGTTGATGGCCCGGTCCGTGTTGCCCGTGCTCGTGACGATGAAGCCGGCCGACTTGAGCTGCTTGCCCGTGTCCGTGGCCAGGCCGCGCAGCGTCCCGCCGTTGTAGACGCGGACGGACACGTTGGACGGCTTCAATTCGGCGACCGACACGGTCACGCAGGGGTCGGGCAGGACGGGCCGCTCGCCGGTCACGACGAGGTGGTAGCCGTACCAGCCGCCGAAGGCCAGGATCCCGAGGAGGATGACGAAAGCGATCGGCGTCTTCAACTGACGGGTCACCGCGCGACTCACTACCGGCCCTCCTAGGCGCTCAATCCGGGGGCCAGCCTACTTCAATCCGCCGCCGGGTTGTGCGAGGCTGGGGGCGTGACGCAACCACCCGATCCCGCCTTGGCCCCGGAGCCCGGCGCCGCGGCCCCCGTGACCCCCGAGCCTCCGGCCGAGGCCGCCCCGGCGCCCAGCGCGCCCGCCTACACCCCGCCCACCCCCGCGGCCCCCGCCCCCGCCGCCGAGCCCGCGCCCAGCGTGACGGCGGACGCCGGGACCGCGCCGGCGCCGGAACTGTCCGCCCAGGCCGCGGCCATCGCCGCGGGCTACCGCTTCTCCACGCCGACGCTCAACCTGGGCGCGTTGATGGAGAACGGCGCGCCCAACCCGGCCGTCCAGATCGAGATCCCGCTGGCGATGCTCAACCGCCACGGCCTCATCGCCGGCGCCACCGGCACGGGCAAGACCAAGACCCTCCAGCTCATGGCGGAGCAGATCGCGTTGGCCGGCGTGCCCGTGTTCGCGGCCGACATGAAGGGCGACCTGACCGGGCTGGCCGTACCGGGCGAGTCGAGCGAGAAGCTGCTCCAGCGGACCGCCGCGATCGGGCAGCAGTGGACGCCGGCGGGCGTCCCGGCCGAGTTCTACGCGCTCGGCGGCCACGGGCTCGGCGTGCCGCTCCGGACCACGCTGACGGGGTTCGGGCCGACGCTCCTGGCCAAGATCCTCGGCCTGTCGGACGTCGGCACGAGCTGCCTCGAGCTCGTCTACTACTACGCCGCCCAGAACGGCCTCGCGCTCGTCGGGCTGAAGGACTTGCGGGCGCTGCTGACGTGGCTGACGTCGGACGCGGGCAAGTCCGCGCTCGAGGGCATCGGCGGCATGTCGAAGGCCACGGCGGGCGTCATCCTGCGCGAGCTCATCGGGTTTTCCGCCCAGGGCGCCGACGAGTTCTTCGGCCGGCCCCAGTTCCAGTCGGCCGACTTCCTCAGGACGACGGCCGACGGCAAGGGCGTCGTCTCGCTGCTGGAGCTGCCGAACGTGGCCAACCAGCCGGCCGTGTTCTCGTCCTTCCTGATGTGGCTGCTGACCGACCTGTTCTCGACCCTGCCCGAGGTCGGCGACCTGCCCAAGCCGAAGCTCGTGTTCTTCTTCGACGAGGCCCACCTGCTGTTCAACGGCGCATCGAAGGCCCTGGTCGACACGATCGCCCAGACCGTCCGGCTGATCCGCTCGAAGGGCGTCGGCATCTTCTTCATCACGCAGCAGCCGACCGACGTCCCCGACGTGGTCCTGGCCCAGTTGGGCTCGCGCATCCAGCACCAGCTCCGCGCCCACACCCCGAACGACCAGGAGGCCCTGGCCAAGACCGTCAAGACCTATCCGACCTCGGCCTACGACCTGGGGCCCACCCTCCAGGCGCTCGGCACCGGCGAGGCCATCGTGACCGTGATGAACCCGGACGGCGCGCCGACGCCCGTGGCCTGGACCCGGATGCGGGCGCCCCAGTCGTACATGGGCGCCGTGGCGGAGGACGTCCTGCGGCCGGGCATCCAGGGGTCGGCGATGATGGCGAAGTACAGCACGGTCGTCACGGGGGAGTCGGCCGCCGACGTCATCACGCGGCAGCAGGACGAGGCCGCGCAGATGGCGGCGCAGCAGGCCGCGGCCATGGCGCAGGCCAAGACGGCGGCCGAGGAGGCGGCGCGGGCCAAGGCGGCCCAGGCGCAGTGGGAGAAGGACCAGGCGGCCAAGAAGAAGGCCGAGGAGAAGGCCGCCGCCGAGAAGGCCAAGGCCAAGGCCGCGACCAAGAAGAAGACGTCCAAGACGACGAGCAAGGCGACCACGGCGATCACGCGCGTGGCGACCAACGCGGCCAGCCAGTTCGTGCGCAGCGCGATCTCCGCGTGGTTCCGCAAGAAGTAACTCTTGCTGGGAGTTTTCTGTCATCCCGGCGAAAGCCGGGATCTTCCCCCGTCGGCTGGTTGTCTAGGACCCGTTCAAAGATCCCGGCTTTCGCCGGGATGACAAAGGGGTATGGGATGACACGGCGGTGGGAGAGGGTGTCTTCTGCGGCGCCGCGGTGTCAGGCCCTGTGGCTGTCGCTCGTGCCTCGCTCCGTAGCCACAGTGCCCGACCCCACGGCCCGACCCCACGGCCCGACCCCACGGCCCGACCCCCTGGCTTTAGCCTTGCGGGCGCAGCAGGGGGAACAGGATGGTTTCTCTGATGCCGGTGTCGGTCAGGAGCATCAGGAGGCGGTCCAGGCCCAGGCCGACGCCGCCCATGGGCGGGGCGCCGAACTCGAGGGCGGCCAGGAAGTCCTCGTCCAGCTCCATCGCCTCGGGGTCGCCCGCGGCGGCGCGCAGCGACTGCTCGGTCAGGACCTGGCGCTGGATGACCGGGTCGACCAGCTCGGAGAAGCCCGTGGCCCGCTCGACGCCGGCGATGATGAGGTCCCACGCCTCGACGAACTTGCCGCTGGCGTCCGGCTGGGCCAGCGGTTGGGCCACGGCCGGGTAGTCCGTCACGAAGGTGGGCTGGACCAACTCGTGCTCGACCAGCTCGGAATACAGCTCCATCGCCATCTTGCCCTGGCCCAGCTTGGGGTCGTACTCGATGCCCCGGGCGTCGGCCAGCGCGCGCAGCCGCTCGACGGGCGTGTCGACCGTGACCTCCTCGCCGACGGCGTCGGAGACCAGGTCGAAGAACTTGGCCCAGCGCCACTCGCCGTCCAAGCTGACCGCGTGACCGCCGACCTCGACCTCGCGCCGCCCCAGGGCGGTGTCCGCCGCCCGCTGGATCAGGCGTTGCGTCAGGGCCGCGACCGTCCGCTTGTCGCCCCAGGCCGCGTAGAACTCCAACATGGAGAACTCGGCCGAGTGGGTCGAGTCGATGCCCTCGTTGCGGAAGATGCGGCCGATCTCGTAGACGCGGTCGGCGCCGCCGACCATGGCGCGCTTGAGATGCAGCTCCAGCGCGATGCGGAGGGTCATGTCGAGGTCGAACGCGTTGAGGTGGGTGCGGAAGGGGCGGGCCGCGGCGCCGCCGTGGATGAGCTGGAGGACGGGCGTTTCGACCTCGAGGAAGCCCTCCTCGTCGAGCAGGCCGCGGATGGCCTTCGTCACGGCCGAGCGGACGCGGACCATGTCGCGCGCCTCGGGCCGGACGACGAGGTCGGCGTAGCGCTGGCGGACGCGCGTCTCCTCGGAGAGGTCCTTGTGGAGGACCGGCAGGGGCCGCAGGGCCTTCGACGCCATGGTCCAGCTCGTGGCCAGGACCGACAGCTCGCCCCGCTTGGAGGCGATGACCCGGCCCGTGACGGCGACGAAGTCGCCCAGGTCGACCAGGTCCTTCCACGCCTGGAGCCGGTCCTCGCCGACCTCGGCCAGCGACAGCATGACCTGGAGGCGCTCGCCGTTCGACGCGGCGGTAAAGCCGTCTTGCAGCGTGGCGAAACACAGCTTGCCGGTGTTGCGGATGAACATGACGCGGCCCGTGACGGAGACGACGTCCTCGGTCTCCTGGCCCGGCGCCAGGTCCGGCCATTGGGCCCGCACCTCGGCCAGCGAGTGGGTCCGCGGCACGGTCACGGGGTACGCCGGGACACCCGCGGCCAGCAGGCGCGCGCGCTTGTCCAGGCGCACCTTCATCTGCTCAGTGAGGTCCGGCGGGGCGAACGTGTCAGCTTGTTCAGTCACCTGCGTAATGGTACGTGAGTGGCGGCCCCTACAATCGCCCTTGTGGTCTGGGTCGTGGCCGGGGTGGCGCTACTGCTGGCGGCGGGGGTCGCCGCCGGCTGGCTGTCCTGGCGGCGGGAGCGGGCGGAGGTCCGGCGGCTGGGCGAGCTGCTGCGGTTCCGGGCGGACCAGGTGTCCATGCTGAGCCACGAGTTACGCACCCCCCTGACGCTGGTCAAGCTCTCCGGCGACCTCCTGGCCGAGGGCGGGCCCGGGCCGCTGACGGGCGACCAGGCCAAGTTCGTCGACACGATCCGCCAGCAGGCGGACGCCACGATCAGCCTGGCCGAGGACATGCTGACCCAGGCGCGCCTCGAGTCCGGGACCTTCACTCTCCACCTGACCTACTTCGACGTGGCCGACCTCGTCCTCGATCTCATCGCCAACCTCCGCGCGGTCCACGGCCCGGACCTCATCGCCGACTGCCCGACGACCCCGATCCGGTTGTACGGCGACGCCCTCCTCCTCCGCCAGGCGCTGACGAACCTGGTCAACAACGCCGTGGCCGTCAACCCGCCGGGCGCGGCCGTCCTCGTCCGGCTCGTCCGGCGTGACGACGATGTCCTCGTGTCCGTGACCGACCAGGGGACCGGTATGACCGCCGAACAGCGCCTCAACCTGTTCCGCCGCTTCGCCTCCGGCCGGCCCGTCCGGTCGGGCACGGGCCTCGGCCTGATCATCACCCGGGAGATCGTGGCCCGCCACGGCGGCCACCTGTTCGTCGACACGGTGTGGGACCGGGGGACGACCATGATGCTCAACCTGCCGATCCGGGGCCCGGAGGTGTTGTCGCATGCCTGACCGCATCCTGGTGGTCGAAGACGAGCCGCAGATGCTGGACATCGTGGAATACATCTTGTCCGGCGCGGGCTTCGAGTGCGTCACGGTGGCCGACGCCGAGCGGGCGTGGAGCCGGTGTCGCGCCGAGTACTTCGACCTCGTTGTCTGCGACATCATGCTGCCCGGCGCGTCGGGGCTGACGCTCTGCCGCCGGATTCGGGCCCAGGCGCCGACGCCCGTCTGCTTCCTGTCGGCCAAGGGTTCGGCCGAGGAGCGCGTGGCCGGGTTCGAGGCCGGCGCGGACGACTACATCGTCAAGCCGTTCAACGCCCGCGAGCTGGTCATGCGGGTCCAGGCCATCCTCCGGCGATCACGCTCGGGGCCGGAGCCGGCGGTCGAGAACGGGGCGCTGCGGCTGTTGCCGGGCGCGAACACGGTCATCTTGGGCCAGCGCCGGGTCCTCGTGTCGGACGCGGAGATGCGGCTGCTGGAGGAGTTGGCGCGCCACGTCGGCGAGTGCGTGGCCTGGCGCGACCTGGTCGCGGCCGCCTGGCTGACCGAGGCGCCGGAAACCGGCAAGGAGATGCTGAAGACCACGATCCACCGCCTGCGCGGCAAGCTGGGCGACTGGACCCCAGGCGTGATCGTCGCCATCCGCGGCCGCGGCTACCTGATGCCGCGCCTGTAAGCCCGTTGGTAACAGCATTGTCACCAACTGTGACCGTTGTGTGGCCGAAACCTTTGGTGGGGGACCCTATGCTCGGGTCCAAAGTCCAGAGCACTAGCAGTGTTGCCATGCTGGCTTTCAGAGAGGAAAGGAAAGTAGGACTCCCTATGACAAGCAATCTTCGCCGCGCGATCGCGGCCACCGCGGGCCTCCTCGTCGCCCTCGGCTCGTTGGCCGGCTGCCAGGTCGACGACAAGACCAGCGCCGACCCGGGTAGCGCCGGGCAGGACGACGCCAAGACGGAGCTCTCCGGCTCCCTCGTCGTGGCCTGCGGCGCGCAAGAGGACTGGTGCCAGGCCATGACCAAGGCTTTCCAGGACAAGACCGGCGTCCAGACGAGCTTCGTCCGCCTCAGCTCCGGCGAGGCCGTGTCCCGCCTCGAGGCCGCCAAGTCCCAGCCCGAGTTCGACGTCTGGCACGGCGGCCCGGCCGACGGCTACGGCCAGGCCAAGGAGAAGGGCCTCCTCGAGGCCTACGTCTCGCCCAACGCCGCCGCCATCGACAGCCAGTACAAGGACCCGGACGGCTGGTGGACCGGCGTCTACATCGGCGCCCTCGGCTTCTGCTCTAACCAGGAGATCCTCGACGAGCTCGGCGTGGCCCAGCCCCAGACCTGGGACGACCTGCTCGACCCCAAGCTCTCGAAGCAGATCATGATGGCCCACCCGGCCACGTCCGGCACGGCCTACACGGCCCTCTGGACCCAGACGGTCCTGAAGGGTTCCGAGGACGCCGGCCTGGCCTACATGAAGAGCTTCAGCGCCAACGTCCTCCAGTTCTCCAAGACCGGCTCGGCCCCCGGCGAGGCCGCCGCCCGCGGCGAGGTCGCGGTCGGCGTGATCTTCACGCACGACTGCGTCAAGTACCGCGAGGAGGGCGCCGACAAGCTCGTCGTCACGTTCCCGGCCGACGGCTCGGGCTATGAGATCGGCGGCGTCGCCCTCGTGGCGGGCTCCCAGAACAAGGCGGCCGCCCAGGCGTACATCGACTGGGCCCTGACCGGCGAGGCCCAGAACATCGGCCCGACGGTCGGCTCCTACCAGGTCCTGACCGCGCCCGACGCCGTCACCGACGACCGGATGGCCAAGCTGGCCGACGTCAACCTGATCAACTACGACTTCGCCGCGGCCGCCGCGGCCAAGTCCGAGCTCCTCGCCAAGTTCGAGGCCGAGGTCGCCTCGAAGCCGGAGAGCTGAGCCGAGCCACCCAGCCCCCGGGCAGGCCACCGCCCGGCGGGACGTCCGGCCGGCCCGACCCGTGTTAGCGCGGGCCGGCCGGACGCGCACCCCGGCGGCGCCGCCCGTCCACCCACCCGAAAGGCCACCCCATGTCAGCCATCGCCCCGCCGGTCGGCACCGCCCGGCCGCCCACCACCGCGCCCACGGCCCAGACGCCGGCCACGGCGCCCAAGCCGCCCAAGAAGGTCGGCCACGACCTCTCGACCAAGGTCCTGATCGGCCTGGTCATCGCCCTGCTCCTCCTGCTCATCGGCTACCCGCTGGCCCGCGTCCTGTGGAACGCGTTCACGGCCGACGGCCGCCAAGTCCTCAGCCACATCTTCAGCTCCGACACATCCAACCCCAAGGTCGTCCTCCGAACGCTCATCCTCGGCCTGACCGTCGGCAGCCTCGGCACCGTCATCGGCTTCCTCATCGCCTACGCCCAGGTCCGGCTCCACTACCGCGGCAAGAAGATCGTCCACCTGCTGGCGCTCATGCCGATCGTGTCCCCGCCCTTCGCCGTCGCCACGGCCACGATCACGCTGTTCGGCCGCCGCGGCCTCATCTCCCACGGCCTCTTCGGCCTCTCCATCTCGCCCTACGGCCTCGGCGGCCTGACGTTCGTCCTGGCGCTGTCGTTCTTCCCCGTGGCCTACATGAACTTCAAGGGCATGCTCGAACACCTGGACCCGGCCCTGGACGAGGCCGCCCAGTCGCTCGGCGCCCGCAAGTGGCACATCTTCTGGACGGTCACGCTGCCGATGCTCGTGCCGGGCATCGCCGGGTCCTTCCTGCTGCTGTTCGTCGAGGCCATCGCCGACCTCGCCAACCCGCTCGCCATCGGCGGCGACTACACGGTCCTCGCCTCCCGCGCCTACATCGCCATCACGGGCGAGTACAACCTCTCCCAGGGCGCCGCCTACTCGGTCGTCCTGCTGTTCCCCGCCCTCCTCGTGTTCCTCGTCCAGCGCTACTGGGTGTCGCGCAAGTCGGTCGTGGCCGTGACGGGCAAGCCCGCGGGCAAGCCGCAACTCGTCCGCTCCGGCGTCGGCCGGACCGTCCTCCTGATCGTCCTCGGGGTCTTCGTCGCCCTCATCGTGCTGATGTACGGCACGGTCATCGTCGGCGGCTTCATCCAGTCCCTCGGCATCAACAACACGTGGACGCTCGACAACTACCGCTTCATCCTCCAGGGCATCGGCTCGGAGGCGATGTGGAAGACGACGGCGATGGCGCTGGTGGCCACGCCGGTCGCGGGCGTGCTGGGCATGCTGATCGCGTGGATGGTCGTGCGGAAGCTGCGCGGCAGCGCGGCCGGCGCCATGGACTTCATCGGCATGCTCGGCCTGGCCGTCCCCGGCGTCGTCGTCGGCATCGGCTACATGACGGCCTACAACAAGGCGTTCGTCCACGACGGCTGGCAGTTCTTCCCGGCCCTGACGGGCGGGCGGGCCATCATCGGCGGCGCCCTCGGCATCGTCCTCGTCTACATCATCCGGTCGATGCCGTCGGGCCAGCGCTCCGGCGTGGCCGCCCTGCAGCAGATTGACCCGGCCATCGACGAGGCGTCGACCTCGCTCGGCGCGTCCGGCCTGACGACGTTCCGCCTGATCACGCTGCCGCTGATCCGGCCCGCGTTCCTGTCCGGCCTGTCCTACTCGTTCGCCCGCTCGATGACGACGCTGTCGCCGATCATCTTCATCACGACACCCAAGACGAAGATCATGACCTCGCAGATCTTCGCCGAGGTCGACGCCGGCCGCTTCGGCCACGCGTTCGCCTACTGCACGATCCTCATCATCATCGTCATGGCCGTCATCGGCCTCATCAACCTGGTCGTCCGCGACCGCTCACCCATGGCCAACGTTGGCCTCGGCTCGTAGGAGAAACCCATGTCATCCCTGCCCACGCCCCGCACCACGACGGGCCACCTGCAACTGACCGGCCTCGAGAAGGTCTTCGCGACCAAGAAGGGCTCGTTCCGGGCCCTCGACCGGATCGACCTCGACATCGCCCCGGGCGAGTTCATCACGCTGCTCGGCCCGTCGGGCTGCGGCAAGACCACGACGCTCCGCATCATCGCGGGCTTCGAGACCCCGACCGGCGGCGACGTCGTCCTCGACGGCGACTCCATCGTGACCGTGACGCCGGAGAAGCGGCCCATGGCCATGGTGTTCCAGTCCTACGCCCTGTTCCCGCACATGTCGGTCTGGGACAACGTGGCGTACGGGCTCAAGCTCAAGAAGCTGCCCGCCGCCGACCTCAAGGAGCAGGTCGAGTCCGCGCTGACGTCGATGGGCCTGACCCAAATGAAGGACCGCGCGCCCTCCCAGATGTCCGGCGGCCAGCAGCAGCGCGTCGCCCTGGCCCGCGCCATGGTCATGCGGCCCAAGGTCCTCCTGTTCGACGAGCCGCTGTCCAACCTCGACGCCAAGCTCCGCGTCGCCATGCGGTCGGAGATCCGGCGCCTGCAGAAGCGGCTCGGCATCACGGCCGTCTACGTCACGCACGACCAGGACGAGGCGATGAGCATGTCCGACCGGATCGTCGTCATGAACGAGGGCAAGGTCGAGCAGGCCGCCTCGCCGGCGGAGGTCTACCGCCACCCGGCCAGCGTGTTCGTGGCCGATTTCATCGGCCGGGCCAACTTCCTGAAGGTGGCCCAGGCGCGGCCGGAGGGTGAGGGGTCGGCGCGCGTGGCGGTGCTCGGAGCAGAGGTCACGACGCCCGCCGCCCCCGGCGCCACGGCCGGTCCCTGCGTGCTCCTGGTCCGCCCCGAATCGGTCCGGCTGGCGCCGACCGACCGGGCGGCCATCGGCGGCCGCGTCGGGCGCATCCTCTCGACCGTGTTCTTCGGCGAGTCCGTCGAGTACGTCGTCGAGTCCGCCGAGGGCAACATCACGGCGGTCGAGGCCGACCCGGAGGTGGACAAGATCCTGGAGCCCGGCCAGATGGTCGAGATCGGCTTCGGCCACGAGCGGTCCTGGCTCCTCCCCGCCGGCGGCAAGGAGGCGTACCAAGACTGAGGCCGACATGGGCGGCAGGGCTCGTGGTAGCTTGCTCCACGCTGCTTCTCTCATTACCGGGGGCAGAGGGTGTAGCGTTATATCGTAAGATATAACGCTACCTTCGGGTAGCTGACCTGAGGAACCATATGAAACAACCTCTGAACCGCCTCGTGTTCCGGTTCATGAAACCGTATTGGGGACAGTTCGCCCTCGTCGTGGTCTTCCAGTGCGCGTCGACGATCGCGTCCCTCTACCTGCCGCGCCTCAACGCGCTCATCATCAACAACGGCCTGGTCAAGGGCGACACCCACTACATCTGGGTGCGCGGCGGCTACATGCTGGCCGTCGCGGCCGGCCAGATCGTCTGCCAGGTCTGCTCGGTCTTCTTCGGCGCCCGCCTGGCGATGGGCCTGGGGCGTGACCTCCGTTTCGCCATCTTCGAGCACGCCCTCGACTTCTCCGAGCGGGAGATGCACACGTTCGGCGCCCCCTCCCTGATCACGCGCAACACCAACGACGTCCAGCAGGTCCAACAACTTGTCTTCATGACCTGCGCGATGATCCTGGGCGCCCCCATCACGATGTGCGGCGGCGTCTACATGGCGCTCCGCACGAACGTCAGCATGTCGTGGCTGATCGTCGTGTCCGTCGTGTTCCTGGCCATCGTCGCGGGCGTCGCCCTGACCCTCATGCGGCCCCTGTTCCCGATCATGCAGAAGCGCATCGACGCGATCAACCGCATCCTGCGCGAGCACATCACAGGCATCCGCGTCGTCCGCGCCTTCGTCCGCGAGAAGAACGAGGCCACCCGCTTCGCCGAGGCCAACGACAACCTCATGCAGATGGGCCTCAAGGCCGGCCGGATCATGATGACGCTGTTCCCGTTCGTCATGCTCATCCTCAACATGGCCACGGTCGGCGTCATCTTCTTCGGCGGCCACCAGATCGACGAAGGCGGCCTCGAGATCGGCGACCTGACGGCCTTCATGTCCTACCTCATGCAGATTCTCATGTCCGTCATGATGGCCGTGATGATGCTCGTCATCGTCCCGCGCGCCGCCGCCTGCTCCGAGCGGATCATGGAGGTCCTGGACGCGGCCAACTCCGTGACGCCGCCGGACCACCCCGTAACGCCCACTCCGACCGCCCAAACCCCGGCGGCCAGCTTCCGCCACGTCGAGTTCCGCTACCCCGGCGCCGAGGCCGCGCTGCTGGAGGACGTCACGTTCGACCTCAGGCACGGCGAGACGACGGCCATCATCGGCGCCACGGGCTCCGGCAAGACGACCCTCGTCAACCTGTTGCCGCGCCTCTACGACGTCACGAGCGGCGCGGTCGAGGTCGACGGCGTCGACGTCCGCCAGTTGGCGCCGGAGGAGCTCTGGGCCCGCCTCGCCACGGTGCCGCAGAAGGCCTACCTGTTCTCCGGCACGGTCGCCAGCAACCTCCGCTACGGCCGCCCCGACGCGACCGACGACGAACTCTGGCACGCCCTCGAGGTGGCGCAGGCGCGTGACTTCGTGGAGGAGATGGAGGGCGGCCTCGACGCGGACATCGCCCAGGCCGGTACCAACGTGTCGGGCGGCCAGCGGCAGCGCCTGTCGATCGCCCGCGCGCTCGTCAAGCAGCCGTCCATCTACATCTTCGACGACTCGTTCTCGGCCCTCGACGTGGCCACCGACGCCCGGCTGCGCCAGGCGCTGGCCGGGGAGACCGGCAACGCCGCCGTCCTGATCGTGGCGCAGCGCGTCTCCACCATCCGCCAGGCCGACCAGATCCTCGTCCTCGACGACGGGGCCATCGTCGGCCGCGGCACCCACGAGGAGCTGCTGGAGACCTGCCCGACCTACGCGGAGATCGTCGAATCCCAGCTCTCGGCCGAGGAGTTGATCGCATGAGCGACAAGACACCACTCCCCGTCCCCGCCGAAGCCGCCGAAGCAGCCGCCGCCAGCCCGGTCACGCCGACCGCCGGCTCGGTCGACTCCCCGGCGTCGGCGGCCAGCGCCTACGAGACGACCGACGCGCCGGAACGCCCCAAGTACGGACCCCAGCGCCGGCATGGAGGACCCGGCGGCCACGGCCCCGGCGGCCCCGGCGCCCGCGTGGCCGAGAAGGCGCTCAACTTCGGGCCGTCGCTCAAGCGCCTGCTGGGCTACCTCAAGCCCGAGCGGCTGCGCGTCGCGCTGGCGCTGATCATGGCCGCGGCCTCCGTCACGATGAACGTCTACATCCCGCGCATCATCGGCAAGGCCACGGACACGCTGTTCGGCGGCGTCATCGGCAAACTCGTGGGCGAGCAACTGGAGAAGGCCGGCGTCGACCCGGCGACCGTGACGAAGGCGGAGGTCCTCCAGGTCATCGAGGCCGGGGCCGCCCAGGGGAACTCGCTCGTGCCCAGCTCCATGCTCGACATGTTGGCGCGCGTCGACTTCACTCCCGGCGTCGGCGTCGACTTCCACCAGCTCGCGCTGTGGTGCCTGGCCGCGCTCGGCCTGGCGACGCTGGCCGCGATCGGCCTCGGCGTGACCGGCTGGCTCATCAACGCCATCGTCCAGCGGACCGTCTACCGGATGCGCGAGCAGGTCGCCGGCAAGCTCGACCGCCTGCCCCTCGGCTACTTCGACTCGCTGCCGCGCGGCGAACTGCTGTCCCGCGTGACGAACGACATCGACAACATCTCGCAATCCCTCCAGCAGACCCTGTCGCAGATGGTCCAGGCGGTGTTCCAGGTCATCGGCTTCCTCATCATGATGCTGATCGTCTCGCCCCTGCTGACCCTGGTCGCGGTCGCGTCGATCCCCGTCGCGCTGATCGTCGTCGGCGTCATCATGGGCCGGTCGCAGAAGCGCTTCCTGGCCATGTGGAAGACGACGGGCGAGCTCAACGGCCAGATCGAGGAGGCCTATTCCGGCCACGCCCTCGTCTCCGTCTTCGGGCGGCGCAAGGAGGTCGAGGACCAGTTCAAGGCCAAGAACCAGGAGATGTACGAGGCGGCGTTCTCCGCCCAGTTCATCTCCGGCCTGGTCATGCCGATCATGGGCTTCATCGGCAACCTCAGCTACGTCATCGTGGCGGTGGCCGGCTGTCTCCGCGTCGCGTCCGGCCACATCACGATCGGCGACGTCACGGCGTTCATCCAGTACTCGCGCCAGTTCACCCAGCCGATCAACCAGTTGGCGTCGATGACGAACCTGCTCCAGTCCGGCGTGGCGTCGGCGGAGCGCGTGTTCGCGGTCCTCGACGTGGCGGAGGAATCGCCGGACGCGACCGGGACGCTGCCCGTCCCCGTGCGCGGCCGCGTCACGTTCGAGCACGTCCAGTTCGCGTACTCGCCGGACAAGCCGCTCATCACGGACCTGTCGCTGACCGCCGAGCCCGGCCAGACCGTGGCCATCGTCGGGCCGACCGGCGCCGGCAAGACGACCCTGGTCAACCTGCTGATGCGGTTCTACGAGGTCGAGGCCGGCCGGATCACGCTCGACGGCGTCGACATCCGCGACATCCCGCGGGCGGACCTGCGCGACCAGATCGGCATGGTGCTCCAGGACACGTGGCTGTTCTACGGCACGATCTACGACAACATCGCCTACGGCCAGCCGGGCGCGTCGGAGGACACCATCCTGGCGGCGGCCAAGGCGACGTACGTCGACCGGTTCGTGCGCTCGCTGCCGGACGGCTACGAGACGATGATCGACGAGGAGGCGTCGAACGTGTCGGCGGGCGAGAAGCAGTTGCTGACGATCGCCCGGGCGTTCGTGTCCGACCCGGCCCTGCTGATCCTGGACGAGGCGACCAGCTCCGTCGACACCAGGACCGAGGTCCTGATCCAGAAGGCGATGGGCGCGTTGCGCCAGGGGCGGACCAGCTTCGTCATCGCCCACCGGCTCTCGACCATCCGCGACGCCGACCTCATCCTCGTGATGGAGCACGGCGACATCGTCGAGCAGGGCACGCACCAGCAGCTCCTGGCCGCCAAGGGCCACTACTACGACCTGTACCAGACGCAATTCGCCGCCGGCCGGGAAGAAGAAGAGGTAGCAGTCCCAGTCGCCGCTAGACCCAAACAAGGCGGCTTGTTCGGCTAGGCCGAGGGGGGACTGTCTCCTGTCGGCCGCGGTATCAGGTGCCCCGGCCCGGGCTCCTTCGTCGCCAAGGCCAGGGCGCCTGACACCTCGGCCTAGGCATGAGGCCGAGGTGTCTGATACCGCGGCCTTGGCGAGGAACGAGCCCGGGCGGCGGTGTCAGATACCTCGGCCTTGGGGGCTGGCCAGGCCCGCGGTCCAGTAGGCTCGCCGCATGACTGGGGACGAGATCCTGACCGGCGAGGGCGTGGCCCTGCAGGTGCGGGCGGCGTCCGTCGTGGCGCGGGCGGGGGCGTGGTTCCTCGACGCGCTGGCCACGGCCGCGGTCACGATCGGGCTGATCGTGCTGGCCTCGTGGGCACTGGGCGACACGCTCGACTGGGCCGAGGCCCAGGCCCTCATGACCGCGCTCGTGTTCCTCGTGCTCATCCTCATCCCGGCCACGGTCGAGAACCTGACCCATGGCCGCTCCCTCGGCAAGCTGGCGTTCGGCATCCAGATTCTGCGCGACGACGGCGGCCCCGTCCGCTTCCGCCACTGTTTCGGCCGGGCGCTGATCGGCTTCTTCGAGCTGTGGATGACGTCCGGCGGCGTGGCGTTCCTGGCCACGCTGATGAACGACCGCGGCAAGCGCCTCGGCGACCTCCTCTCCGGCACGTACGCCGCCTCCATCCGCGGCGCCAAGTCCACGCTCCTGCCGCTCTACATGCCCCAGGAGCTGATCGGCTGGATCCGGTTCACGGACCTGCGCCCCCTGCCCGAGGGCCTGGCCCTGCGCACCCGCCAGTTCCTCCAGCGCGCGGGCCAGTTCCCGCCCCCGGCTCGGCAGCGCCTCGGCCTGCGCCTGGCCGCCCAGGTCGAGGACTACGTGGCCCCGTCGCCGCCGCCGGGCACCCACCCGGAGCGCTTCCTCGCCGCCGTCCTCTTCGAGCGCCGCCTCCGCGAGCAGGCCGCCGCCGACGCCCGCGCCCCGCGCCTCAACGCCCAACTGGCCGGCGTCGAGGCGCTGCCCTTCCACATCCCGGACCCGGAGGTGTAGCCATGGACATCGACGTGTTCACCAAGCTCCACCAGGGCCAGTGGGACCGGCTCCAGCGCCTCTCCGCCCAGCGCAAGCTGACCGGCCGCGAGGCCGACGACCTCGTCCACCTGTACCGCCAGGGCGCCACCCACCTCTCCTACCTCCGCTCGACCGCCCCCGACCCGGCCCTCGTCTCCCAACTCTCCCTCACCCTGGCCAAGGCCCGCGGCCGCATCGCCAGCCCGCACGACTCCTCCTGGCGTGACCTCGTCCGCTTCGTCACGCTGACCCTGCCCGCCGCGCTGTACAAGGTGCGCTGGTGGTCGGTCGTGACGGCGGCCGCCTGCCTGCTGTTCGCCCTCGGCGTCGGCCTGTTCGCCGGCGCCAACCCCGACACACTCGACCGCTTCGTCGACCCGGCCACGCAGGCGGCCTACGCCAACCAGGCCTTCGCCGACTACTACACGGAGTACGCGCACGCCTCGTTCACGGCGCTGGTCTGGACGAACAACGCGCAGATCGCCGGGCTCTGCGTGGCCACGGGCATCACGGGCTTCATCCCGGTCTACGTCCTGCTCCAGAACTCGTTCCAGATCGGCGTCATCGCCGCCGTCATGCACCGCCAGGGCGCCGACGCCATCTTCTACCAACTGATCCTGCCCCACGGCCTGCTGGAGTTGTCGGCCGTCTTCGTGGCGGGCGCGGCGGGGCTGCGGCTGCTGTGGGCGTGGCTGGTGCCCGGCGCCCGGACCCGCGCCCGGTCGCTGGCGGAGGAGGGCAAGACGACGCTCATCGTCGTCGTGGCGTTGACCGTCACGCTGTTGGTATCGGGTCTCTTGGAGGGCTTCGTGACGCCGTCCGCACTGCCGTGGTGGCTCAAGATCGCGGTCGGCGCGCTGGCCTGCGGCGCCTTCTGGTTCGTCACGTTCGGCGTCGGCCGCTGGGCCGTGGACAAGGGCGCGGACCCCGGCGTGACAGCAGAAGAGGCCAAGTCTGTCATCGCCGTGGCGGGCTAGTTCCCTCTCTCTGTCATCCTGAGCGCAGCGAAGGATCTCATGACCTACCAAGGCAACGAGATCCTTCGCTGCGCTCAGGATGACAGGGGAGGGGAATGACGGACTACTTCGCTACGCTACGGGCATGACCTTCGGTTGGCCGCCTCCGCCTGGCCCCTCCTCCTGGGAGGGCAAGGTCTACCAGCCGTGGGTCCCGCCGGACGCCCTCAAGCGCGAGTGGACGGTCCCGAAGTCCGACGGCGTCGTGCCGCTGCGGCCCCTCACCGTCGGCGACATCCTCGGCGGCTCGTTCCGCGCCATCCGCTTCAACGTCCCCGTCATGATCGGCCTGACCGCCGCCATCGTCCTCGCCTTCGAACTGCTGCCCGCGGCCATCTCCGTTCTGATCGGCGCCAACGCCACCTTCAACCTCCAGGACCTGGAGGACATCGACCAGCTCCTCAGCACACTCGGGTCGCTGTTCGGCCTCCTCAGCCTGACCTACGTCTTCACGTTCCTCTGCGCCGCCGTCGTCCAGGTCTTCCTCGTCCACGCCACGTTCGAGGCGGTGACCGCGCGCCGCCCGACGGTCGCCCAGACGTGGCACGCCGCCCTGCCCCGCGTCCTGCCGGTCCTCGGCTACACATTCCTGGCCGGTCTGGTCGTCGTCGCCGGCCTCGGCCTCGTGGTCGGCCTGATCGTCGCCATCGCCTCCGCCGGCTCGGGCGCCGGCGCCGTCTTCGGGGTCATGTTCACGGTCCTGGCCGCGCTCGGCGTGACCCTGTTCCTCTCGGGCCGCCTCCTGTTCGCCGTCCCCGCCATCGTGGTCGAGCGGCTCGGCGTCTTCCCGGCCATCCGGCGGAGCTGGGAACTGACCCACGGCCGCTTCTGGCGCACGATCGGCCTCTACCTCCTGACCAGCCTCGTCCTCTCCCTGGCCGCCTCGGCCGTGTCCTCGGTCGTCCAGTTGGTCGCCATGCCCCTGGTCATCTGGCTGGACGCCGTGGCCGTCACGATCGTGGCCAGTTCGCTGGCCAGCCTCGTCTCGTCGGCCCTCAGCCTGCCGCTGCTGAGCGCCGCCATCGCCCTCATCTACTTCGACGCCCGGGTCCGCCACGAGGGCCTCGACATCCAGTTGGCCGAGGAGCTGTGGTCGTGAGCCCGCCGCTGGAACCGTCGGCCGACGAGGCCCGCCGCGAACTGGCGCGCGAGCTGATCAAGCCGGAGTACCTCGACCCGGGCAGTTGGCTGGTCCGCCTGCGCGACCGCATCCTCGAGTGGCTGGCCGGCGTCGACGCGGCCGGCTTCAACCTCTCGGGCGCCGAGATCGCCGTCATCGCCCTGGTCGGCGCCGCCGCGGTCGGCCTGGTCGTGGCCCGCGTCGCCGGGCCGCTGCGGCGTGAGCGCCGGGCCGCCGGCGGCGGCTTCCTGGCCGGCGAGGAGCGGTCGGCGGCCGAACTGCGGGCGGACGCCGAGCGGCTGGCGGCCGCCGGCGACTGGACCGCCGCCACCCTCCAGCGGTTCCGCGCGCTCGTCCGCGGCCTGTCCGAGCGCGTCATCGTCCGCGAGGTCCCCGGCCTGACCGCCCGCGAGGCCGCCCTCCAGGCGGAGGCCCGCCTGCCCGCGTTCGCCGCGGGCCTGGCCGAGGCCGCCGACCTCTTCGACGCCCTGGCCTACGGCGGCCGGGACGGGACGCGCGCGGGCTACGACGCGCTCGTGACGCTCGACCAGTCCGTGGCGGCGGCCCGGCCGGAACGGCTGGGCGGCGACCCGGCCAGCCCCGACGCCCTGGGGTCACGCGTGGCGCGGGCCGGCCAGGCAGTGGAGGCGGCCCATGGCTGAGCAGCGGTCCAAGGCCCGCCCCTGGCTCATCGGCGGCGGCGGCTTTCTCCTCGGCCTCGTCCTGCTGGCCGTCCTCAGCCTGCTGACCCCCGCCTCGCTCAAAGAGGCCGACGGGTCGATCACGAACGCCAAGGAGAACGGCACCCGGGCCGTCGCCGAGGTCCTCCGCGCCCACGACATCACGGTCACCCAGGTGACGACGCTCGACGCCGCCACCGCAGCCGGGGCGGACTCGACCCTCGCCATCTGGCTCGACCGGCCCCTGTCCGAGACGGCCGCCGCCCGGCTCCGGGCCGTGCCCGCCGACCTCGTCCTGATCGTGCCGGACGGCGCCACCGGGGCGGTCGAGCTGCTGACCGGCGGCGCGGTCGCCGACCACGGCGCGTGGCTGGAGAACCCGGCCGACGCCGACTGCGCCGACCCGGACGCGACGGCGGCCGGGAAGATCTCGTCCGACGGCGCCTCGCTCGAGGGCGAGGCGGCGGGCGTCATGGTCTGCTTCCGGGCCTGGTCGGGCTACGGCCACTACGCCGCCGTCGACGTCGACGGCCACCACGTCACGGTCGTGGGCGCGCCGGCCGTGTTCCTCAACAAGACGATCGCCCTGTCCAACGGCAACGCCGCCCTGGCGCTGCGGGTCCTCGGCCGCCACTCCGCCGTCACGTGGTACCTGCCCGGCGACGAGGTGCTGCCGCCCGATCCCGACGCCGCGCTCGGCTTCTTCGACCTGCTGCCGGTCTGGGGGCGGGCGGCGCTCGGCCTGCTCGTCCTGGCCGGCTGCGCCGCCGCCTTCTGGCGCGGCCGCCGCCTCGGCCCGCTCGTGCCGGAGCCGCTGCCGGTCGCCGTGCCCGCGTCCGAGGCGGCGGCCGGCCTGGCCCGCCTCTACCGCCAGGCCGGCGCCCGCGGCCACGCCGCCGCCGG
>JAISTC010000011.1 GCA_031272805.1 Propionibacteriaceae bacterium
GTGCCAGTTGTTCTGCCAAGAGCACGGCTGGTTGGCTACGTTGGGAAGTGATAACCGCTGAAAGCATCTAAGCGGGAAGCACGCTTCAAGATGAGGGTTCCCACAGATTAATCTGGTAAGGCCCCCGGTAGACCACCGGGTTGATAGGTCGGATGTGGAAGTGCGGCAACGCATGGAGCTGACCGATACTAATAGGCCGAGGGCTTGATCTTTATACAAAGATGCTACGCGTCCACTGTGTTGTTCCTGAGTGACGGTCGGGGATCCGACTAACAACTCAATAGAGTTTCGGTGACCATGGCGAGAGGGAAACACCCAGCTCCATTCCGAACCTGGAAGTTAAGCTTCTCAGCGCCGATGGTACTGCATGGGAGACTGTGTGGGAGAGTAGGACGTCGCCGGACAACAAACAATGACACCCGAGTGTCTTCTTTCAGAAGACCTCGGGTGTTTGTTGTATCTGGTCGGGGGGCCAAGCCCCCCGTGCCCCCCGCGCGGTCGAGAACGGTCTGTGGTCCGGTCTGCTTGGCGGCTGCCGGAGCGGTCGTCGAGTCGTTGCGGTATGGGAACCGATGGGCTGGGGTGGCGGTTCGGCGCTGGCGCGCCTGCCGCCGCTGTGGTCGAGGCGTGGTGGTGAGGTGCCGGATGGGCGGTGGGTGTGGCGGTCCGGCGCTGGCGCGCCTGCCGCCGCTGGGGTCGGGTCATACCGCTTGCATTGTCATCCCGGCGAAAGCCGGGATCTTTCCGCGCGGTCTGTTGAACCGGTGCTTGAGGGTGGGTCGTGGCGGTCGGGTGCGGGCTCGGCGGTGGGTGTGGCGGTTCGGCGCTGGCGCGCCTGCCGCCGCTGGCGCGCCTGCCGCCGCTGTTGTCGGGTCATACCCCTTGCATTGTCATCCCGGCGAAAGCCGGGATCTTTCCGTGCGGCCTTGTCGAACTGCTGCTTGAAGGATCCCGGCTTTCGCCGGGATGACTTGGGGGGGGCCGGGATGACCAGGGGGTGGGGTGGGCGGCGAGGGGACTCGCTTGGGCGCGACGGGTAACGTGGGTGGGTATTGCGAAAACTGGGGTCAACTGAGTGTGGGAGGATACTCGCTGTGTCTGATGAAGGTAAGGGGCCGAACCGCCGGCCCGATGAAGGCGGTCGGTTCCAACCTCGGGGTAGCGGGTCGCGGAGTCGCTGGGGGTCACGGCCGGCCGGCAACAGCGGCTACCGGCCCCGGTCCAGCGACCGCTCCGGCGGGTCGCGGCCGCAGCGGTTCCGGTCCGACGACGGCGAGCGCTCGGGGCGCGGCGGCGACGACGGCCGGCGCTTCGAGCGGCGCGACGGCGGCGACAGGCCCTACCGCGACAACTCGCGGCCACCCCGGGACCGCTGGAACGACGACCGGCCCCGCCGTTTCGACCGAGACTCCGGCGAGCGCCGACAGGAACAGGGCGGCGGACGGCCGCGCTTCGACCGCGCAGGCTCCGGCCAGCGGCCCTACCGAGGCGACCGCCCGCAGCGCTTTGAGCGCGACGACGCGCGGCCGCGCCAGTACCAGCAGGGCGATGGCCGGCCCCGGCGCTATGACCGTGACGACTCCCGGCCGCGCCAGTTCGGCGACCGCGACGGTCGGCGCGGCCAACCGCGTGACGGCGGACAGAACTTTGACGGCCAGCGCGACCGCCGGCCCCGGCGCGATGCCTGGGGCGACGACCGACGGCCCTACGCGCGGCGCGAGGATGACCGGCGGGGCGGGCGCGACTTCGAGGACCGGCCGCGCCGCTTCGAGCGGGGCCAGGACGGGGAGCGGTCCGAGCGCTACGGACGGACCGGCGATCGGGCGCGGGCGAGCGGTCGCACCGGGGACCGGCGGCCGCGCAGCTTTGCGGGCGGCGACAACCGCGCCCGCTCCTTCGACCGCGACGGGCGCCCGGAGCGTGACTTCCGGCGGGACGCTGAGGGACGTGACAACACGCGGCGGGACGGTGCGGCGAACGGAGGCTTCCGGCGAGAGGCCGACGGCAGCCGCGGCTTCGGGCGGAGCGACGGTCGGCCGTCCTACCGGCGCGACGACGGCCAGGGCCGCGGGTACCGCCCCCGCGACGATCGCGACGGCTCCGGCGAGCGGGGCCACCGTGACGGCGGCCGCGGCTATGGCGGCGGGAACTTCGGCGGTGGCCGGAAGCCGTTCGACCGGGAGGACCAGCGCGGCGAGCGGCCGTACCAGCGGCGCGATGACCGGCCGGGGAGCTACCGGGACCGGGACGACGAGCGGCCGCGCCGGTTCGACCAGGCCGACGACCGGACGCCGCGCGCCCAGCGGTTCCAGCGTGACGCCTACCACGACGGCCCACCGCGGCCGCGGCAGGACCGGCGCCACTGGGACCGGGACGACCGGCCCGAACAGGAATTGCGCGAGGGACTCGGACCGCAGGCCGACGAGCCCGAGGCCCCCGAACTCGACCCCAAACAACCCTTGCCGCGCGCGATGCGGGCGGAACTCAAGGGTCTTCAGCCCGAGACCGCGGCGGTCGTCGCGGCGCACCTCGTGGCGGCCGGGCAACTGATCGACACGGACCCCGAGCTGGCGTACCGCCACGCCGAGGCGGCCCGGCGGCGGGCCACGCGCCTGCCGATCGTCCGCGAGGCGACGGCCGAGGCGGCGTACGCGGCCGGGCTGTTCGAGGAGGCGCTGGCGCAGTTCCGCGTCTTGCGGCGGATGACGGGGTCGCCCGACTTCCTGCCCGTGATGGCGGACTGCCTGCGGGCGCTGGGCCAACCGCGTGACGCGTTGGCCCTGGTCGACGAGGGGTTGGCGGAGATCCAGGACCCGGCCATGGCCGTGGAAATCCGGATCGTCCAGGCCGGGGCCCGGGCGGACCTCGGGCAGGTGGACGAGGCCGGGCGGCTGCTGCGGCGGCTGATCGAGAAGCCGCCCGCCGGGACGCCGGGGCCGGCGTTGGCGCGGGCCTGGTACGCGTGGGCGAGCCACGAGCTGGAGGCCGGGCACGCCGAGGACGCCCACCGGGGGTTCGAGCGCGCCGCCAAGCTGGACCCGGCCGGGCAGACCGACGCGCTGGACCGGTTGGATGCGCTGGACGGGCTGGTCTTGGAGCTGGACGAGGACGACATCTTCGGCGAGGACGAGGAGCCTGAGGACGAGGAACCGCAGGAGGCTGAGGAGCCGCAAGACGAGGAGCCGCAGGAGGCTGAGGAGCCTGAGGACGAGGAGCCTGAGGTTGATGAGGCTGAGGACTCGGTGGCGGGCGAGATCCTTCGCTTCGCTCAGGATGACAGAGAGGGCGCTCAGGATGACAGAGAGGGCGCTCAGGATGACAGAGAGGGCGCTCAGGATGACAGGGGTGGCTCTTCGGATCAGGACGACCTGGGGCTGGACGAGGGGGACCTGGGCTTGGATGAGCTGCTGGATGGTGAGGTAGAGGCTCTGGCTTTGGCTGAGGCTGAGGCGGATTTCGCGGCCGAGATGGCGGCCGAGGGGGAGTTCTTGGACGAGGCGGAAGGCCCGGCGGAGCCGCCGACGAAGCCCAAGAAGCCGAAACAGGCGAAGCAGGCTGCGCCCAAGGCCAAGGCGGGGACGCAGCAGGCCGAGCCCGCGCGTGACGTTGAGCCGGTCCAGGAGGCACTTGACCTGGCGCTGCCGGGGTTGGGCGAGGCCGACCGGTGAGCCGGCTGATCGACCGCTACGACGCCTCCGGCTTCGACCTCGACGGGGTCATCTACCGGGGGCCGGACGCCGTGCCCGGCGCGGCCGCGGCGATCGCCGGGCTGCGTGACCTCGGGGTCAAGGTTGGCTTCGTCACCAACAACGCCCAACGGCCGCCCCAGGCCGTCGTCGACCACCTCAACCGGATCGGCATTCCGACCGTGGCCGCGGACGTCGTGACGAGCGCGCAGGCGGAGGCCCGGCTCATGGCGGCCGAGTTGCCCGCCGGGGCGGAGGTGCTCGTGGTCGGCAGCGAGGCGCTGGCCGACGAGCTGCGGGGGGTCGGGCTGGCGCCGGTGTTCCGGCGGAGCGCGGCGACGGCGGCGATCGTGGTCGGGTTCGAGCCGTCGCTGACGTGGGAGGACTTCAACCAGGGGTGTTACGCGGTCCAGGCCGGGGCGCGCTATTTCGCCTGCAACAACGACCAGACGCGGCCGACCGACCAGGGCATCGCCATCGGCATGGGCGGGATGCTGGCTGCGATGGAGCGGGCGCTGCCCGGGCTGGAACCGCCGATGGCGGGCAAGCCGTTCCGGCCGCTCCTGGACGAGACGGTCCGGCGGCTGGGGGCGGAGCGGATGGTCTTCGTCGGGGACCGGCTCGACACGGACATCGAGGGCGCCGTGACCGTTGGGCTCGACTCCCTGTTCGTCCTGTCCGGTAGCCACGGCAAGGCCCACCTGGCGGCGGCGGGGCCGCAGGAGCGGCCGACGTGGCTGGCGTGGGATGTGCGGGGGCTGTTGGAGGAGCCGCGCGTGGCGGTGGTCGAAGGGGCCGCGTCACACTGCCGCGGCGTGACGGCGACCGTGGCGGACGGCGCGGTCACGCTGGACGTGACTCCGGCGGACGCCGAAGGTCAGGCCGACGCGCTGTGGGCGGTGCTGACGCTGACGTGGGCGCAGGCCGACGCGGGAACCCGGGTGAACGTGACGGAGGTCCTGGAGGCGCTCGACCTGGTGCCGTGACGCCCTTCTATGGGGGGTGGTCAGGGGCCGAGGAGGGCGGCCGGGACAACCGCGATGCCGTCCTCGCCCCGGCGGAAGGCAGCGGGGCCCGTGGTCACGATGACGGCGTCGAGGAGACCGTCGCCCAGGACGCCGGCGAGCCAGCGCAAGTCCGACACGTCGCCCGGCGCGATCTCCGGAGCCGACTTCACCTCGATGGCCAGCACCTTCCCGTCCGGCCTGGTCACGAGCAAGTCGACTTCGTGGTCGCCGTTGCGGCTGCGCAGGTGGCTGACGCTGCACCCGGCCACCTCGGCAGACACGCGCACCGACAACGCCACGAGTGACTCGAAGAGGGCGCCGAACAGCGTGCCCGGACGCGGCCGGCCATCCGGATTGGCCTTGAGCAAGAGGCTGCCTTCTGTGACACCCAGCAGATGGGCGGCCAGGGCCGGGTCGGCCAGGTGGTGCTTCGCGGTCGTGGCGAGGCGGCCCACGAGGTGTTGCGGATCATCCCAGGCCGGGAGCGGGTCGAGCAGCCACATGCGCAACAGCGCCTCCCGCCACGCCAGCGCCGTCGCCTTGGCGGGCTTGTCGGCGTCCTGCGGCGCGGCGTTGTCAAGGATGTCGGTGTAATTCGCCACGGTCGAGGTCGCCCCGGCGTAGGAGCGGAGCCAGGCCCGCAACGTCTCGCGCCGGCGGACCGGCCGGCCCAATTCTGGGAGGTCCCGGTTCAGCACCTCGTCCAGGTAGCCGTCCCAGGCGGCCCGGCGGAAACGCTCCGGCACGGCTCTCAGCGCCGGCAGCCCACCTCTCGTGATCTCGGCGGCGTAGTCGGCAGCCGTCAGCGCCGTCGAGCCCGCGAGGTCCGGCCGTTCGCCCGACAACAGGCCGGCCAGCGACACGGTCGGCGCACCGAGCCCGCGTTCGGCCAGCGAGAACGGCCTCATCCGCACATGCACGATCCGGCCCGCCCCGGAGTGCTTGGGGGATTCCCCCGGTACGGCCGAGCCGGTCAGGAGATAGCCGCCGGGGGCCGGGTTGGCGTCGACCGCTCGGCGCACGTGGTCCCAGATAGGCGGGTAGTACTGCCATTCGTCGATCAGCACAGGCCGGTCGAGGCGGCGGATGCGCGACGGGTCCTCTCGCGAGGCCTGAATTTCGGCTGCCGAGTCGAGTTCGATGACGGACTTGGCTAGACGGCTGGCCGTGGCGGTCTTGCCGACGCCCTTGGCCCCGTCAATGGCGATCGCGGGCAGTGCGGTCAGCATGTCGGCCAGATAGGGATCGAGCAGGCGCGGCACGTAGTCCATGTGCCTACAGTAGCAGCCAGAAGCATGTTATTAGTCGTCTAGCAGGACATCTACTAGTCAAGTAGCATGGAATGTACTGGTCGTTCCGCCGTCAGACTCGCCCGTGTCCAGCCGGGGGAGGCGACCGCAGGGTCACGGGCCCTTGGGTGAGTCAGCGGGGACGGTTGGCCGCCAATAGGGGGGTGGCCAGGGCCACTACTAGCGTCAGGGCGGCTACTACTGTGAAGGCCGCGTGGAAGCCTGGGGGCAGCGTGCCGGCGCCGCGCGTGACGGATTCCAGGATGACGGCGGCGATGGCGGCGCCGAACGCGTTGCCCATCTGCTGGAGCGTGCGCGTGATGATCGAGGCGGACGCGACGTGTGCGGCGGGCACGTCCAGGTAGGCGGCGACCATCGTCGGCATCGTGATGCCGCCCAGCCCGATCCCGCGGATGAGCTGCCAGACGGCGAGCTGCCAGTCGGGCGTCGCCGCAGTGGCCAGGGCGAACGGGATGGTGCCCGCGACGGCGATGAGCGCCGCGACCGCGACGACCCAACGGGCGCCGAAACGGTCCGTCAGGTTCCCGGCGATGCCCCGGCTGACGATCGTGCCGAGGCCTTGGGGGATGAGCATGAGGCCGGCGGCGAGGGCGGACGTCCCGCGGAGCTGTTGGTAGAACAGCGGCAGGAGGAGAGTGCCGCCGTAGAGGGCGAAGCCCGAGAGGACGAGGACGATGATGGCGGCCGAGAAGGACCGGACGCGGAAGAGGCGCAACTCGACGAGGGGCGGGCCAGCGTGAGTCAGGCTGCGCCAGGCAAAGGCCGCCAGCGCCAGGACACCGCCGGCCACGGGGGCCCAGACCGCGGGGGAGAGGAAGGTCCCGGCGGCCGGGACCTGGGCCAGCCCGTAGAGCAACGCGGCGGTGCCCGCTCCGACGAGCGCCAGGCTGAGGCCGTCGAGCGGCTCGCGGGCGCGGGCGGGCTCGTCGCGGGGCATGACCACGCCCAGCAGGATGGCGCCCGCCGCGGTCAGCGGCAGGTTGATCCAGAAGATCCAGCGCCACGTCGTGGCTGCCAGGATGGCGCCGCCGACGGCCGGGCCGACCATGGGGACGATGAGCATGGGGAGGGCCATGGTCGACATCAGCCGTCCCAGGTTGTGGCCGTTGGCCAGGCGCACGAGCACGGTCATGATGAGGGTCATGGCGACGCCGGCGCCGACGCCCTGGAGCGCGCGGCAGGCGATCAGCGCGCCCATCGTCGGCGACAGGGCGGCGCCGGCGGAGGCCACGCCGAACGTGACGAGGGCGGCCAGCCACAGGTGTTTGGACCCGAAGCGGCGCTCCGCCCAGCCGCAGATGGGCACAGTCACGGCCAGGGCGAGCATGTACGCCGTCGAGACCCACTGGACGACCGATGTCGTGACGTGGAAGTCCTGGGACAACGTGTCGAGCGCGACGTTCGTGACCGTCGAGTCGAGGATCATCGCCACCATCGACAACATGCCTACCCACAGGACCTTCTTGACAGCCGGGTCCATGGGCGGCGCCGCCGGTTGGCTGGGCGCGGCGTCGGAGTCAGAGGCCGTCAGTGTCGCATCAAGACTCATGGTAACTCCTTAGAAGAGTCATTAATGTATCTAACGCGACTGTAGAGGCCGGCCGGATGCTTGTCAAGATACAAGCGTGACTCTTAGGATGCGGCCATGGGCAACGCTTCGGGTCACGCGGGCGGCGGACGGTCGGTGGGGGCACTGCGGTCCGCGGCCGCCGCCGCGCGGGACGAACGCGCCGCGCGCCAGGCTGAGCAACGGGCCGCCCGGGCCGCGGCCCGGGCGGACGCCAAGGCCGGGCGCCAGCAGCGGCGGGGCGGCGCGGAGTTGGAGGAGGCGATCCTCGACGCGGCGTGGAGCGTGCTGGCGACGCGGGGATACGGCGAGTTGACGTACGACGCGGTGGCGACGGCCGCCGGGACGTCCCGCAGCGTCATCTACCGGCGCTGGCCCGACCGGGGGGCGCTGGTCGAGGCGGCGATTGTGCGGCGGCGGAACCTCATGCAGCCGGCGATCCCCGACACCGGCAGCCTGCGGGGCGACCTCGTCGCCCTTATGCGGGCCACCAGCCAGTCGATGGCCGAGATCGGCGTCGTCACGTTCGTCCAGCTCGCCGGCGGCGGCTACTACGAGGGCGGCCTCGAGACTCCGGCGGACGTGCGCGAGCGTGTCCTCGGCTCGTCCACGGGCGTGGCGTTTCCCACCATCCTGCTGCGCGCCCAGCAGCGCGGGGAACTGGACCTCACCGGGGTGCCCGAGCGCGTCCTGGCACTGCCGTCCGACCTGCTGCGCGGGCAGATGCTGCTGACCTTCCGCGCCCCGACCGACGAGGACATCGAGCAGATCCTCGACGACGTGTTCTTCCCGGCGTTGCGCGGGTGGGGGGCGCTGAAGGAGTGACGCGGCGGGGTGAGATCCTGCGACTCCGGCCGCGGGCGGCCTCCGCGCAGGATGACGGGGCGCGCGGGTTTCTGGTTGAACGGTGTTCTAGGATGGGGGGGTGAATCTTACCCGGGCGGGCATCGTGGCTGCGGCTATGGGGATTCTGGACTCTTATGGGCT
>JAISTC010000045.1 GCA_031272805.1 Propionibacteriaceae bacterium
TCCATCAACCTCGCCCTGGCCTCGAACGGCGCCCACGCGATGTGCGGCGTGATGAAGCAGTTGCGCGCGGTCAGCAGGGGGTTGTCCGGCCGGATGGGCTCCTCGGCCACGACGTCGACCGCCGCGGCCGACAGCCGCCCGGCGTTGAGCGCGTCCGCCACGTCCCGCTCGACCAGCAGCGGCCCGCGCGCCGTGTTGAGCAGGATCGCGCCGGGCTTCATCCGACCGATCGCCGCGGCGTCGATCAGCCCCCGGTTGGCGTCGGTCAGCGGACAGTGCAGCGACACGATGTCCGACCGGGCGATGACATCCTCGAACGGCGCCAGCGTGACCCCCGACTCCGTCACCCCCGTCGTGCCGCGGGCATTGCAGGCCAGAACCCGCAGCCCGAACGCCTGGGCGATGCGCGCCACGGCCTGGCCGATCTGCCCGAAGCCGACCAGCCCCATCGTCTTGCCGGCCAGTTCGATTAGCGGGTAGTCCCAGTACGTGAAGTCCGGGCTGTTGGCCCAGACGCCGCGCCGGACGGACGCCGTGTGCTCGCCGACGTGGTGGCAGATTTCCAGCAGCAGCGCGAACGTGAACTGCGCGACGGACGCGGTCGAGTAGGCCGGGATGTTCGTCACGGTGAGGCCGCGCGCCGCGGCGGCGGGCAGGTCGACGACGTTGACGCCGGTGGCCAGCACGCCGATGTAGCGGAGGGCCGGGCAGGCGTCCATGACCGCCGCCGTGACCGGCACCTTGTTGGTCAACACGATGTCGGCGGCGCCGATGCGCGCGGCCGCGTCGGCGGGGGCGGTCCGGTCGTAGACGGTCAGCTCGCCGAGGTCGGCGAAGCCGGACCAACTGAGGTCGCCGGGGTTTTCGGTGTAGCCGTCGAGGATGACGATGTGAGGCATGGGGCCATCATGCCGCAAGCAGCGTCGGCCTCCGGTCCAGGTAGGTGTACGTGGCGCCGTTGTCGTCGGTGTACAGCGTGATCTCGCCGGACTTGAGCGCGGCCACGAGGGGGCGGATCTCGGCGTCGAGGGCCGGCCCGAAGCTGCGCAGGATCGACTCGCGCTCGAACTCGGAGAGCTCGTCCCAGTCGCGCGCCTCGCCGCCCACGACGGGGTGGCGCACGGCGTCCGTGAAGTACGTCACGAGCGGCTGGAGGAACGTCAGGCCCTTGTCGTAGTACGCGCCGATGTCGAGGAGGTAGTCGGGGAGGTGTTCGTCCTCCCAACTCGTGTGGTGGAGCAGGTCGACCAAGGTGTGGACGGCCAACTCACCGGGGGTGACATATTGCTCGAGAATCGGCCGCACCTTGTCCAGCACGCCCGGTTTCCCATATTTGAGCGCTAACAATGCGAAGTAATCGTCACGCGGCATCTGGCCTTCGAGGTCGTCGTTCTCGATCAGCCACCGGCCGAATTGGGTCGGCGACATGTCGCCGTCGAGCACCCGGCAGAACGTCGCGCGCACGTCACTAGGTAACCTGGCCATCGTCCCTCCCCTGTCCGCGGGGGGCCGGGGGGAGGCCCCCGATATGAACAGCACCCGTCACGTCGTGACGGGCTGGACTCGTACTTTACTCCGGGCCGAGAATCGGGGTCAAGCAAGAGTGATTTAAACCACGTAGCAAATTGCCGGTTTTTCGCAGAAAGAAGTGAAACCGCTTCCAGTCGCCGACTCGGCCTAGCGCCGGGCCCGGCGCATCACGTCACGGTCGGCGCGCGCCTCGCTGTCCACGGTCGCGGCGACGGTGATCGCGTCCGGCGGACTGTAGCGGGCTTGCTCGACCAGGCGGGCCAGGTGGCGGCCGGCCTCGGCCGCCGGGCCGGGGCCGAAGCGGGCTGCCAGCGCCTCCCCCACCTCGTGGACCGTCGCGCCCCGCGCCACCAGCCCGTCGCGTAGCGCCAGGTCACGCTGTTCGCTCCAGACCTCGTCCAGCGTCGCGTGGCGCCGCCGGTAGGAGCGGCGTCCCAGGACCCCGGCGACCGTGGCGACCACCAGGCCGGCCAGGGCCAGCCAGCCGCCGTAGGCCGCCCAGGCCTCCCCCACCGCGGCCCCCGCTGCCGCGCCCGCGGTGGCCGCGGCCGACGGCTGGGCCGCCCCCGGCGTGACGCCGGCGCTCGGTGCGGCGCCGGCCCCCTGGCTCGGCGTCGCGGACGGCGCCGCCGTGGACTGGCCCGCGGCGGCCGGGCCCGGCTCCGGGTCGGCGAACCCGGGCGTCGGCTCGAACGCGACCCAGCCCGCGTCCTCGAACAGCACCTCCGGCCAGGCGTGGGAGTTGGAGCCGCGGATCTCGCGGGTGCCGGTGGCGGGGTCGACGACGGTCCCGGCCGTGAAGCCGACGCCCAGGCGGGCGGGCAGCCCGGCCAGGCGGGCCAAGATGACGAAGGCCGTGGCGTAGTGGATGCACCAGCCGGCCTGCCGCTGCAGGAAGTCCCACAGAGGGTCGGCGCCGGTGTAGGACACGTTCAACGAGTACGTGAAACCCGCCTGGCGGAAGTAGGCCAGCAGAGCCTGGACCTTGGCGTAGTCGGTCGGAGCGTCCGCCGTGATGGCGTCGGCCAGCGCCTGGAGCTCGGCCAGGTGGTCGAGGGGGCCGGGGTTGAGGCTGGCCGCCGGGGCGTCCGCGACATCGACGGCCAGGGACGCCAGGACAGTCCGGTCCAGGTGTTGCGTCGTCAGGGTGTAGACCTCGCCCGAGGCCAGCGCGGGCCGGGTCCGGACGGCGTCGGCCGCGGCGTTGTACTCGACGTAGTCGAGCCCCGTCAGCCAGCGCGGGCCGATCGTGACGGGGACGCGCCCGTCCGGCTGGTCGTAGTCCCCGACCTCGACCTGGATGGCCGTCTCGGCGCCTGTCCAGACGCCGCCGGCGTCCTGCGCCACCGCGTCCGGGTCCGGCCAGAGGTATCGGTCCTCGACCTCGTCCCACGCCCCCGCCGGGTTCGCCCAGCTCTCGCCGTCGAAGTCGTAGCGGCTGGTGATGCGCAGCCGTTCGGCGCCGTCGGTCGCGACCGTGCCGTCGGCGCCCGGCAGGGGCGTGGTCGTGAGCAGGACGAGGGCGGCGTTCTGGCGGAGGTCGCGGAGGAGGCTCAGCCCGAGGTCGACGCTGGCCCCGGGCGCGACGGCCGAGCCGCCCAGCGCGTCGGCCACGACCGTGAAGCGGTCGCGCAGCGCGCCCCAGGCCGGCGTCTGCTGGCTCAGCGGCACGACGACGAGCGGCGCCACGATGGCCCCGGCCAGCCCCGCCACGACCGCCGGCAGCGGCCACGCCCGGGGCGGCTGCCGCGCGCCGCCCCGGCTGCCCCAGGCCAGGAGCAGCGCGTAGGCGGCCCCGGCGGCGGCGATGGGCGGGAAGGCGGCGGCGAAACGGACGAAGCTGAGGACGATCCACGGGGCTACGAGGGGGATCCCCGCCAGCGCGGGCCAGCCCAGGTCGGCGGCCAGGGCGACGGCCACGAGGGTGGCGAGGCCGGTGGCGATCAGGAGGACGGGAGTGAAGACCTCGGGGTGCGGGTCGAAGGGCGGCTGGGCCTTGATGGCGTCGCCGGCGGCCACGAGCTGGTCGAGCAGCGCGCCGACGGACGTCGGGGTGGGGATGATCCAGACGAGCGCGTCACGCGGGGTGCAGCAGGCCGTGACGTAGCCGATGACGGTGACGAGGCCGGCGGGGCCGGGCAGCCAGATGCGGACGGCGCGCGTGGCGGCCATGACGAGGCCGACGAGGAGGACCAGGCCGAGGCACTGCCAGAGCCACGCCCCGCGCGTCAGGAAGCCGAGGAGGGCGAGGAGCGAGCAGGCCATCGCCACGAGGGCGAGCACGGTGGCACGGACGGGGTGGTGGTTCATCTCAGCCCCCGCAGGAGGGGGTCGAGGGCGGCGGCGACGGCGTCGGCCGCCGCGGGCCGGGGGGTCTCGGGGGTCACGGGGCACGCGGCCCAGCCCGCCCGGTCCAGGGCGGCCAGCCAGGCGTCGGAGGCCGCGCCGACGACGACGGCGAGGGCCGTGCCCGGCGCGGGCAGGACGCCCGTCAGATGGGCGGGCTCGGCGGCGGCCGGGGCGACGACGGCAACGGTCAGCGACGGCTGGGCCGCCACGTCGGGGTCCGCGGCGTCTTCGGGGGCGGCCGTGTCGGCCCGGCTGACCGCGCCGAGGGCCCGGCCGGTCGCCTCGGCCGAGCCGGCGGTGGCGTCGAACCCGGCGAGCTGGTCGAACAGGGCGGGCCAGCGGCCGGTCTGGACGCCCCCGGCGTCGAGGTGGAGCGTGAAGCCGGCGGCGTCGAGGGCGGCCACGAGCGACGCGGCCAGGCTGACCGCCAGCTCCTGCGCCGTCACGCCCGCGCCGGGGTCGGCGGCCAGCCGGACGAGGGCGGCGGGCAGATGGGCGGGTTCCTCGGCCCGGGTCATGAGCCGGCCGCGGCGGGCCGACGAGCGCCAGTGGATGCGGCGCCACTCGTCGCCCGTGGCGTACTCGCGGACGGTCGTGTCCTCCGGGTTGGGCTGCGGCAGGCCGCCCCGGCCCGCCGCCTCCTGGTCGACGCCGCCGCGCAGCGCGACGTCGAGCGCCGCCCAGGCCGGCCAGACCGTGACGGCGGGGCCGTCGCCGAACGTGACCTTGGCCTGGCCGAGACCGAACGGGCCGAGCAGGGCGGCCCGGGGGCCGGGGAGGTCGACGCGGCCGCGCCGCGTGGCCGTGACGAGGACGTGGGCGGCGTCCGGGTCCGTCACGGGCTCGAACGAGGCCGGGAGGTCCTGGACCACGGTGGCATTGAACGGGCGCGGGCCCAGCGTCGACCAGGACAACGTGACGGCGCCGCCGGCGACGGCCGGGTTGGGGACGACGCGGCGGCCGAGGGAGAGCCCGCGCCACCAGCGGGTGCGGCCGATCAGCGCGCAGACGTCGGCCAGGACGAGGACGCCGAGGATCGCGCCGACGGCGGCGGGGACCGGGTAGGCGCCGCCGATACCGAGGCCGAGGCAGTAGAGGGCGCCGAGGGCGAGGAGGACGCCGCGGACGGTCGGGCGGAGGCGGACGCGGCCGGCCCGGTGGCGGGAGACGCCGGACTCCGGGGGCATGGCCGCGCTCATGGCCGGGTCAGCGCACCGGCACGCGCGCGAGGAGCCCCTGGAGCACGCTCTCGGGGGTGTGGCCGGCGCCGCGCGCCTGGCGCGTCAGGATGAGGCGGTGGGCCCAGACGGCGGGGACGAGCCGCTGGACGTCGTCGGGGATGACGTGGTTGCGGCCGGCCAGGGTGGCGGCGGCCTTGGCGGCCCGGAGGAGCTGGATGGAGGCGCGGGGGGACGCGCCGAGGGCGATCTCGGGGGCCTCCCGCGTGGCCCGGGCCAGCTCGGCGATGTAGCGCTTGACGGCCGGGGCCGTGTAGAGGCCGCGGATGGCGCGGATCAGCGCCAGGACGCGGTCGGCCGTGGCGACGGGCTCGAGGCCGTCGAGCGGGTCGGCCACCTCCTGGGCGTCGAGGACGGCGACCTCGTCGTCGAGGTCCGGGTAGCCGACGGCCAGCCGGGCCATGAACCGGTCACGCTGGGCTTCGGGGAGCGCGAACGTGCCCTCCATCTCGATCGGGTTCTGCGTGGCGATGACGACGAACGGGCGGGGCAGGGCGTAGGTCGTCCCGTCGACCGTGACGTGGCGTTCCTGCATCGCCTCCAGGAGCGCCGACTGGGTCTTCGGGCTGGCGCGGTTGATCTCGTCGCCGATGACGATGTGGGCGAACACGGGTCCGGGCATGAACTCGAAGGTGCCCTTGTCGGAGCGGTAGACGTGGGAGCCGATGACGTCGCTGGGCATGAGGTCCGGCGTGAACTGGATGCGGCCGGTCGAGCCGTCGATCGACGCGGCCAGCGCCTTGGCCAGCGTCGTCTTGCCGACGCCGGGAACGTCCTCCAGGAGGATGTGGCCCTCGGACAGGAGGGCGATGACGGCCAGCTCGGCGGCCTCCGTCCGGCCGCGCACGACGGAGCCGACTTGGTCGGCCAGAGCCAGCGCGGTGGCCCGCACGTGGTTCTCAGCGACCGGGGGGCGGCGCGACGGGGCGGCGGCAGTCAGTGACGCAGTCATGGATTCCTCTCTGCCACCAGGCATCGTAAACGATGACGGTCTATTGCCTCCACCGTGACCCAGCAGGTACCCTCGAATCACTCCGACCCCGTCTCCCGGGCGGGCGGCGGCAAAGAGGGGCTGATCCCCGAGGGATCAGCCCCTCTCGCTCCGTAGCCACGGGGTCGGGCACCGTGGCTACGGAGCGAGGAACGAGCGACAGCCACGGGGCCTGACACCGTGGCGCCCCCAAGCCAAGGTGTCAGGCGCCAAGGCCGCGGCATCAGACACCTCCGCCTTGACCGACTCCTCGACCCCCCACAACCCTCTGGTCGTCCTTGACCCCACTGGCTAAACTCGCGTGCACCTGGCCAGGTCGGCCGGGTCCTCCGGATCTACATCCCTCAAGGAGGCGGCGCATGCGTGATCCCAACCGGCGCCGTTCCGAGCTCGCCGGCGGGCTCGTGGCGGCCCTCTACTCCCTCTACCTGTGCCTCGTGCTGGCGGACACGTTCGCCGCGTGCGCGCGCAACGACGCGCCCGACGCGCCGCCGGCGTGGGCGTTCCTGTACTACTTCACGGACCAGGCCAACCTCCTGTTCCTGGCCTGGCTGATCGGCTTCGCGGTCGTCATGTTGGGCGGCCCCGCGCGCCGCCCGCGCCTCACCCGGCTGGTCCTCAACCGCAGCGTCGCCACGGGCGTGACCCTCTACCTGACGCTCGTGTTCCTGGTCGTCGTGACGCTGATCGAGCCGTTCTACACGGGCGACTTCAACCCGACGCCGTGGGGCGCGGGGTTGTGGGTCCACGCGGTATCGCCGCTGCTCTGTTTCGCGTTCTACCTGCTCGCGCCGCTGCGCGGCCGGGCGACCTGGCGGTCGCTGGCGCCGTGGCTGGGCTACCTCGTCGTGTACGTGGCGGTGACGGACATAGTCGGCGCGACCGTGACGTGGCCGGAGGGCCGCTCGACGTACCCGTATCCGTTCCTCGACCCGACGCGCTACCCGTGGCCGGCCTACGCGCTCATCCTGGTCGCGCTGGCGGCCGCCACGTGGGGCCTCGGCCTGGCGCTCAACGCGCTCAAGACCAGGTTCGACCAGGCGGCGACGGTTCCCGTCACGCCGGCAGCAACCCGTCATCCCGCCGAATCGCGGCAGCCTGCCGCGCGGCCAGCGGACTGAGGTCGAGGCCGCCCAGGACGGCCCGCAGCTCCGGCCGCCCGGGGCTCGCCACCAACACCGCCTCCGACACGGCCTCCCACGCCGCGTGACCGGCCGCCGTCTGCAGCGGCCGCAGCAGCAGCCCGGCCCGCGCCAGCGGCACGACGGACGGGCTCAGGTGCCACAGCCCCGCGTCCGCCTCTCCCTGAAGCACGGCGGCCGGGATGCGCGGCACGGGAATCTGGACGTACAGGTACCCGCCCTCGCCGGGGAACTCGCCGAGGGTCATGCGGTGGTGGCTGACGACGTCGCGGTCGTCGGCGATCCGGCGCGGCGGCGCGGCGTCGTCTCGCCGCGTCACGACCTGAACCCGGTCACGCCCGTAGTACGTCCCCACTCCGAGCCGCCGGACGAGGAGGCCGGACGGCGGCCGGGCGGTCAGGACCCCGTTGGGCACGACGGTGAGGTCGGCCTCGCCCTGGGAGACGAGGTCGAGGCGGCGGAGGCCGCCGCGGACGGTGTGCGAGTGGTGGGCGATGCCGACGGCGGCCAGCGCCTCGGCCAGGACGTCGTGGAGGGCCTCGGTCTCGACCGGCCCGGCCGGCGGCAGGGCGAGGCGCAGGGGCGGCAGGCCGCCGGTCCGCCACGCGGCGGCCAGGTCGACGGCCATGACCACGCGGCCCAGGTGGCCGCGCGACCGGGTGCGGAGCGCGCGGCGGTGGCGCAGTTCCTCGAGGGCCCGCTGGATCGTGGCGGCGCCGAGCCCGAGCTGCTCCAGGTACTGCTGGTTGGTCGGCAGCGTCCCCTTCACGCCGACCGCGAGCGCGTCACGGGCGAGGGCCCGCACCGCGACTTGGAGCGCACCCCCGAACGGCCGAGAGGCAGGGGTCACGCGCCCATGCTAGCCGCGGGCCACAGGGTCGGCCAGGCCGCGGGGGCAGGCCAGGCCGTGGGTCGGGCACGGTGGCTACGGAGCGAGGAACGAGCGACAGCCACCGGGCCCGACACCGCGGCCCAGGGGTGGGGCACCACAGCCGTAGACTCCTCCCCATGACCCTCACCGCCGACTGGTTCGCGTACCTCTCCTCCGCCCGCTGGTTCCAGTCCAAGGGCTTGGGCGGCACGATCACGGCCCTGACCCCGCTCCCCTGGCTCGCGCAGGAAGAGGACTGCTGGGTGCGCTCGGAGCTGGCCACGGTCAGCCACGCGGCGGGCCAGGACACATACCACCTGGTCGTCGCGTACAGCCCCACCGCTGCGGCGGTCACGGCCACGCCGCCCGACGCCGTCGTGACGGTCACGGACCTGCCCGGCCTGGGCCCGGCGCAGGTCGTCGACGCGCCCCGCTCCCCCGCCGCCATGGCCGTACTGCTGCGCGGCCTGGCGACGGCCCCGGGCGTGACGTGGCTGGCGCCGCCGCCGGACCCGGCCCTGCCGACCACGGTGTTCACGGGCGAGCAGTCGAACACGAATGTCCGGATCGGCGACGGCGTCCTCCTCAAGATCCTGCGCAAGCTGACGCCCGGACCCAGCCTCGACGTCGAGGTCCTGCGCGCGCTGCGCGGCTCCGGCCTGGCGCCGGAGTTGTACGGGACGTGGCGCGACGCGGCCCGGGACGTCGACCTCGGCGTCGCCATGGAGCGCGTGACGGACGCCGCCGACGGCTGGGAATGGGCCACCCAGGCGTGCCGCGCGGGCCGGGACAGCGCGCCGGAGTTCCGGCGGCTCGGCCAGACGCTGCGGCGGCTCCACGCGGCGCTGGCCGACGCCTTCCCGACGGCCGTGGCGACGGGCGCGGACGTGGTCGCGCAGATGACGTCACGCCTGGACGCGGCCGCCGCGGACCTGCCCGAGTTGGCGGCGTACCGGGACGGCCTGGAGGCGGCGTTCGCGCGCCTCGGGACCGCCGAGCTGCCGGTCCAGCGGCTCCACGGCGACTTCCACCTGGGCCAGGTCCTGCTCTCGCCGGCGGGCTGGACGATCCTCGACTTCGAGGGCGAGCCGCTCAAGACCCCGGCCGAGCGGCGGCAGCCCGACTCGGTGTGGCGGGACGTGGCGGGGCTGACCCGCTCGATCGACTACGCCCGCAGCGCCCACCCGGACCCCGCGTCCGAAGCGGCCCTGACCTGGGCGGCCCAAGCCCGCGCGGCCTTCCTGGCCGGCTACCTCGGCGACAGCGTGACCCCGCCCCCGGCCCTGGCGGCCTACGAGGCCGACAAGGCGATATACGAGCTCCTGTACGAAACCCGCAACCGCCCCACGTGGACAGCCATCCCCCGCCGCGCCCTGGCAGCACTAGCCCACCCCACATGACCCTTGGACGGTCCCGGCGGACGCCGGCCTCATCTCGCGTCGGCTCGTCGAGCGGGGCTGGTTCAACGCGGCTGCCAGCGCGATGACCATGCGGCAGGGTCCGGACTGGCCAGAGTCTTGTCGCCAAGAGACGACACCGGGCCGTTTGTTGCCGTTTGGCAGCAGTACCCCTAGTGTTGCCGTATGGAAACACCAGCCGTCGTGCGCACACCCCATGCCCTTGGGCCCGCGGTTCGGGACGCCCGTCGGGCCGCTGGCCTGACCCAGACCGAGTTGGCCCGCCGGGCCCGCGTCGGGCGGACGTGGCTCAGCCAGTTCGAAGACGGCCAGAAGACCTCCGCGCCCCTGGACATGGTGTTCCGCCTGCTCGCGGAGTTGGAGTTGCCCCTGGAGATCCAGGCGGTGCGGCTGCCATGAGTGCCGACCGGATCGCCCTGCACGTCCTGATCGACTCCAGGCACAGCGCCATGTTGGAGGGGCCGATCGACAAGACCCGCCTCCTCTACGACGCGGACCCGGGGCCCGTGCCGCTGTCCCTGTCGCTGCCGACCGAGCGCCGCCGGTGGCGCCACGACGCCGTCCACCCGTGGATCGCCGCCCTGTTCCCCGACAACGAAAGGACGGTGGCCCGCTGGCGGGACCAATTCGGTGTCGTCAACCACGACCACATGGCGCTCCTCCCCCACGTCGGCGAGGACCTGGCTGGGGCCGCCCAGTTCGTCTCGGAGGACCGTCTTCCCGCCATCCTGAACCGGGAAGGGGATGTCGTCCCCCTGGAAGACAGGCAGGTCGGCCTCTTGCTGGACGCCATCGCCCTGGGTGCCCCCACCCCGGATTTCACCCACGGCCGGTTCAGTCTGGCCGGCGCCCAGGCCAAGCTGGCCCTGCGGCGCGTCGGCGAGGGCTGGGCGCTCCCTTGGGGGGCCGAGCCGTCCACGCACATCCTCAAGCTCGCCGTGGCGGGCCTCGATGGCCAGGCCCTGGCGGAAGTCCTGACGATGAAGACCGCGGCCCGGCTGGGTCTGGAGGTGGCTGAGACCTGGCTGGGCGATTTCGCCGGGCGCCAGGTGATCGTCGTTGAGCGCTACGACCGCAGGCTCGTCGAGGGCCGGTGGCGGCGGGTCCACCAAGAGGACTTGGGACAGGCGGCGGGCATCGATCCCTGGCGCAAGTACGAGGACCGGGGTGGCCTCGGCGCCGCGGCCTGCGCCGACCTGTTGCGGCGCCATACCGGGGAGTCGGACGTCGAGCGCTTCGTCGACGCGCTCATCTTCAACCACCTCGTCCAGGGGACGGACGCCCATGCCCGCAACTACTCCGTTCTGCTGGAAGCCGGCCTGAGGCCACGGCTGGCGCCGCTGTACGACTTGAACTCCGGCCTGCCGTATGGCCCTGGCTGGGCGCAGCACGCGGCCATGCGCATCGGCGGCGAAAGCCGGTTCAGCCGCATCGGAGCCGGCCATTGGCGCGTCTTGGCCGCCGACTGCGGCCTCGACAAGGACCAGGTCGTCACGCGGGTCGCCACGCTCGCTGCCCAAGTGCCGGACGCGCTGAGCGACGCCTGCCGCGAGGTGGCCATTCCGCCGGATTGGGTTGTCTGGACAACCGCCTTCATCAACGCCGCCACAGACTGGTGCCACTCTGTGGCGCAAGCGCTGGCAGCGCCCTCCCACTAACCCCGACTGTCCCACCCCGACTGTCCTGCGCTGCGCCCAGGATGGACGCGGGGCGGCTGGCCAGGGGCTCCCCTCAGGCTTCTCTGTCGAGCAAGTCTCGGAACGGCCCGGCCGCGGTAGCCAAGTCCGCGTAGACGCCTTGTTGGACCACGCTCCCGTTGTCCAGCACCACGATCCAGTCGGCATCGCGCACGGTCGCCAGCCGGTGCGCGATGAACAGCACTGTCTTGCCCGCCGTCGCCTCTCTCATCCCCGCCAAGACCCGCTGCTCGGTCGCGGCGTCGACTTGGCTCGTGACCTCGTCCAGGACCACGACCGATGGCCGCGCCACCAGCGTCCGGGCCAACGCCAGCCGCTGCCGCTGGCCGCCGGATAGCCGTTCCCCCTGCTCCCCCACTGGGGCGGCCCACCCCTCCGGCTCCGCCGCCACGACGTCATCCAGCCCGGCCTGCCGCGCGGCGGCCGCCAACTCCGCCGCGCTCGCCGACGGCGCCGCCAGCCGCAGGTTGCCTGCCAGGGTGTCGTTGAACAGGTACGGCCGCTGGGGCGCCAGACCGACCTCGGCGCGGAGTTGGTCGAGGGCATAGTCCCGGAGGTCCACGCCGCCCAGCCGGATCGCCCCCGCGTCCGGGTCGAACGCCCGCGCCAGCAGCGCCGCCACCGTCGACTTGCCCGACCACGACGCGCCGACGAGCGCAGTGACGGCCCCGCCCCGCGCTGTGAATGTCAGCCCGGCGAGCGCGGGCCTGGTTCGCCCGGGCCCGCCGGCCAGGTCGGGGTAGGTGAACGTGACGTGGTCGAACTCGACATCCGGCGCCACGAGCGCCGCGGTCGCCCGCCATCCCTCCGGCCGCTCCGGCGCGGCCCCCGCGTCGGCGGTGCCGGGGTCCGTCACGAGCGGCGCCGCGTCCGTCACCTCGAAGAGGCGGCGAGCGGAGGCATAGGCCTGCTGCAGGTCGGCGGCGAAGTCCTCGACGGCCAGCACGGGCCCGAACGCCGCCACGGTCAGCCCGAGCCCGAGCCCGGTGGTGGCGAGGCCCGGGCCCGGCCCGGCGGCCGGCGCCGTCAGCCAGGCCGCCTCGGCCACGAGCGCCAGAGTCACGACCAAGGTGTTGAGCCCGCGCCGCCGGGCCGCCCAGCGCCCCAACGTGGCGAGCCCGGCGGCCACCGGCTGCTCCAACTCCGCCAGCTCCGCCAACCGCCGCCCGGCCGCGCCGAATCCGAGAACCTCGCGCACCCCTTGGACCGAGTCCGTCACGTGCTGGGCCAGCGCGCCCCGCCCCGCCCGGAGCGCCGTGGCCGCGCCGGCCGACGCCCGCGCGCCCAGCCGGGGGGTGACGAGGCCGACGACCGCCAATGCCAGGGCCAGGATGAGCGCCCCGGGCCAGCCGACCAGCGCCCCGAACGCCACGGTTGTCGCCACGGGCACGAGGACGGCGGCCGCGGCGGGCACGAGGGTGTGGGCGAAGAAGACCTCGACCCGGTCGACGTCCTTCGTCACGCGGGCCAGCAGGTCGCCGGACGGCCGCCCGGCGACGGCGGCGGGCGCCTGGGGCTCCAGGCGGTCGTAGAAGTAGACGCGGAGGCGGGCGAGCGCCTTGAAGGCGACCAGGTGGCCGCAGAACTGCTCGCCGTAGCGCAACGCGCCTTTCAGTAGGGAGAGGCCGACCAGGGTCCAGACGACCGGGGCGACGGCCCACGCCGGCCCGTCGACCGCCCGGCCCACGGCCCAGCCCGCCACGCCGAACAGCGCCAGCCCGGCGCCCAGTTGGCCCAGTCGGCAGAGGAGCGACAGGGCCAGCGGCGGGAGCACCGGCCGGGCCAACGACACCAGCCGGCGACGTAAGGCGGCGGGAGACAGGACGGCGGCCGGAGTGGCGCTCATCGCACCACCTCCGCCATCACGCCGCGCTCCAACCGCAAGACCCGCCCGGCGTCGAGCAGCATGGCTTGCCGGTGGGAGATCGTCAGGACCGTGCGCCCGGCCGCCAGCCGGCCGAGCGCCGCCAGGATGGCCCGCTCGGACGCCAGGTCGACGTGGGCGGTCGGCTCGTCGAGGACGAGGATCGGCGCGTCTTTCAGGAAGGCCCGCGCGATGGCGAGCCGCTGGGTCTGGCCGCCGGACAGGGCGAGGCCCCGCTCGCCGACGGCCGTGTCGAGCCCGGCGGGCAGGGTAGCAGCGAAGTCCGAGAGGTCGGCCGCCGCCAAGGCCGCCCACAGCCGCTCGTCCGACGCCGTCGGGTCGGCCACCCGCAGATTGTCCCGGAGCGTGCCGGTGAAGAGGTAGGTGTGTTGGGCGACGACCGCCAGTTGCGCCCGCTGCCACTCCAGCGGCACGGCCGTGACGTCGTGGCCGAACAGCCGGACCACGCCGTGGTCCGGCCGCCGCGTGCCCTCCAGCAACGCCGCGACCGTCGTCTTGCCGGCGCCCGACGGCCCGGCCAGGGCGGCGTGGTCGCCGGGCGCGAGGGCGAACGTGACGTCGCCCAGCACGGGGGCCGCCGGATCGTACGCGAACCCGACCCCCTCGAACGCCACGGCGGGCGCCCCGCCCGCCCCGCCGGAGGCCGCCGGTGCCGCCCCGCCCGGGTCCGCCACGGCCGGCGCCTCGCCGAGGCACGCCGTGATCTCCCGGGCGGCGGCGATACCGCCCATGCCGACGTAGAAGAACTGCCCGATCCGGTCGAGCGGCTCCAAGAGCAGCGTCGCGGCCAGGACGAGGCTGACCGCCCCGCCCGCGGTCAGGTGGCCCGCGTGATAGCGGGTGAGCGCGAGGCCGGCGGCCAGCGTGACGAAGGCGAGGGCGAAACCCGCGTCGACCACAAACAAGACAACTTGGTTTCCGGCCAGGAGCCGCATGACGTGGCGGCGCAGGCCCTCGGCCCCGCGCGCCAGCTTCCGCCCCATGTCCGGCCCGGCACCCAGGAGCCGCAGCGCGGGCAGGCCCTGGATGGCGTCGAGGAATTGGGCGGAGAGGTCACGCGCGTGGGCGCGGTAGCGGGCGGAGACCTGCCGGAAGATGGCTTGGAAACCGCCGAGCGCCACGGGGATCGCGGGGACACCGAGGGCCAGCCAGCCCGCCGCGACGGGGTCGACCGCGAGGGCGAGGACGGCGAGGACGAGCAGCGGCAGCGTCATCGACGCGACCATTGGCCCGATGAATGTCGCCCGGAACGCCGCCGCCCGCTCGACGCCGTCCGTGGCCGTCGACACGATCCGGCCGGTCCGCTCCCGGCTGCGCTCGGCGGGCCCGAGGCGGAAGACGTGGCCGACGAGGCCCGCGCGGTGGACCGCCTCATCTCGGGCCTGGCCTTGGCCCTGCCCGGCCTGCGCGGCCCACGCCGCCAGAGCGGCGATCACGGCGGCGGCGGTGAGCCAGACGAGCACACCGTCACGCGCGGAGGGCCGGTCGATCAGCCGCCCGATCCCCAGAAACAACCCCAATTGGGAAAGGCCGGAGACCCACCCACCCACGACCGCGAGCACCACCGCCCAGGGAATCCGTCGCACGGCCCGACACCTTACTAGCGTCGCCCGACTACACTCTGCCCGTGACCGACACCCTGCCTCTGCCCCGCGAAGTCGTGTCGTTTGTCCGGCGGGGGTCGCGGATGACGTCGTCGCAGCGCCAGTGGCTCGACCGGTTCGGGCCGCACTATCTCGTGGAGGTCGAGCGCACGTCCCGCGTGACGGCCATCCCGCCGCAGGCTCCCCTCGACCTCGCCGCCACGTTCGGCCGCCGCGCCCCGCTCGTGGTCGAGCTGGGGGGCGGCCACGGCGAGACCATCAGCCACGCCGCCGCCCGCCACCCCGACGTCGACTACCTCGGCTTCGAGGTCTTCGAGGCCGCGCTGGCGTCAACGGTCGGGAAACTGGCCGCCGCCGGGCTGACCAACGTCCGCCTCATCGCCGGCGACGGCGTCGACGGCCTGACCCACCTGCTCACCCCGGCCTCCGTCCAGGAGATCTGGGCGTTCTTCCCCGACCCGTGGCACAAATCCCGCCACCACAAGCGCCGCCTCGTCTCCCCCGGCTTCGCCGCCCTCGCCGCCGACCGCCTCGTCCCCGGCGGCGTCCTCCGCCTGGCCACGGACTGGGCGGACTACGCCGAGTGGATGGCAGGGGTCCTGGCCGACTGCCCGGCCTTCGAGCGCCAAGACTCCGGCCGCTTCCCGGACCGGCCGCTGACCAAGTACGAGGAGCGCGGACTGCGCCAGGGCCGCTCGATCCACGACTTGACGTACCGCCGCCGCCCGACACCGCCGCGCGAACCGGGCCGGCCATGACCACGCGCGTCCGCCTCGACCTGGCCTACGACGGCGCCGGGTTCGCCGGCTGGGCCAAACAGCCCGGCTTGCGCACGGTCCAGGGCGAGCTGGAGCTCCGCCTGACCCAACTCCTCCGCTCTCCTGAACCCGTCACGCTGACCGTGGCCGGGCGCACGGACGCCGGGGTCCACGCCCGCGGCCAGGTCGCCCACGCCGACGTCCCGGACGCCGTGACGACCTCCCGGGGCGAGACCGTCGGCGCTGTCGCCGCGCTCCGCCGCTGGCTGCCCGGCGCGCTCCCGCCCGACATCGCCGTCCACGCCGTGACCGTCGCGCCGGCCGGCTTCGACGCCCGCTTCTCGGCGCTGTGGCGCCGCTACGTCTACCGCTTGGCCGACGACCCGTTCGCCCTCGACCCCTTGGAGAGGGGTCACGTGGTCCGCACGCCCCCGCTCGACGCCGCGGCCATGGCGGAGGGGGCTCCGGCGCTGCTGGGCCTCCACGACTTCGCCGCGGTCTGCAAGCGGCCGCCGGAGGGTGCGACGTCCGTCCGGCGCCTCCTCGAGGTCACGGTCACGCGGCCCCGCCCCGGCCGCCTCGACCTGACCTGCCGCGCCGACGCCTTCTGCCACTCGATGGTCCGCTCCTTGACCGGCGCCCTGGTCGCCGTCGGCCTGGGGAAGCGGACGCCCGCGTGGCTGGCGACCCTGGTCGACCGCCGCGAGCGCGCGGGCGACGTGACGGTCTTCCCCCCGGAGGGTCTGACATTGGAAGAAGTGGCCTACCCAGAAGACGCCGCCCTGGCCGCCAGAGCCGCCGCAGCCAAACAGCCGCGTGCTTGCGCCACGGGGTCGGGCGCCGTGGCTACGGAGCGAGGAACGAGCGACAGCCACGGGGCCTGACACCGTGGCCTCCGGCCAGGATGTCACCCCCATGCGCCACAATGACCCCGTGACGCACTACTTCGAGACCCCCACCACGCCGGCCGAGGAGTTCACGATCCCCGTCACGCTGTGGGGCAAAGCGGTGGAGTTGACCTCATCCCCCGGCGTGTTCTCCGGCCACCGCCTGGACCCCGGCACGGCGGTCCTGTTGCGCACGGTGGCCCCTCCGGACGGCGCGACCCCGGACACCACCCTCCTCGACCTGGGCTGCGGCCTCGGCCCGATCGCGCTGGCGCTGGCGCTCCACACGCCGGCGACGATCTACGCCGTCGACGTCAACGCGCGCGCCGTCGCTCTGACCGCCAAGAACGCCCAACGCCTCGGCGTCGCCGACCGCGTCCACGCCCTCGCCCCCGACCAGGTCGACCCCGCCCTCTGCTTCGACGAGATCTGGTCCAACCCGCCCATCCGCATCGGCAAACCCGCCCTCCACTCCCTCCTGGCCACGTGGCTGACCCGCCTGTCCCCACCCGGCCGGGCGTACCTCGTGACGGCCAAGAACCTCGGCGCCGACTCGCTCGCCGCGTGGCTCAACACCGAAGGCTTCCCGACCGAAAAGCTGGCCTCCGCCAAGGGCTACCGCGTCCTGCGCGTGGGACCCCTGTCGGCAACGGCGCCGCATGCGGCAGACTAGACTTTGTGACCAGCGCCACACGAGCGCCTGCGGACCAACCGGAGCAACACAAGGAGACTTCTATGGGATTGTTCGATTCGATCAAGGACGCGGCCGAATCGGTCGTCGACAAGGTCAAAGACGTCGTAGACAAGGATGGGGACGGTGACATCGACCTCATCGAGAAAATCAAGGAGAAGCTCGACAAGGACGGTGACGGTGACATCGACCTGATCGACACGCTGAAGGAGAAGGCCGGCGAGGCCAAGACGGCCGCCGGCGAGAAGCTGGGCCAGGCCAAGGCCGCCGCGGAGGGCTTGGTCGGCAAGGCCGGCGCCGAGGCGGGCAAGGCTGAGGACGCCGTCAAGGCCGAGGCCGAGAAGGTCGAAGAGGCCGCCCAAGCCGGCGCCGAGAAGGTCGAGGACGCCGCCAAGACCGTCGTGGACGACGTCAAGGACGCCCTCTAGCCCACCACGGGCTCCCCTGAGCCCCCGCCCGCCCCGCGACAATTCCATTGTCGCGGGGCGGTGTCACGCGGACCCTGAGACGCCGCCGCGCGCGGCCGGGGAAACGTACTAGGCTCGTTATTCCGAGCAACCCAAGCTCGACCTACCTAGACAAGGAGATGACCCCCCATGGGTGTTTATGCGCTGCCGGATCTGGACTACGACTATTCGGCGCTGGCGCCGCACATCGCGCCGGAGATCATGGAACTCCACCACTCGAAGCATCACGCCGCCTACGTCGCCGGCGCGAACACGGCGCTCGAGAAGCTGGCCGAGGCGCGCGCGGCGGACAACTTCGCCACCGTGTCGAAGCTCGAGAAGGACCTCGCGTTCAACCTCGGCGGCCACATCAACCACTCCGTCTTCTGGAAGAACATGTCGCCGGACGGCGGCGGCGAGCCGACGGGCGACCTGGCCCAGGCGATCGGCGAGGCGTTCGGCGGCTTCACCCCGTTCCAGCGCCACTTCTCCGAGGCCGCGCTCGGCATCCAGGGCTCCGGCTGGTCGATCCTGGCGTGGGACACGCTGGGCCAGGGCCTCCGCGTCTTCCAGCTCTACGACCAGCAGGGCAACCTCCCGGCCGCCCAGACGCCGCTGCTGCAGCTCGACATGTGGGAGCACGCCTTCTACCTGCAGTACAAGAACGTCAAGGCCGACTACGTCAAGGCCTGGTGGAACGTCGTCAACTGGGCCGACGTGGCCGCCCGCTACGCCAAGGCCAAGGCGCAAACCCCGGGCCTGATCTAACACCACCGTGTGACCGTCCGCGCAGGCTGACGCCGACCGTCACGCGATCGTCGCGATGGGCTGGCCCTCCTTCACGGCGGTGCCCTCCGCTACCAGTTGCGCGAACACGCCGCCGCGGTCGCAGATGATCGGGTTCTCCATCTTCATGGCCTCGAGCGTGCCCAAGTTGGTGTGCGGCTCGACGGTCTCGCCGGTCTCGACGTGCCAACGGCCGAGCACGCCGTTCATCGGCGCGAGGATCGCGCCCTCGGGCGGCGGCGGCGGGCCGTCGTCCCTCTTGGCGGCGGGGACAGAACCGCCGCCCGCGCCGATGAGCGAGGCGGGGAAGCCGACGCGGACCCACTTGCCGTCGACCTCGAACCACTCCCGCACGACCTGCGACCGCTTGACGCCCTTGGGCAGCGGCTGGGCCAGCTCCTTCAACCACGGGCAGTCTTCCTCGATCCAGTTCGTGTGGACCGTGAACTCCTCGGGCGTCGTGGCGATGAAACCGGGCTCTTGGAGGATCCGGCGGTGGAACGGGATCAGCGTCGGGATGCCGTCGATGGTCGACTCCTTCATCGCCTGGCGCGACCGGGCCAGCGCCTCCTCGCGCGTGTTGCCCCAGACGATGATCTTGGCGATCATCGAATCGAACTCGGGCGGCACCATGCCGTCCGCCGTCACGCCCGCGTCGACGCGCAGGAACGGCCCGCCGGGCATGTCGAACCGGCCGATCTGCCCCGCCTGCGGCAGGAAGCCGCGGCCCGGGTCCTCGGCGTTGATGCGGAACTCGAAGGCGTGGCCGTTCTGCGGCACGATGTCCGGCAGGTCGTCGATCCCCTTGCCCTCGGCGATCATGAACTGCCGCATGATCAGGTCGACGCCCGTCACGCGCTCCGTCACGGGGTGCTCCACCTGGATTCGAGTGTTCACTTCGAGGAACGACAGGAGGCCGTCGGCGCCGAGCATGAACTCGACCGTGGCGACGCCCCGGTACTTGACGGCGGCGCAGATGTCGCGCGCGGCTGTACAGACGCGCTCGACCTGGTCGGGGGTGAGGAACGGCGCGGGCGCCTCTTCGAGGACCTTCTGGTGGCGCCGCTGGATGGAGCAGTCACGTGTGCCGATGACGACGACGCGGCCCTTGCCGTCACCCAGGACCTGGGCTTCGACGTGGCGGGGCCGGTCGACGAAGCGCTCGACGTAGCACTCGCCGCGGCCGAAGGCCGACGTCGCCTCGGACACGGCCGACTCGAAGCGGCGCTCCAACTCGTCGGGCTGGCGGACGACCTTGAGGCCGCGGCCGCCGCCGCCGAACGCCGCCTTGATGGCGATGGGGAAGCCGTGCTTCTCGGCGAACTCCTTGACCTCCTCGACGCCCGCCACGGGGTCCGGCGTGCCCGGCACCAACGGGGCGCCGACCTTCTCGGCGATCCGCCGCGCGGCCACCTTGTCGCCCAGGAGGGCCATGTTCTCGGGCCGGGGCCCGATCCACGTGAGTCCCGCCGCCTCGACCGCCGCCGCGAAGTCGGCCCGCTCGGAGAGGAAGCCGTAGCCGGGGTGGACCGCGTCGGCGCCCGACGCCTTGGCCGCGGCCAGGATCTTCTCCGTGTTGAGGTAGGTCTGGAGCGCCGTCGTGCCCTCCAGCGAGTAGGCCTGGTCGGCCAGCCGGACGTGGAGCGCGTTGGCATCCGGGTCGGCGTACACGGCCACGGACTCCAGGCCGTACGACGCGCAGGCGCGGATGATGCGGACGGCGATCTCGCCCCGGTTGGCGATGAGGACTCGTTTCATGAAAGAACCTCCATTGTTCTGTGTGTCCCAGCCGCCGGACGTGGGTCAGGGGTTACGGTTTCCAGGAACGCCCGCGCGACAAGCCCCAGCATATCCAGATACCCAGGCCGAGGTATCAGGCCGAGACGTCAGCCGAGGCCGAGTCGTCAACCCAGGCCGAGGTGTCGGGTTCCCCCGCCTTGGCGACGAAGGAGCCCGGGCGGGGGAACCTGACACCGCGGCCGACCCCACACAATCCCCCCGGCCGAGGCATCAGATGCCGCCGCCCGGGCTCCTTCGTCGCCAAGGCCGCGGCATCCGACACCTCGGCCTGGCACACACGTCGGCCTCGGCGCGCTACCCTCTCCCCATGGCGTCGCACAAGACCCGTTGGCCGCTGACCGCCGCCGTGGCCGCCATCTGGGTCGTCGTCCTGGTCCTGGCGGTGCTGGCGTGGCGCGTGACGCCGCTCCACGACGCGCCGGACCCGACCCCCACCCCCACGCCGGAGGAGTCCACTCCCAGCCCCGAGCCCTCCCCCACCCCGACCACCCCGACGACGTACACCGTGACCCTGGACACCAGCGCCACGCCCGGCGCCACCGTCACGCCCGCGACCGTGACGGCGGAACTCGGCCAGCCCGTGACGTCCCTGCCTTATGCCCACGCCGACAATCTCCGCTTCACTGGCTGGTTGACCGACCCGGCCGACCCCGCCACGCGCGTCGACAACGCCACGCTCAACCTGCTCCCGACGAGCCAGGACACCGTCCTCTACGCCCAATTCGAGCCCAAGCCGGAGGGCATCGACTACGCCGCCGCCGGCCTGCCGATCCTGATGTACCACTACTTCTACGACCCGGAGGCGGGCGAAGTGGGCGAGAACGGCAACTGGATGGACATCCGGCTGTTCCGCCAGCAACTGGCGTGGCTGAGAGACAATAACTATTACTTCCCGACGTGGGACGAGGCGATCGCGTACCTACGCGGCGACATCGTCCTCCCCGACAAGTCCATCGTCCTGACCAGCGACGACGGCGCCCCGAGCTTCTACCAGCTGGCGATCCCGGCGGTCATGGACGCGGGCGCGAAGATCACGAGTTTCGTCGTCCTGATCGACTTCGACCCCGCCAACCTCACCCTCTACGACCCCACCCGCATCTTCTTCCGCTCCCACAGCTACGACATGCACCGTCTCGGCGACGGCGGCAGCGCGCGCCTCCTGGAGTCCTCGGCCGCCGACATCGAGGACGACGTGGCCAAAGGCGAGGCGGTCCTCGGCCTGAAGGACGTCTACTGCTACCCCTTCGGCTCCGTCACGGACACCGCCGAGCAGGCGCTCGCGGCCAGCGGCGTGGAACTGGCGTTGGCGATCATCAACGAAAAGGCCTACCCCGGCATGGACATGATGAACATGCCGCGGCTCCGCATGTCCGACGGCATCAGCCTGGACTACTTCATAGAACAGGTCACCCCCGGCTAACCGTGACATTGGGGACGGTTCCTTTGTCACACTGCTTCACTGCTCGCTGCGCTCGCACGGTGGGCGTTGAGTCCGGCGTGACATTGGGGACGGTTCCTTGTGTCACACTTCTCCACTGCTCGCTGCGCTCGCACGGTGGGCGCTGAGTCCGGCGTGAAGGCACGGCCTTCGCTCCGTCCTCGGCCGCCGAACCGTCACGCTGTGCGCCAGTCGGGCGGCGGCGGCGCTGCGGGCGGAGCGAACGCCGTCCCTCCACGCCTCAGCCAGCGGGGACGTTGGACAACCGTGGCTGGGTTGGTCCTGATGGCGCGGTCCGGCGGTGGCAAGCTCACGTTGGGCGGTCAGGGCGCGGGTCAGGCGTGTGTGTCCCGGTGGGTGTGACATTGGGGACGGTTCCTTTTGTCACACTTTCGGAGGGAGTGTGACATTGGGGACGGTTCCGTTTGTCACACTTTCGGTGTCTATCATCCTGAGCCCTTCGCTGGCGCTCAGGACAGGCTCCGCGAAGGATCTTGACCGCTCAAGGGGACAGATCCTTCGCTGCGCTCAGGATGGCAGGGCCCGGGGGTCAGGATGGCAGGGCCCGGGGGTCAGGCTGACACGGCTGCATGGACGTCCAGCATCAAGTCGACCGTGCGGTCCCAC
>JAISTC010000039.1 GCA_031272805.1 Propionibacteriaceae bacterium
CCGCACGGGCCTCGGCTTCGACGTCCACAAGCTCGTAGCGGGGCGGCCCCTGTGGCTGGCCGGACTGCTGTTCCCGGATGAGCCGGCGGGACTGGAGGGCCACTCGGACGGCGACGTGGCCGCCCACGCGGCGGTCGACGCGCTGCTGTCGGCGGCGGGCCTGGGCGACATCGGCGGCCACTTCGGCGTGGCCGAGCCGGAGTGGGCCGGGGCCAGCGGGGTGGCGTTCCTGGAGGCGGCCGCCGCCAAGGTGCGCGCGGCCGGGTTCGAGGTCGTCAACGTGGCCATCCAGGTCATCGGGCCGCGCCCCAAGCTGGGGCCGCGGCGGGCGGAGGCGGAGGCCGTCCTGGCGGCGGCCGTCGGCGCGCCGGTCAACGTGGCCGCGACCACGACCGACGGGCTGGGCTTCACAGGCTCAGGCGCAGGCCTGGCCGCCCTGGCCAGCGCCACAGTGCGGGCCGTATAGGGGGCGGGCGCCACGGTGTCAGGCCCTGTGGCTGTCGCTCGTTCCTCGCTCCGTAGCCACAGTGCCAGACCCCGTGGCCACAGTGCCAGACCCCGTGGCCTCGGCGTCACGCCACCGCGTCGGCGCTGGCGGCGAAGGTGTTGCAGGCGCCGACGACCGTGTTGGCCACGCCGGTGTCGAACCACGTGGCCCGGTTCGCCGGGAGGCCGTGGTCGCCGCCGGGTGGGTCGCCCAGCGCGTAGAACACTGCCTCGGCCGTCGACCGGTCGTCGTTCGTCAGGCCGGCCGAGTCGGCGATGGCGCGGAGGAACAGCCCGGCGAAGCAGTCGGCCTGCTGCTCCTGCCGCCGGCTCCACTCGTTGGCCTCATCCTCCGTCGCGGCTGACGAGTAGTAGTAGTCGTCCGACCCCGTGATACCCGACCGGGCCTGGACGGCGTGACCGAACTCGTGGGCGATGATCGCCTCCGCCACGTAGCGCTTGTCGCTCAACTCCGGCAGGAGGTTGACGAGGTCGGCGGAGTAGTAGAGCTGCTGGTCGGCGGCGCAGTAGAAGGCATTCTCCAGCGGCGCCTCGCCACAGCGGGTCATGAAATTCGGGTTGTTGTAGACCGTGATCGACGGGCGGGGCAGCTCGTAGCCGGCGGCGTAGACGGCGTCGTCCCAGGCGTCCATCAGGCAGGCCACGACCGACGTCAGGTACGCGCTGATCTCGCTCGTCGACCCCGTGACGAGGTCGACGCTGCCGACCACGCAGGGGACCGACGCGAGCGTCTGGTCGTACAGCGGGTTGTCCAGGAGGTAGAGGTCGAGGTCGGCGTAGGTCTGGGGCTGGGGCGGCGCGGCTGGGTTGGGGTCGACCGGCCACTGGTCGAAGCGCGGGCCCTCGCCGCCGCCCGCCGGGGGCGCGGCCTCCGTGGCGCCGCCGCCCGGCTGTTCGGTCGCGGGGGCCTCCGTCGCCGGGGCGTCGGTCGTGGCCAGCGTCGGCGCCCAGGTCGGCCGGTCCCCCACCGGGATGGTGGGCCCGCTGGCTTCCAGGAGGTTGGCGATCGAGCCGATCATCGTCGGGCCGACGATGAGCAGCACGATCAGCGCGATGATGACGGCGTTGCGGCCCGTGCGGCGGGGCTTCTGGGGCGGGGCCCACTGGCCGGGGTAGGCCGGGTAGGCGGGGGCGCCCGTCGGCGGGGGCCAGGCGGTCGTGGTCGTCGGCAGGGTCCAGACCGTGGCGTCGCCGGGGGTCGGGGCAGTCCAGTTCTGCGTCACGCGGTTCGCCGGGACACCGGTCGGCGGCGGCCACGCGGTGGTCGTGGGGGTGGTGGGCGCGGCGATGGGGGGCCAGGTCGGCTGGGTGGTGGGCGCGGGCCACGCGGGCTGGGTCGTGGGCGCCGGCCACGTGCCGGGCTGGACCGCCTGGTACGGGTACGACTGCCAGCCGGGGCGCGCGGCTTGGGGCTGGTAGGCGTTGTACTGGGCGGGGCGGGCCGTGGCGGCGACAGGGAAGCCGGCGGGCGGGCGGACCACGCCGATCGGCGGGGCCGTCGGAGGCAGGAAGGACGGGGCCGCCGTGGGTGGACGACCGCTGGAATCCGGGGGCCAGGGCGCAGGCTGCGTCACAAGGCCAAGGATAGCCACGCCGGCGCCCAGGCCGAGGTGTCAGACCGCCCAAGGCCACGGGGTCTGGCTGCTCGCCACTACGATGGCGCTATGACTCGGCGGTTCGTTCGGTGGGGACTGGGGTTGGCCGTGGGCGCGGCGTTGCTCCTGGGCGCCAATCCCGCGCTGGCGGCGGACGATGCCACGTCGCTGGACGTGCGGGCGGCGCTGACGGACGCGGGCCTCGTGACCGTGACGACGACGCTGACCTTCCCCACCGGCGCCCCCGACCCCCTGACCCAGGTGTTCCGCGTCGCCGTCGACCAGGGCAACGGCACGCAGCTCAACTACACGTTGACCAACCTCACCGCCACGTCCGGCGAGACCCTGCTCGGCGTGACGACGGAACTCCAGTCCGACACGGAGACCGTCACGATCGCGACCGGCGGCGCGTCCACGGTGACGTTGTCGTACACGGTCGCCGGCGCCACGCAGGCCATGAGCGACGACTCGGTCCGGGCCGCCTGGACGGTCCTCCAGGGGCTGCCGGTCGGGGTCGAGGCCATCGCCGGCCAGTTCGACCTGCCGTCGGGCGTCCGGGACTACCTGTGCGAGGCGGGGCCGGCCGGGGCGACGACCAAGTGCGGGCACTATTCCGGCGGGCTCCACGGGCTCTGGGCCATGACGTTCGAGGACGGGCCGCGGGCGGCGGGCGACGTCATTACTCTGACCGCGGTCCTAGACCCCGGCACGGTGCCGGTGACGGCCAACGTGACGGAGCGGTGGTCGCTGGCGCGGGCGTTCTCGGCCGGTTGGAGCCGCCTCGGCGCGGCGCTCGGGGTCGTCGCGCTCGGCGGCCTCGTCCTCCTGCTGATCCGGCGGCGCCTGCGCGGTCACGCGGGGGCCAAGCCCGTCCGCGTGGCCGAGTTCGCGGTCGACGGCGACGGCGTCCGCTTCACGGTCCACGAACAGGTCCGACCCGGCCTCGTCGGCACGCTCATCGACCAGTCGGTCGACCCGTCCGACGTCGTCGCCACGCTCTTGGACCTCGCCGTCCGGGGCCACCTCCGCATCACCCAACTCGAACCCGCCTCGGCCCACGCCGCGCCGGACTGGAGCCTGACGCGGCTGCCGGGCGCCGACCGGTTGGACGCCTACGAGCGGCAGTTGCTCGACGCCGTCGCGCCCGCCGGGACGCCGACGCGGGTCTCGGCGCTGACCAGCGCGCTCGCGCCCGCCATCGGCGAAGTCCAGCGGAGCCTGTACGCGCAGGTCGTGGCCGCGGGCTGGTTCGCCCGGCCGCCGCAGGGGCGGAACAAGTGGGCCGCGCTGGCGTGGCTCGGTGTGGCGCTGGCGGCGATCGTGACGGTCTGCCTGGCGCTGACGACGACGTGGGCGCTGGTCGGCGTGGCGGTCGTGGCCGTCGCCTTGCTGGGATTGCTCGTAGCACAGGATGTACCCGTGTTGACGCCGCGGGGCCAGGCGGTCCTGGCGGGCTTGGCGGACCTGTCCGCCGACCTCCACCACGCGCCGACCGCCCTCCCGGCCGGGCGCGAGTTCGCCGAGGCGTCGGGCATCCTGCCGTACGCGATCGTCCTGGGCGGCTGGGACCGCTGGCTGGCCAGCCTGGTGGCCGCGGACACGGACGACCTGGCCGACCCAACGGACCTCGACTGGTACCACGCCCCGGCCACGTGGCACCTGACCGACCTACCGGTCAGCCTGGACGCGTTCATCACGGTCGTGACCGGGCGTCTGTTCACGCGGGCGTAAGGCCGAGGTGTCAGGCGCCCTGGCCCTGGCGAGGAACGAGCCCGGGCGAGGGCACCTGACACCTCGGCCGACAGAAGACACACCCCCGGCCGCGGTATCTGACGCCGCCGCCCGGGCTCGTTCCTCGCCAAGGCCGCGGCATCAGACACCTCGACCTAGCCCAGGTCCAGCCCTGGGTACAGCGGGTGGGCGGCGACGAGGTCGGCGGCGCGGGAGCGGACCTGGTCGGCGATGCCGGCGGCGGTCACGAACTTGGCCTTGCTCGCGCCCTCCGGCGTCGTGTGCTGCAGCGTCGTCACGATCAGGTCGGCCACCTCGTCGAAGTCGGCGGCCGTCAGGCCGCGCGTCGTCAGGGCGGGCGTGCCGATGCGGATGCCGGACGTGTACCAGGCGCCGTTGGGGTCGCGCGGGATCGAGTTGCGGTTCGTCACGACGCCCGCGTCCAGCAGCGCCGACTCCGCCTGGCGGCCCGTCAAGCCGAAGGAACCCGCCACGTCCAGCAGCAACAGGTGGTTGTCCGTCCCGCCCGT
>JAISTC010000060.1 GCA_031272805.1 Propionibacteriaceae bacterium
GCCCGGCCGAGCACCTCGAGCCCGACCTGGTCGAGCTTGAGGCCGACCTCGGGGGCGACGACCTGGCCGCCGGTCAGGATCGCCATGTCCTCGAGCATCGCCTTGCGGCGGTCGCCGAAGGCCGGGGCCTTGACGGCGACGGACTTGAACGTCCCCTTGAGCTTGTTGACGATGAGCGTCGAGAGCGCCTCGCCGTCGACGTCCTCGGCCACGATGAACAGCGAGCCGCCGACCCCGATGACCTTCTCCAGCAGCGGCAGGAGGTCGTTCATCGACGAGATCTTGCCGGAGTGCAAGAGAATGTACGGATCGTCGTAGACGACCTCCATCCGCTCCGGGTCGGTCACGAAGTACGCGGAGATGTAGCCCTTGTCGAACTGCATACCCTCCGTGAACTCGAGCTCCGTCCCGAACGTCTGGGACTCGTCCACCGTGATGACGCCGTCCTTGCCGACCTTGTCGAAGGCCTCGGCGATGAGATCGCCGATCTCCTGGTCGCGCGACGAGATCGTGGCGACGTGGGACATGTCGGCGGTCGTCTCGACCGGGCGGGCCAGCTTGGCCAGCTCGGCGTCGACGGTCGCGACGGCCTTTTCGATGCCGCGCTTGAGGCCGACAGGGTTGGCCTGGGACGCCACGGCGCGGAGGCCCTCGTGGACCATCGCCTGGGCGAGGACCGTCGCCGTCGTCGTGCCGTCACCGGCCACGTCGTTGGTCTTGGTCGCCACCTCCTTGGCGAGCTGGGCGCCGAGGTTCTCGTACGGGTCGGCCAGTTCGACTTCCTTGGCCACCGTCACGCCGTCGTTCGTGATCGTGGGAGCGCCCCACTTCTTGTCGATGACGACGTAGCGGCCCTTCGGGCCGAGCGTGACCTTGACCGTGTTGGCGAGGGTATCGACGCCGCGCTCAAGCGAGCGGCGGGCTTCCTCGTCGAATTGCAGGATCTTCGGCATCAGGCGCCTACTTCACGACGACGGCGAGGATGTCGCGCGCGTTGAGGAGGAGGTACTCATTACCGTCGTACTTGACCTCCGTGCCGCCGTACTTCGAGAAGATGACGATGTCGCCTTCCTTGACGTCCATCGGGATGCGCTTGCCCGAGTCGTCCGTCCGGCCGGGGCCGGTCGCGACGACCTTGCCCTCCTGCGGCTTCTCTTTGGCGGTGTCCGGAATAACCAGGCCGGAAGCAGTGACCTGCTCGGCTTCCAAGGGCTGAACGAGGACGCGGTCCTCGAGCGGCTTGATCGTGGCTGCCACGAAAAAACCCCTTTCGTAACGAATGAGTTAGATACGTGTTGGGATGTCGTCGCGGTGCCATCCCAGCGCTGGCACACTCACTAGGAGAGTGCTAACTGCGAATCTATACCTTCGTTAGCACTCAATCAAACGGAGTGCTAAGCGACCGCGGTCACGCGGGCCGTCAACCCCGGTCTACTACCAGGGTCACGCTGCCCGCCAGGCTGGGCGTCACGATGACCGTGGCCGCGCGGCGGCCCTTCAGCCGCAGGCGCCGGCGCCACCGGGCCGGGTCCAGGCCGAGGCCGCGAGTCTTGATCTCCAGGGCGCCGACGCCATTGGCCTTGGCCCAGGCGCGGACGGCGGCGTCGTCGTACGGCAGAACCTCTCGGATGGCGAAGCGCTGGGCGAAGGGCGTCGTGGCGTCGTCGTCGCCGGTGAGATACGCCAGGCGCGCGGCGACGGGGTGGGCGCCGAGTTGGGCCGCTACCGCGCCGGTGGCGGTCGCGCGGATCACCGCCGGGTCCGGTTCCCAGAGGAACCGGCCGAGCGGGCCGGGCGGCGGCGTGGGCGGCCCGGCCGCCACCACGTGGCCCTCCGGCAGCAGCACGGCCTCCCAGCGGCCGGGCGAGGGGGCCACGGGGTCGGGCACCGTGGCTACGGAGCGAGGCCTGCGAGCGACAGCCAGGGGGCCTGACACCGTGGCCCCTCCCCACAAGGTCAGCTCGACCAGGTCGCCGTGGTGCGACACCCACGTCGCGGCCACGCCCGCGGGAATGTCGCGGTGGGCCATCCCGGGGCCCAGTTTCACGACCACGGGCGGGGTACTGCCGGGATCTCTCTCCAGCAGCGCGCGAATGTGCGACCACGGCGGCGACAGCTTGGCCAGGTCCCAGGTTCGGCCCGCGTCCGTGCGGCGTGACGGGTCAAGGAACAAGGCAGCTGTGTCTCTGGCGGCCAGGGCCTCCCCCGCCACCTCCGCGCACTCCACCGGCCGGCCGAGGTTGGCCGCGGCCAGCACGGCCGTGACGGGATCGCGGTCGACCGCAGTGACGTCCAGCCCCGCCTCGACGAACGCGCGCGCGTCCGCGCCGAGCCCGCAGCCCAGGTCCGCCACCGCCGTGACCCCGGCGTCCACCAGCCGGGCGGCCCGCCAGCGGGCGACATCGGCGCGCGTGGCCATCTCGAGGCCGTCGTGGGTCAGGAAGAACGTGTCCGCCCACTCCCCCAGCTTGGCCCGCGCCCGCCGCCGCAGCGCCGCCTGGTCGAGCACGGCCGCCGCCCGCGCGGGGTCCAGGCCACGCCGCAGCCGCTCCGCCGCCCCCAGCGAGGTCGGGTCGGCCTCCCCCATCGCGCGCTCCAGCCACGGCGCCGCGTCCGGCGTGACGAGCCACTGCGCCACCTCGACATCCATGGACGCCACGCTACCCGGCTCCCCTGCCCCGGCCCCATTCCCCTTGTCATCCCGCCCCCCTGGTCATCCCGACCCCCTTGTCATCCCGGCGAAAGCCGGGATCTTTGACGGGTCCTGCACGACCACCCACGGCAAAGATCCCGGCTTTCGCCGGGATGACAGGGGTTTGGGCGGGGGCGCCGAACGACTGGGTGGCGGGGGAAGATCCCGGCTTTCGCCGGGATGACAGGGGTTTGGGATGACAAGGGGGTCGGGATGACAAGGGGGTCGGGATGACAAGGGGGTCGGGATGACAAGGGGGTCGGGCTGACAATGGGGTTTGGGATGGCGGAGGGTATCCGTTTCGTGATCTGCGCCACTAAGCTGCCCTCATGCAGAAGATCCTCAAGTGGGCTTTTTTCGTTCTGGGCGGCCTCGCGTTCGTGGCGTCGCTCGTGCTCAGCATCTATTGCGCGTGGAAGCTCAACGGGCTCTACAACGCGGCCGACCGCTACAACACGAAGCCGTGGTACCCGATCCGCTGGACGATCATCGCCCTCGTGGTCACGCTCGTGGCCGGCTTCTTCCTGGGTCTCGCGGCGGCGTGGCCGCGGCCCAAGAAGACGGAGGCCGACCGGGCCAAGGAGGCGGAGAAGGCCGCCGCCAAGGCCGCCGAGCGCGCCGAGAAGGCGTCCGTCCGCGCGGAGAAGTCCGAGGCCAAGGTCACGGCCACCGCCGCCCCGCCGCCCCCGGACCCCAAGCCCGTGGTCGAGAAGGAGGCCGGCCCGATCCAAACCGGCCTCAGCGTGCCCGACGCGCCTGAACCGGTCAGGGCGAAGCTGGACATCCCGGAGACGTGACAACGGGCCTACCCCTGTCATCCCCTCTGTCATCCTGAGCGCAGCGAAGGATCTCTGACCTATCAAGGCAGGAGATCCTTCGCTGCGCTCAGGATGACAGAGGGGCGGCCGACCGCCAGACACCTTGGCGTCCGACTACACTCGGCGCGTGGCTGACCTGGCTGGGCGGATTTCCGAGGTGATCGACTCCAAGACCAAACCCCGGGGCGCTTTGGGGCGCCTGGAGGACCTGGCCGCGCGCCTCTGCCGGATCCAGCAGACGACTGCCCCCCGCCTGGCACACCCCACGATCCTCGTGTTCGCCGCCGACCACGGGCTGGCCGGCGAGGGCGTGTCCGCGTACCCGCGCGCGGTCACGGCCCAGATGGCGCTCAACGTCCTGGCCGGGGGCGCGGGCATCAACGTCTTCGCACGCCAGGCCGGCCTGAGCGTGACCCTGGTGGACGCGGGCGTCGACTGGCCGGGCGAGCGGCCGGCCGGGCTGATCGACCACTGGATGGGCCCCGGCACGGCCAGTTCGCTGGCGGGCGACGCGCTGACGGCCGCGCAGGTCGAGGCCTGTCTGGCAGCGGGCGCCGCCACGGTCGACGCGGCCGTCGACCCGGCCTGCACGGTCCTCGGCTGCGGCGAGCTCGGCATCGGCAACACGTCCGCTGCCAGCCTCATCACGGCCGCGCTGACGGACATCCCGCTGGCCGAGTGCGTCGGCCCGGGGACCGGCCTGGGCGGCGCCGGCCTCGCCCGCAAGCTGGCCGTCCTGGAAGAGGTTCAGGCCCGCCACCCCGGCGTCCGCGACCCCCGGGCCGCGCTCCAGGCGTTCGGCGGCTTCGAGATCGCGCAGATGGCCGGGGCGATGCGGCGGGCCGGCGCCACGGGCCGCATCCTGCTGATCGACGGCTTCGTGGCCACGGCCGCGCTCCTCGTGGCGGAGGCGCTCTCGCCCGGCGTGATCGGTCACGCGGTGTTCTGCCACGAGTCGGGCGAGCCCGGCCACGCCCGCGTCCTGGCCCAGCTCGGAGCGCAACCGTTGTTGCGTCTGGGGTTGCGGCTGGGCGAGGGGACGGGCTGCGCGCTGGCGTACCCGCTGGTGGCGGCCGCCGCCGCGTTCGTCAACGAGATGGCCAGCTTCGCCGACGCGGGTGTGGCCACCGGCGCCCCGGAGGCGGGCGATGAGTGAGGCCGGCGAGACCGGCGCCGACGCGCCCCGCCGGCCGGACCGGCCCGGCGCGATCCGCCCGTTCCTGACAGCGGTCATGTTCTACACGCGGCTGCCCGTGCCGCGCTGGGTCGGCTATTCCGACGAACTGATGACCCGCTCGACCCGCTACTTCCCGGCCATCGGCTGGCTCGTCGGCGGGCTGACCGCCGCCGTCCTGTGGGCCGCCTGGCACGTCTTCCCCACCACCATCGCCGCCGTCCTCGCCTTGGCGGCCGGCGTCCTCGTGACGGGCGGCTTCCACGAGGACGGCTTCGCCGACGTCTGCGACGGCTTTGGCGGCGGGACCACGCGCGAGCGGACGCTCGCCATCATGAAGGACTCGCGCGTCGGGGCGTTCGCCGTTCTCGGCCTGATCCTCCTGTTCGGGCTCAAGGTCGCGGCCCTCGGCGCGCTGGCGGGCTACGGCTGGAGCGGGCTGGCGGCGATCGTCTACGCGCACGTGCTCAGCCGCTGGGCGGTCGTGACCCTGATCGCCACCGGCACCTACGCGCGGGACGATCTGACCAGCAAGGTCCGGCCCGTCGCCCGGTCGATCTCGGGCGGCGGCCTCATCGTGGCCACGCTGTGGCTGCTGCCCGCCGTCGTCTGGGTCTGGTGGCAGCCCTTCTGGCTCCTGGCCATCCCGTTGGCGTTCCTCGTCCGGCTGGCGTTCGGCCGCTGGTGCGCGCGCCGCCTCGGCGGCTACACGGGCGACTGCCTCGGCGCGCTGCAGCAGGTGCTCGAGGTCGTGACGTACCTGACGTGCCTGGGGTTGGCGGGGGCGGGACTGTGACGCTGGTCTTCGCCCGTCATCCCGAGCCGGTCGGCGCGGCGGGCCTCTGCTATGGCCGCACGGACCTCCCCGTCACGCCCGCCGCCGTCGAGCGCGCCGTCACGCTGGTGCGGTCCCGGCTGGCCGGCCCGGTGGGGCCGGTGGTGTCCAGCCCGCTCAGCCGGTGTGTGGCGTTGGCGGCGGCGCTCGCTCCCGCGTTCACCACCGACGACCGGCTGGTCGAGCTCGACTTCGGCACCTGGGAGGGGCGGCGCTGGGACGAGCTGGACCGGGCGGAGTTCGACGCCTGGGCGGGGGACTACTACCACCGCGCGCCGCCGGGCGGCGAGGCGTGGGGCGCGCTGTTCCGGCGGGTCGAGGGCTTTCTGGCGGACTGGCGCGGGCGTGACGCGGTCATCGTGACCCACGCGGGCGTCATCCGCGCCGCGCTGTCCCTCGTGACGGGGATGGAGCCGGCCAAGACGCTAGAGGTGGCAGTCCCCTTCGGCGGCGTGGTGGAGCTGTAGAGCACCCGCCACGGGGTCGGGCAGGCCATGGGGTCGGGCACGCTGGCTACGGAGCGAGGTACGAGCGACAGCCAGTGGGCCTGACACCATGGCGCAGCGGAGGAGGATTCCCCCACCCGCCACGGTGTCAGGCCCCCTGGCTGTCGCTCGCAGAGCTCGCTCCGTAGCCACGGTGCCCGACCCCGTGGCTCTTACACCAAGCCCAGGTCCAGGAACGCGGCGGCGAACAGGCCGTGGTGGAGCAGGCAGGCGTAGCGCTCGACGGGGGCGCCGACGGTGTAGTGGACCAATGCCACGCGGACACCGCGTGACTCCGCCAGCGACTCCAGGTCGCGGCGGGTCGCCTGGACGCGCGGGTCCTCGGAGGCGTCGTCGCACAGCACGAGGCAGTACGGCGGCGTCGGCGCGGGGTCGAGGAACGGGTCGGCGAACGGATCGGGCGGCATCGCCCCGGCCAGGACCGGCAGCAGCTCGGTCGCGTCGGCGGCCAGGGCGGCGCGGTGGCTGACCTGGCGGATGGCTTCGGCCAGGCGGCGCGACGCGCGGGCGGCCAGGACGGTCCCGCCCCAGATGATCGGGCTCGTGTCGGCCAGGCAGACGGCCGTGTCCTTGGCCGGGTTCTGGCCCAACGGGATGTGGGGCGAGCAGTCCTCGGCCACGGCGTCGAGGGCGTCGGCCACGCGCGCCAGCTGCGGCGCGGGCGCCAGGCCGAGCAATTCGAGCCCGGCCAGCGCGATGACGGCGTTGACGAAGACGTCCTCGGTGCCCGTCACGACCTGGGCCAGCGAGCGGTCGACGGCGAACTCCGGCAGGGCGCCCCACTCGGGCCCGATGCTGAACACGACCGCGCCGCGCCGGAGGGCCTCGTGGACGGAGTCGTCGCCGGCCTCGGGGTCGCCCGCCACGATGACGACGAGGTCGAGCGGCCCCACCCAGGCCGGGAGCCCCGGCCGGGACCAGGCCACGAACGGCACGGGGCACGTCGGTTCGAGGACGGCGCGGATGAAGCGGGCCTCCGGGCCGAGGGCGATCAGGGCGCGGGGCCGGAAGTCGCCCGCCACGCGGGTCAGCGCCGCGACGTCCGCCAGGCCGGCGGCGCGCCGCAGGCGCGCGCCGGCCAGCGCCAGGTGGCGGAGCCGGTCGCCGCGCGTGGCCAGGAGCGAGGCGTCGTCGAGCCGGGAGTCGTCGAACTCGAGCATGGGCGGGTCACGCGGTGGCGTCAGGGACCGCCGGGCTGGCGGGGCCCGCCGGGGTGGCGGCCGACGCCGGGGACGCGGGCGACGTGACGGCGGACGCGGCCGGCGTGACCCCGGGCGTGACGGACAGGGACGGCGCGGCCAGCGGGCCGGTCACGCTGCCGCGGGTCGGGCGGGCTTCTTCGACCAGCATGACGGGGATGTCGTTGCGGATGGGGTAGGCCAGGCCGCAGGCGAGCCCGATGCAGACGACCTCGTTGGTCTGGTAGTCGATGGAGACGTTGGAATGGCACTGGGGGCAGGCCAGGATCTCCAGGATCATGGGGTCGAGTTGGACGGTCATGCGGTCTCCTTCGAGTGGACCAGGTCGAGCACTTCGTCGCGGAGGCCGGCCATCTGGTCCGCCGATGTGGCCTCGACGTTGAGTCGCAACAGGGGTTCCGTATTCGACGGGCGCAGGTTGAACCACCAGCCCGGGCCGACGACCTTGACGCCGTCGCCCCAGCGGGCCTCGCCCCGGCCGGCGAACGCGGCGGCGACGTGTGCCATCGTGGCCGGCGCGTCCGTGACGGTCGAGTTGATCTCGCCGGACGCGACATAGCGAGTGTAGGCGGCGACGAGCTCCGACAGGGGCCCGTCGGAGGCGTCGAGCTGGGCGAGGACGTGGAGGCCCGCCAACAACCCCGTGTCGGCGCCCCAGAAGTCACGGAAGTAGTAGTGGGCCGAGTGCTCGCCGCCGAAGATGGCGTGGTGGCGGGCCATCTCGGCCTTGACGTACGTGTGGCCGACGCGCGATTCGACCGTCTGGCCGCCGTGTTCCGCGACGATCTCGCGGACGGCGTCCGACGTGATCGTGTTGATGACGATCGTCGCGCCGGGCTCGCGCTGGAGCTCCGCCACGGCGATGAGCGCCGTGATGGCCGAGGGGCTGACCGTCTCGCCGCGCTCGTCGATGACGAAGCAGCGGTCGGCGTCGCCGTCGAAGATCAGCGCCAGGTCGGCGCCGGTCGCCTTGACGGCGTTCTGCGCGTCGACCCGGTTGGCCGGCACGAGCGGGTTCGGCTCGTGGTTGGGGAAGTTGCCGTCGAGGTCGAGGTAGAGGCCGACGACCTCGACGTCGAGCGGGCCCAGGACGGCCGGGACGGTGTGGCCGGCCATGCCGTTGCCCGCGTCGACCACGACCTTGAAGTGGCGGCGGCCTTGGAGGGGCACGAGTTGGTGGAGGTACGCGGCGTAGTCGCCGAGCAGGTCGCGCTCGGTCACGCTGCCCGGCGCCAGCGTCACGTCGGGGGCGAGCTCGCCGCGGTCGTAGCGCTGGGCCAGCTCCGCCAGGTCGACCAGGAACTCGGGGCTGACCGGCTGGGCCTGGGCGCGGCAGAACTTGAGGCCGTTGTAGGTCGCGGGGTTGTGGCTGGCCGTGAACTGGGCGCCCGGCAGGTCGAGGAAGCCCGAGTCGAACCACAATTGGTCGGTCGACGACAGCCCCGCCAGGATGGCGTTGACGCCCTGGCGCGTCAGCCCGTCGGTGAACGCCGCTTGCAGGGCCGGGCCGGTCGGCCGCATGTCGCGCGAGACCACGACGGTGGCCCCGGGGCCGAGCAGGTGGCCGTAGGCCAGGCCGAGCGCGCGGGCGCCGGCCTCGTCCCACTCGGGGTGGGGGCCCGTGGCGACGCCGCGGATGTCGTTGGCTTTGAAGATCGCTGGTGACAGCACGGGGGTCAGCCTACGCGACGGTGTGCCGCCTCGCCGTCCGGGTCGGCCACCATGCGCAGGTGCCGGCGTTCCGCCAGGGTCACGACGTTGGCGGGCGGCGGCGGGGGCCGCCGGATGGGCTGGGTCACGATCCCCGCGGCCGCGCGCACGGCGTCCGCCAGCGCGCGCAGGTCCTGGGGGTCGGCGGCGACGGTCCCGGGCTCGTGGAGGGGCAGGCGGACCACGTCCCAGCCGCGCGGCACGGACAGGTGCTCGCAGTGGTCGCCGCACAGGTCGATGCCCTCGGGCGACTTGGCCGGGGCCAGCGGACCCAGTACCGCCGTGCGCTGCGCGTACGCGAACGTGAGCGTCGCCTTGGCGCGGGCCGAACAACCTTGGTGGCGGCACAAACGAGTGGTCACGCTCGGAGCGTACCTACCGCCGGCCCGACTCCGAGCGTGACGCGCCGGGCAAGGGCCGAGGTGTCGGGGCAAGGCCGAGGTGTCGGATGCCGCGGCCTTGGCGAGGCACGAGCCCGGGCGGCGGCGTCCGATGCCTCGGCCTGTGGGCCCGACGCCTCAGCCTCGGACTAGAGTGGCGGCATGTCCAACCGGGATCGTCACGAGCGTGGCCTGCGCGGCATGCTGGCGCCGCCGCGCTCGCTGGCCGGGCCGCGGCTGCGCGCGCGGCGACCGACGCTCGCCAGCGAGTTCTTCGTCGAGTGCGTCACGGAGACGATCGACGACGTCGCCCACCACTGCCCGGAGGCGCTGGCCCACGTCGACATCGGCGTGGAGGAGGTGCCGGACGTGTCGGAGGCCTGGCTGCGCCGTGTGCCGTTGGCCGTGGCCCGCGAGGCGACGCTGGACCGGCTGGCGCAGGTCGTCCTGTACCGCCGCCCGATCGAGTTCCGCTGCTCGTCGCGCTCCCAGGTCCGCGAGCTCGTGTTCACGACGATCGTCGAGCAGCTCGCCCAGGTCACGGGCATCGCCGTCGACCGCCTGGACCCGGACCACCACCGCTCCCCGGACGACGACGACTAGCGGCCCCAGACGCGGAAGGGCCGGGGGAACCACCCCCGGCCCTTCTCTGCGCGCATCGCAGAGTTAATTGGCGATGCCTTCCGGACGGTCGTAGCCTGGACCGGACGGAATACTCATTTCCTCCTCACGTGAATATGTCTTTCCTGGCGGGGCCTCGCTCTCCCGGCGGTCAGCCCCCTGTCGTACTGCAATGGCCCCCTTCCTCCCGTGGCGGTCGCGCCCGATGCTCACATCCGCCGCCTTCCCTTGGCTAGTCCTGCCCAAGTGACTTGCTTCACTTGGTGGGCTAGACGCTAATCCAGGGAAATGTGGAGGCGGTGGGGGATGCGTGAAGATCCCAGCAACTTCCCGTGAAGTTTGTGATCGTCGTGTGAAGACCGGTGTCCGGCCGCGTCGAGGTGCAACCTACGGTTCCGTCAAGTAAGCTCTCCCCGAATCACGCCGATGTGAAAGGGATCCCATGTCCTTCGCCCAGTTCTACCAGCCCGGAGTGCCCGAACAGATCGAGCTTCCGACCGAGTCCCTCGTCGCCCTCGTCGAGCGGTCCGTCCACGAGGCCGGCCGTCACGTCGCCCTCGAGTTCTTCGGCAAGACCACGACGTACGCCGAGCTGGGCGACCAGATCAACCGGGCGGCCCAGGGCCTCCTCGACCTGGGCGTCAAACCCGGCGACCGCGTGGCGATCATCCTGCCCAACTGCCCCCAGCACGTCGTGGCGTTCTACGCCGTGCTCCGCGTCGGCGGCATCGTCGTCGAGCACAACCCCCTCTACACTCCGCGCGAGCTCCGCCACATGTTCGAGGACCACACGGCCCGCGTCGCCATCGCCTGGGACAAGGCCGTCGAGAACCTCCGCAACCAGCCGGACGACATCGAGCTCGACCACATCGTGTCCGTCAACCTCCTCGCGGAGTTCCCGACGGTCAAGCGCCTGGCCCTCCACCTGCCCGTGCCGTCGCTCCGCGCCACGCGCCACAAGCTGACCACCAGAGTCCACGGGACGACGCCCTGGACCGACCTCCTGGCCCACTCCCCCATCGACCCCGACTACGCCAAGCCCGCCGTCCACGACGTCGCCGTCATCCAGTACACGTCGGGCACGACGGGCCGCCCCAAGGGCGCCATGCTGACCCACTACAACCTCTTCTCCAACGCCCGCCAGGGCATGGCGTGGATGCACGGCGCCCAGTACAAGAAGGAGACGTTCTACGCCGTCCTGCCGATGTTCCACGCGTTCGGCATGACCCTCTTCCTGACCTACGGCATCCTCCAGCAGGCCCGGATCGTGCTGTTCCCGAGCTTCGACGTCGACCTCGTCATGGCCGCCGCCAAGAAGCACCCGCCGACGGTCTTCCACGCCGTCCCGCCGATCTTCGAGACCGTCGCCAAGGCCGCCAAGGAGCGCCACATCTCCCTCAAGTCGGCCAAGTACTGCATCTCCGGCGCCATGACGCTGCCCGACGCCACGGTCGAGCTGTGGGAGTCGGTCGCCGGCGGAATGCTGGTCGAGGGCTACGGCATGACCGAGTCGTCGCCCGTCGCGCTCGGCAACCCCTTCTACAAGACCCGCCGCACCGGCACGATCGGCATCCCCTTCCCGTCGACCGAGATGCGCGTCGTCGACCCGGATGATCCGGCCAAGGAGGTCGCTCGGGGCGAGCGCGGCGAGCTGCTGATCCGCGGCCCCCAGGTCTTCAAGGGCTACTGGAACAACCCGGAGGAGACCACGGCCACTCTGCTGCCGGGCGGTTGGCTCCGGACCGGCGACGTCGTGACCCAGGACGAGGACGGGTTCGCCACGATCGTGGACCGCATCAAGGAACTCATCATCACGGGCGGCTTCAACGTGGCGCCGTCCGAGGTCGAGTCGGTCCTCCGGCTCCACCCGGAGATCGCCGACGTCGCCGTCGTCGGGCTGCCGGACGAGCATTCGGGCGAGGCGGTCACGGCCGCCGTCGTCGCCAAGCCGGGCGTCACGCTGGACGAAAGCCAGGTCCGCGACTTCTGCCGCGACCGGCTCACCCGCTACAAGGTGCCGCGCCACATCGTCGTCGTGGAGGCCCTGCCCAAGTCCATGCTGGGCAAGGTCCTGCGCCGCCAAGTGCGGAACGACCTGCTCCTCCGCACCCAGGCGTAAAGGCCGAGGTGTCACGCTAGGCCCAGGTGTCACGCTAGGCCGAGGTGTCAGATACCGCGGCCCTGGCGAGGAACACGTCATCCTGCGCGGAGGCGCGCCAGCGCCGGAGTCGCAGGACCGGGCGGCGGTGTCTGACACCGCGGCCGACCCCACACAACAACCCGTGTGAGATTCCTCACATTGTCGATTGTCGACAACTGAAACGATCAGCGGGCTCTTTTGCGGACCTGAAACCCCGGCTAAACTCTCCAGCGCTTGGCATTCTCCCCGGCGGTTTCCTCCAAGCCGCGCCTGCCGGGCGAACCGGCCGCCAGGGTGGCGTCCGACCCGCCTCACACCAGTCTGAATAGGAGTGCCATGCCCATCGGATCCTCACTCGACCCCAAACGAGTCCTTATTCTCCGCGTCGTCGCGCAGTGTGGCTCGATCTCGGCCGCGGCCCGGTCCCTCGGCTGGACCCCGCCGGCCGTCAGCCAGCACCTGGCCGCGTTGGAACGTTCCATCGGTACCCCGCTGGTGCGCCGCCACCGCTCCGGGGTGCAGTTGACCGAGGCGGGGCTGCTCCTCGTCCGGCGCGCGGACGTCATCGTCCAGCAGCTCGACCTGGCGCAAGAGGAGATCGCGGCGCTCGCCCGGCGCGACCACGGGACGGTCCGGCTGGGCTGTTTCCCCTCGTCGCTGATGGGTTACGTGCCCGCCGTCCTGCGCCGCCTGCAGCATCAGGCGGGGCCGCAGATCGAGGTCCTCGTGACGGAGGCCAACCCGACCGACTCGGCGGCGCTGCTGCGCTCGGGCGAGATCGACCTGGCGCTGGTCTACGACTACGTCGACGCCTCCCGGCCGCCGACGGCGTCGGGCGCCCCCCAGGTCCTGCACCCGGCGTCCGGCGACTTCACACGCGTCGAACTGGGCGGCGACGACGTCGCCCTCATCCTGTCCAGCGACCACCCGGCGGCCAGCCGGACCGATATCACGCTGGCGGACCTGCGCGACTCCCACTGGATCGCCGGCTGCGACCTCTGCCGCGACCACCTCGAGCGGAGCTGCAGTACCGCCGGCTTCAGCCCCAAGATCGCCCACCAGACCCACAACGGCCACGTCATCCGCGCCCTGGTCGCGGCCGACACGTCCGGCCTGACGGTCGGCACGACGCCGACGACGACGCTGAGCGCGTTCCGCGGCCACGATGTCACGGTCCGCCTGGTCCCCGACCTGCCCGGCCGCCGCTTCTTCGCGGACTACCGCCCCGGCGCCGACGAGACCCCGGCGATCCGCCGCGTGCTGGACACGCTGCAACAGGTCGGCGGCACCCTCAACGACGACCTGGCCAAGGTCAGGTCGGGGTTGGCGTAGGGCGGGGGCTGGCCCAGAAACGGCGTGACGTCAATGCCCGTTGGTGGGCGACGACGGCCGTGGTCACGGCCACGCCCGCGACCAGCCAGGCGGCCAGCGTCAACGCCGGCGTCGCCGCGCTGCCTGGGCCGCCCAGGGCGATGTGGACGAGTTGCTGCGCCGGCCGCGTCGGCAGGCGCGCGGCCACGGCGGCCAGCGGCCCCGGCACGGCGGCCAGGACGCCCGGGCACAGCGCCACCGTGGCGACCAGGACCGCGGCCAGTCGGCTGACCGACCCGCCGCAGACGGCCGTCAGCCCCTGGACGACGGCCGCGAACGCCAGCCCGATGCCGACCGCGCCGGCCGTCAGCGCGGCACCCTCGCCGAGCCCGGTCCGCGCGGCCACGGCGACCGCCACGCCGACCAACACGCCTTGCGCCACGGCCAGCCCGGCCGCCCGCACATTCGACCGCAGGACGCTCCGCAGCGCCGACCGCCGCGTCCCGAACGCATCCCGCGGCAGGGCGGGCACGAGCATGAAGATCGCCACCGCGCCGACCCACAGGGCCAGCGTGGCGAACAGCGCCAGCGACGACGCCCCCTCGAAGGTGTCCTGGTGCGCCGTGATCGGCTGGCTGACCGCCTCCTTCAGGCTGAGTTCCTCGGCCGCCGTGTAGGTCGGCACCTGGTCGCGCGCGTCGTCCAGCCCGGCGGCCAGCTCCCCGGCGCCCTCGTCCAGCTCCTTGGTCTTGTCGGCCAGCGTCTGGCTGCCCTCGGCCAGCTCGGCCGCCCCGGCCACGACCTCCCCGGCCCGCCCGGCGGCGTAGCGCAGGTTGGCGGCCAGTTGCCCGGTGCCGACGGCGACGCGGTGGGCCCCGTCGGCGACGCGCTGGGCGCCGGACGCCAACTGGGCGGTCCCGTCGGCCAGTTGCCCGGCCCCGTCGGCCACGCCCGCCACGCCGGCCGCCAGTTCGACGGACTTGCCGGCCAGCGTCGTGGCCCCGGTCGAGACCTGCGCCACGCCGGCCGCCAGTTGGTTGGCGCCGGTCGCCAACTGCGCGGTGCCGGACGCCAGTTGGGACGCCCCGGACGCCACCTGGCCCGCCCCCCGGCTCAGCTCGGCGGTCTGGGCAACGAGGTCGGCCGTGGCCGCGCGGAGCTGGGCGGAGCCGTCGGCCGCCTGCTCCAAGCCGTCGGCCAGCGCGGTTAACTGGCCGGCCTGGCCGCCGACCTGGTCGGCCAGGTCGGCGATCTGGCCCAGGAAGGTGTTGAGGGCCCCCGCCACGGTCGGGTCGCCCAGCGCGGTCGAGAGGTAGGCCGCGACCTGGTCGCAGAACGCCTGGTCGCCCGTCTGCGCGCCGCAGGAACTGGTCAGGTCGGCCAGGAACTGGGCCTGGGCCGCGCCCGAGCCGACGAGGCCGTTGGCCCACTGGGAGACGACGTTGGCGGCCTGGCCGATGGGCTGGCCGATCGACCGGAGGGTCGGCGCGGCGGTCGCCATCTGCTGCAGGCCGTCGTCGAGCGACACGATCCCGGCGCGCAGCGACGGGGCCGCGGCGGCGAACTGGGCCGCCCCCGACGCTACCTGGCCCGCGCCCGCCGCCAGCTCTGCGGCCCCGGCCGCCGCCTGGCCGGTCTTGGCGGCCAGCTCCGAGGCGCCGGCCGCCGCCTGCCCGGCGCCGGTCGCCAGCTCGGCTGCGCCCTGGGAGAGCTGGGCCGCGCCCGACGCCGCCGCCGTCGCCCCGGCGGACAGCGTGGCCGCCCCGGCCGCCGCCTCGGCCGTCCGGGCCGCCAGTGCGGCGGCCCCGGCGTCGACCTCGGCCGAGCCGGACTCCAGCGTGTCCGCGCCGACGCTCAACTCGCCCAGCCCGGCCGACATCTGGCCGACGCCCAGGGCGAGCTGGTCGGCGCCGACGGCCAGCTCGGCCGTCCCGGAGACGGCCGCCTTGGTGCCGTCGGCCAGTTCGCCGGCTCCGCTGGCCGCGTCCGAGAGCCCCGCGTGGAGTTCGTTGAAGCCGACGTAGATGTTGTCGAGGTAGGACCCCGTGACCTGCTGCGACAGGCTCCGGACGGCGGCCTGGACGATCGTCTGGGAGAGGATGTCGTCGAACGTGGCGGCCTGGACGGACGTCGTCACCGCGATGACGGCCTTGTGGGCGGCGGCCGGGTCGCCCGCGAAACTCGTGGCGGCGGCGGAGAACTCGGCGGGGATCGTGACGCGGACGACGTAGGCGCCGGACTCGAGCCCGGCCTCGGCGTCGGCGGCGGTCGTCAGGACCCAGTGGTAGGTCGGGTTGCCGGTCCCGGCGGCGTCGACGAGTTCGGCGGCGAGCTGGCGGCCGAGGGGGAGGTACTGGCCGTTGACGACGACGGCCTGGTCGAGGTTGACGATGGCGGCGTCGAGCTGGTTGAGGCGCGTGGTCGGGTGCCAGAACGCCCACGTCAGGAGCGACAGGAGCGCCAGCGGCCCGACGAGCATGGCCAGGCCGACGACGAGCCGGGAGTGGCGCGCCGGGCCGGCGGCCCGCGTGACGTGGCGGAATGGGTTGGTCATACCAGTACCTCCTCGCGGATGGCGGCGGTCGGGGGGATGAGCGAATAGGAATCGGGGGTCACGAGCGGGGCCAGCGAGGCGGCGTCGCGCGTCGCCACGAGGACGGTCAGGTCCGGGTCGCGCTCGCCCAGGAGCCGGTGGACCGCCGCGTACGCCTCGGCGGCGCCGAGGCGGTCGAGGCCGTCGAGCGCCAGGAGGTCCGGGTCCTCGCCGAGGGCCCGCTCGAGGGCGCGGACCGGGTCGGGGGCGGCCGCCACGTCGAGATAGCAAGAGCGGGCCCGGACGCGCCCGGCCCGGCCCGGCAGGACCGTGCCGAGGGCCTTGAGCCAGCCGCCCTCCGGCCGCAGCCGGCCCGTGGCCAGGAGCAGCGCGGCGGTCGTGACCGTGGCGTCGGCCGCCACGACCGCGTGGACCTGGCCCGGCTCGACCCGCGTCGTCCACTCCAGCGCCTCGCCCTTCGTGGCCGTCGGGACCGGGACCTGGCGGGCGGCCAGCGCAGCCAGCGTGGCGGGCTCGGGCCAGTCGCGCAGCGCGATCTCGCGGGCCAGCCCGGCGCCCTCGACGTCGACCCGCGGCAGCCGCTCGTCCAGCCAGCGCGGCAGCCGCCACGCCCGGTCGCCCAGCAGCGTCAGGACGGCCGGGACGAGCGTCATGCGGACCAGGAAGGCGTCGCAGAAGACGCCGACGGCCAGCCCCAGGGCCATCGGCTTGATGATCTGGTCGGATTCCGGCACGAACGCCGTGAAGACGAGGAACATGATGACGGCGGCGGCCGTGACGACGCGGGCGGAGCCCATGAAGCCGGCCGTGACGGCGGCGCGGGCGGGCGTCCCCTGGACGTATTCCTCGCGCATCCGGGAGACCAGGAACAGCTCGTAGTCCATCGCCAGGCCGAACAGGACGCCCATGACGACGATGGGGAAGAACGCGATGACGGGGCCGACGAGGGCGACGTTGAGGAGGTCGGCGCCGACGCCGTGCTGGAACGCCAGGACGACGGCGCCGAACGCCGCGCCGACCGAGAGCAGGTAGCCGAGGGTGGCCTTGAGGGGGACCCAGAGGGAGCGGAACACGAGCGTCAGGAGGACGAACGACAGGCCGACGACGAGGAGGGCGAAGGGGACGAGGGCGGCCGAGAGCTGGGCCGACACGTCGATCATGACGGCCGTCAGGCCCGTCACCTTGATGTCGATGCCGTACTCGGCGGCGAAGTGGTCGTGGAGGGAGCGGAGGGTGCGGACGAGGTCCTGGGTCGACTGGGCGGTCGGGCCTTCGACCGGGATGACCTGGACGATGCCCGTGTCGCCCGTCACGTTGGGCGTCGAGCGCGGCACGGCGGCGACGTCGGGCAGTTCCCGGATCTCGTCGCCGAGGGCCGTCATCAGGCCGACGGGGTCGGTCGACGTCACGATGGAGGCCGTCACGCCGAGCGTGGCGTTGTAGCCCTCGCCGAAGTATTGGGAGATGCGGTCGTACGTGACGCGGGCGTGGTCGCCCTGGGGCCGCCAGCCCGCGTCGGGCAGGGCCAGCCGGAGCCCGGTGGCCGGCAGCGCGGCGGCGCCGAGAACGAGGATGACGGCGATGATCGTGACCACGGGCCGCCGCGTCGCCAGCGCGACCCACCCGGCAAAGAACCGCTCCCCGCGGCGGCTAGCTTCCTTGTCATCCCTATATTCCTTGTCATCCCGGCATCCCTTGTCATCCCGGCGAAAGCCGGGATCTTCCCCCGCCTGCCAGTCAGAAGCGGTCCCTGCCTGCTGGTCACCAGCAGCGCCCCCCGCCTGCCCGCCACGAGCCCCCCGCCGGCCCGGCCGCAACCGCTCCCCCGCGTACGCCAGCACGGCGGGCAACAAGGTCAACGCCGCCAGGACCGACAGCCCGACGCCCACCGCCGCGCACACGCCCATTCGGGTCAGGAACGGAATGCGCGCCACGGCCAGCCCCAGCAGCGCCACGATGACCGTCAGCCCGGCGAAGATGACGGCCGAGCCGGACGTGGCCAGCGCCTGGCCGATGGACTCGTCCGGCGCCAGGCCGGCCCGGAGTTGCTGGCGGTGGCGGGAGATGATGAACAGCGAGTAGTCGATGCCGACGGCGGTCCCGAGCATGAGGGCGAGGATCGGCGTGGACGACATGATCGGCCCGGTCAGGGTCGCCAGGAAGATGACCGACGCGGTCGCCGCCACGCCCGACAGCGCCACGAGGATCGGCATCCCGGCGGCCAGGAGCGAGCCGAAGTTGATGATGAGGACGAGGAACGCGGCGACGACGCCAAAGACCTCGACCAGCGTGATGTGCGGCAGCGTGTACGAGAACAGGCCGCCGCCCAGCGTGACCTCGGCGCCCTCCGGCAGGTCGGCCTGAAGCTGCTCCGTGACCGCGTCGAGCCCGTCCCAGGTGGCCTGGCTGACGAGCGCCTTGGTGGCGTCGACCTGCGCCGTCACGAGCGCCGCCCGCCGGTCGGCGCTGACCGTCCCCTCGACCTCGGTCGCGGCGTCGGCCCCGGACTCGTCCGCCGGTTGGAGCGGGTTGAGCGCCGCCTCGGCGGACGGAACGAAGGGGGCGGTCACGAGCGTGACCTGCTCGACCTGCTCCAACCGGTCGGCGGCGGCCTGGATGGCCGTGGCGTAGGCGGGCTCGTCGACCGTGTGGCCCTCGGGGGCGAGGATGAGGTACTGGGCGCCCGTGCCGGCGGCCTGGGGGAAGGTCAGGGCCAGGGTCGTCAGCGCGTCGGAGGATTCGAGGCCGGGGATCGTGATCGTGTCGTCCAGGCCCTTGGTCAGCGTCAGCGCCAGGCTGCCGACGAGGGCCAGGCCAACCAGCCACGCCAGCACGACGCGGCCCTTGGCGCGCGTGATCCAATGGCCGAGGGCGTAGAGCACGGACGACACACAGGCACCTTCCAGGCGGGGCGACGACGACGTGGCCACCAGGGGCGGAGCAGTCCCGAGGGGCCCCGGCGGCGCTGCCAGTGGAGTGAGACTGCCGACCATTCTGCCACGCAGACCCCAGCCGACGCGGTCCGGCCCCCAGGAGGAGGCGTCAGCCCAGGCCGAGGTGTCAGGTTCCCCCGCCCTGGCGAGGCACGAGCCCAGGCGGGGGAACCTGATACCGCGGCCGACCCCACCCAACCCCGGCCTCAGACCACGTTCACGGGCTTCCCCGCCAAGAAGCCGGCCAGGTTGGCCACGGCGATGTCCATCAACCTCGCCCTGGCCTCGAACGGCGCCCACGCGATGTGCGGCGTGATGAAGCAGTTGCGCGCGGTCAGCAGGGGGTTGTCCGGCCGGATGGGCTCCTCGGCCACGACGTCGAC
>JAISTC010000151.1 GCA_031272805.1 Propionibacteriaceae bacterium
GAAGCCCGCGCCGCCGCCCGCGGCCTCCCCGTCAGCCCGCCCACCCCTCCCGCGGCCGCGGGCGACACGGTCCCCGAGGGGCCCGCGGTCACCCACGCGATGTTTGAGACGCCCGAACCGCCGCCGCCCGGCCCGCCCGCCGTGTCAACCGACTGGCTGGAAGGCACCAGCGGCATCCGCATCCCCCACGCCGAGGCGATCCTGGCCCAGATCCTGAACACATTCGCCGCCGAAGAAGCCATCCAAACCGCCCTGGCCCGCACCGAGGCCGACACCCCAGCGCCGTCATCCCCGCCCTTGTCGTCCCCGCCGTTGTCATCCCCGCCGTTGTCGTCCTCACCGTCGTCGCCCTCACCCTTGTCATCCCTCTCACCCTTGTCATCCCCCCCACCCTTGTCATCCCGGCGAAAGCCGGGATCTTCCCCCGACGCCGAGTCAGAAGCCCCGCAAGATCCCGGCGTCCGCCGGGATGACAACGAACTGGCGCAGCCCGTTGCCTCCGTGACGGGCGAGATCCTTCGCTCCGCTCAGGATGACAGAGGGGGCGCTCAGGATGACAGAGGGGGCGCTCAGGATGACAGGGCTGAGGCCACCGGGGCGGCCGAGGCCATGGGGTCGGGCGCCGTGGCTACGGAGCCAGCTCTGCGAACGATCTCCACGGGGCCTGACACCGTGGCCGCCGTGCCAGAGGTCATCGCGCCGCCCGTTCCGCCCGTGTACCCGATCCGGCAGCCGGTGGCCGAACCGGCCGAGGACAAGGCGCCGGGCGTGATCGTGCTGAACCCGTCGGACTGGGCGCGGTTCGAGCCGCGGCGCGTGCCGACGCGCCCGGGCGGCGGCGTGACCGGGCCGATCGCCGCGCCGCAGTATTACCCCAGCCAGTCGTGGCCCGGCGTGGACGACCTGAACGTCGAGCCCACGATCCCTCTGACCGAGAGCCGCCGCCGCGCGCTCGGCGCCCACGTCAGCGCCGAGTTGTTCAGCCCCGCCGCCCCCCACGCCGAGCCGTCGTCCATCCTCGTTCCCGAGCAACCCGAACTGCCCGAGGAGCCCCCGGCGGAGGTCGAGCCGCCGGCCGTACCCGAGCCGGTGACGGCAGCCACACCCGAGCCTGAGCCCGAACCCGTCCCCGAGCCCGCGTACGCCGTGCCCACGTTCGCCGATGTCGTGGCCGCGACGCGCGACCGGCTGGCCACGGAGGGGGCGGGGGCATTGCCGTCCACGGCCGCGGCCGTGCTGGCCGACGCGCCCGGCGCGGCCGTGGTCGCGGCTGCCGTCGAGGCGGCGGCCCAGCCCGCGTCGCCGGCCACGCCGACCCCGCCCGAACCGGCGGTCACGCCGGAGCCGGAGCCCGCCGACGCGGCCGGGACCCCGCTGCCCGTCATCACCGTGCCCAGCGCCACAGACGTCAAGCCGGTGTTCTCCGGCGGCCCCGCGCACCCCCCGGTCAAGTGGACCGACTGGACCCCGGTCTTCCCCGACGCCCAGGTGGCGCAGGCCGAGCCGCCTGAGGCCATGGGGTCGGCTGAGGCCATGGGGTCGGGCACGGTGGCTACTGAGCGAGCTCTGCGAGCGACAGCCACCGGGCCTGACACCGTGGCCGACGTGGGGGACGCTGCTGCGCCTGTGACGGGAGAGATCCTTCGCTCCGCTCAGGATGACAGAGGGGGCGCTCAGGATGACAGAGGGGGCGCTGTGCCGGCGGAGCCGGAGCCGATGGAGGACTTCACTCCGTTGTTTTCGCCGGAGTCGCCGGAGACGCCGGTTGAGCCGGAGCCTGCGGTCACGCCCGCCATCTTGTTCGAGCCCAAGGCCGCGCCGCGGCGGCTGAAGCAGCGTCCGGCGCAGGGTGAGGCTGGGCCATCGCTCGACGGCGAGTCTGCCGGGCCGAAGGATCCCGGCTTGCGCCGGGATGACAACGGTGTGGGGAACCCTGACAGCACGGACTCGTCTGGTGATCCGGCGGCCACGGTGTCAGGCCCCGTGGCTGTCGCTCGTAGAACTCGCTCCGTAGCCACGGTGCCCGACCCCATGGCCATGGTCCCTGACACCGTGGCCGCCCCGCCCGACGGCGCTCCGCCTGTGGCCGACCTGCCGGGCAGCGGCCGGCCTGACGCTGTCACGCCCAAGCTGCCGCGTCCGCCGTTCCCGTTCTTTACTGTTCCATCCGCCCTGTTGTCCTTCGACCGAGACGAGACCACCGTGACCACTCCTCCTGATGCCTTCGAGCCCACCGCTGCCGCCGCCCGCCTGGCCGCCGCCCTCGGCGTGACGCCAACGGCCAAGGAACCCGAGCCGGCCGCCGCACCGGCAGTGCCCGAGCCCGAGCCCGCCGTCGCCCCCGCACCCGAACCCGTGTCCGAGTCCGTGCCCGAATCACCGGCCCCTGAGCCCGCCGCACCCGTCGTGACGCCCGCCGTGACACCCACGCCCGTCCCCGCCACGGCCGAGTTCCCACCCCCGCTGGAGCAGCGCGTGGTCCGGGGTATCGGCCGGATTCCCGTGGTCAAGGTGGAGCCCGTCATCGAGGGTGGTGCGTACCCGGCCAAGGCGGTCGTGGGCGAGGCCATCCCCGTCCGGGCGCGCGTGTTCCGCGAGGGCCACGACAAGGTCAACGCGTCCGTCATCCTGACCGACCCCGACGGGCTGGAATCCCGCCACGACATGGCCCAGATTTGGCCCGAGGGCCTGGACATCTGGGAGGCCGAGGTGACGCCGGACCGGCCGGGCGACTGGACGTTCCGGGTGGAGGCGTGGTCCGACCCGTGGGCGACGTGGGTCCACACGGCCGAGGTCAAGCTCCCCGCCCAGATGGACCTCCCCCTCGTCTACGCCGAGGGTCACGCGGTCCTGGAGCGGGCGCGCAGCGAGGCCCTGGCCGCGGGCCAGCGCCAAGCGGCGGACCGCATCGCCGGCTGGTCGCAGCTCTTCACGATCACGCCCACGCCCGAGGTCGTCCTCGACCTCCTGCAGGACCCCGCACTGGTCGCCGACCTCAAGGCCTGGCGCCCGCGTGACTTCGTCTCCCCCACCGCCGACTTCCCACTGACCGTCGACCGGCCGCGCGCCCTGTTCTCCGCCTGGTACGAGTTCTTCCCCCGCTCCCAAGGCGCGCGCCGCCACCCCGACGGGAGCTGGACCTCGGGAACCTTCGACAGCTCCCACGAACGCCTGGCGGCCATCGCCGCGATGGGCTTCGACGTCGCCTACCTGCCGCCGATCCACCCGATCGGCTTCCAGTTCCGCAAGGGCAAGGACAACAGCCTCACGGCCGGGCCGAACGACCCCGGCTCGCCCTGGGCCATCGGCTCGCCCGCCGGCGGCCACGACGCCATCCACCCGGACCTGGGCGACTTCGCCGCCTTCGACCGCTTCGTCGCCAAGGCCAAGTCGCTGGGCCTGGAGGTCGCCCTCGACTTCGCGCTCCAGTGCTCGCCCGACCACCCGTGGGTGACCGAGCATCCGGAGTGGTTCACGACTCGCCTCGACGGCACGATCGCCTACGCCGAGAACCCGCCCAAGAAGTACCAGGACATCTACCCGCTCAACTTCGACAACGACCCCGAGGGCCTGTACCGCGAGGTCTACCGGCTCCTGGAGTTCTGGATCGCCAAGGGCGTCACGATCTTCCGCGTCGACAACCCGCACACGAAGCCGGTCAAGTTCTGGGCCTGGCTCTTGGGCGAGGTCCATCGGCAGCATCCCGAGATCCTCTTCCTGGCCGAAGCCTTCACGAAGCCCGAGATGATGCACGCCCTCGGCAAGGTCGGCTTCCACCAGTCCTACACGTACTACGCCTGGCGCAACGAGAAGTGGGAGATCGAGGAGTACCTACAAGAGTTGTCCCATGACATGGCCCCGTTCTACCGGCCCAACTTCTTCGTCAACACCCCCGACATCAACCCCGCCTTCGTCCAGGGCGGCCAGCCCGCCGCGTTCGCCATCCGGGCGATCTTGGCGGCCACGCTGAGCCCGAGTTGGGGCGTCTACTCCGGCTTCGAGCTGTTCGAGCACCAGCCCCTCAAACCCGGCGGCGAGGAGTACCTGAACTCGGAGAAATACGAGTACCGCCCGCGTGACTTCGACGCCGAGCCGAACCTCAACCTCCTCTTCACGACCCTCAACCTCATCCGCCGGGCCCACCCGGCGCTGCAGCAGCTCCGCCACATCGCGTTCCACCAGACGGGCAACGACAAGGTCATCGCTTTCAGCAAGAGGGCGGGCAACGACCGGGTTCTCATTGTCTGTAGTCTGGACCCCAATGAGACCCAACAAGCTCGGATCGATCTGGACCTGGCCGCCCTCGACCTGGCCGGCCAGGAAAGGATCGGCGCCCACGACAACCTGACCGGGGCGACGTGGACGTGGGGACCCCAGCCGTTCGTCGTGCTGACCCCCGAACAGCCTGCTCACATTGTTTCCATCTCGGCGGAGTAGCCGCCGGGGCTCATCAGGGAGGAACCCACCGATGGCCAACTACGACCTTGCCGGAGAACTCAGCGGCTTCGACATGGAAGGTTTCCAGTCCGGCGGCGACACAGAGGTGTGGAAGCGCCTCGGCGCCCACGTCACGACCGTCTACGACCACGACACGGGCGAGCGCATCCCCGGCGTCCGCTTCTCCGTCTGGGCCCCGAACGCCCAGCGCGTCCTCGTGGCCGGCGACTTCAACTACTGGGCGGGCGACGACATGGTCAAACTGCCCGGCACGGGGGTCTGGTCGCGCTTCATCGAACAGCGCGGCACGGGCACGATGTACAAGTTCAAGGTCTTGGGCGCCGACGGGGTGTGGCGCGAGAAGGCCGACCCGATGGCCCAGTTCGCCGAGACGGACGGCAAGTCCGGCTCGATCGTCTGGGACTCGCACTACACCTGGGGCGACGACCAGTGGATGACGGACCGGGCCACCTGGCAGCCCCACGCCGCCCCCCTCTCCATCTACGAGGTCCACCTGGGCGGCTGGCGCCACGGCAAGAGCTACCGCGAGGTCGCGGACGAGCTCATCGAGTACGTCAACTGGCAGGGCTACACGCACGTCGAGTTCATGCCGCTGGCCGAGCACCCGTTCGCGCCGAGCTGGGGCTACCAGGTGACCGGCTTCTTCTCCCCCACCTCCCGCTACGGCACGCCCGACGACCTCCGCTACCTGATCGACCGGATGCACCAGGCCGGCATCGGCGTCATCATGGACTGGGTGCCGGGCCACTTCGCCACCGACGAGTGGTCCCTCCACCGCTTCGACGGCACGGCGCTGTACGAGCACGACGACCCGCGCCAGGGCTTCCACCCGGACTGGGGGACGTACATCTTCAACTACGGCCGCAACGAGGTCAAGAGCTTCCTGGTCTCCAACGCCCTCTACTGGTGCCAGGAGTTCCACATCGACGGCCTGCGCGTCGACGCCGTCGCCTCCATGCTCTACCGCGACTACTCGCGCAAGGCCGGCGAGTGGGTGCCGAACATCTACGGCGGCAACGAGAACCTGGAAGCCATCGACTTCCTCCGCTACGTCACCAGCCACCTCTACCAGCGCTGCCCCGGCGTCATGATGATCGCGGAGGAGTCGACGAGCTTCGGCGGCGTCACGAAGCGCGTCGACGAGGGCGGCCTGGGCTTCGGCTTCAAGTGGAACATGGGTTGGATGAACGACAACCTGCGCTACCTGGAGCTGGACCCGATCTACCGCCAGTGGCACCACAACATGGTCACGTTCGCGATGGTCTACCAGTACTCGGAGAACTTCATCCTGCCCATCTCGCACGACGAGGTCGTCCACGGCAAGGGCTCGATGATCAACAAGATCCCGCAGGACGACTGGCGCAAGTTCGCCACGCTGCGCGCCTTCTACGCCTTCCAGTGGTCCTTCCCCGGCAAGCAGCTCGTCTTCATGGGCTGCGAGTTCGGCCAGCGCTCCGAGTTCAACGAACAGAACTCGCTGGAGTGGTGGGTCTCGGACCTCTGGGGCCACCACGGGCTGCAGTACCAGTTCCACGTCATGGGCGAGCTGTACAAGTCACGGCCCGCCTTGTGGAAGCTGGACCAGGACCCGGCCGGCTTCCGCTGGATCAACGCCGACGACGCCGCCGCCAACATCTTCGCGTGGCTGCGGACGGACGGCGAGGGCCACTGGGTGGCCGTGGTCACCAACTACTCCGCCACGCCGCACGAGCGCTACCGCATTGGCCTGCCCGAAGCAGGCCAGTGGACTGAGATCCTCAACACGAACAAGGCGGAGTTCGACGGCAACGGCGACTACATCAACGGCGAGCGCGCGGCCGAGCCCATCCCGGCCAACGGCTACAACTACTCGGCCGAGATCATGGTCCCGCCCCTGGCCACCGTCTGGTTCGAGTACGCCGGCTGATCTTGTCATCCTGAGCGCAGCGAAGGATCTCTCCGCCACCTGGCCATCGCGGTTTGTCATCCCGGCGAAAGCCGGGATCTTGCAGCCGGTGAAGTCAACACCGGCAAAGATCCCGGCTTTCGCCGGGATGACAGGGGTTTGGCCTGACACCTTGTCCCTTTTCCCCGCGTGACGATTATCTTTCGCCTTGTCAAGCGCGTGTTTCCGGTCGCGGACGGCATTGACACGGCTGTCATTGCGCGAGACGATACGGGGGAAACATCGTCACGGTCGGAGGGGCCTCGTGCCGACACCTACCTTTTTCCGGCTGCCTGCGGACAAGCAGGAGCGGATCCTCAACGCCGCCATCGGCGAGTTCAGCCAGCGCAACGTCGAGGAGGCCAACCTGGCCAACATCGTCCGCGCGGCCGGCATCGCGCGGGGCAGCATCTACCAGTACTTCGAGAACAAGGAAGACATCTACGTCTTCGTGTTCGAGACGCTGCGCGGCCGGCGCAGCGAGTTCACGCGCCCGGCCATGGAGCACTACAAGGTCGCCCCGTTCCTCGACTTCTTCGAGGAGTACTACCGGCTGGACTCCCAGTACCTGCTGGAGCACCCGTCCCACATCGAGCTGGGCAAGGTCATGTACAGCCACGCCCGCGGCGTGGCGCGCGACCTGATCGAGGCCTACCAGCGGAAGAACCGCGACCTGTTCCTCCTGGGCATCGCCCACGACCAGTCGCTCGGCCGCATCCGCCCCGACGTCGACCCGCCGGTCCTGGCGGACCTCTGCACGCACTTCATGTCCGACGTGTTCATCTTCCAGAACCTGACGGCCCGCGTCACGTTCGAGTCCGTCCAGCGCCACCTGGCCGGGACGATGGACATCGTCCGGCGCGGCGTCGCGGCGTAGGCCGGCCCCGGCCGACCCGGCCGGCCCCTACAGGACCTTGATCCCCTCCGTCGCCGCGTTGGCGAACCCGAGGACGGCGGCCGTGAACTCCGCCGGCTTCTCGTACATCGCCGCGTGGCCGGAGTCCTGGATCATGACGTGGTGGGCGCCGGGGATGGCGGCGACCAGCTCCAGTTGGTTGGCCAGGGGCGTGATGAAGTCGTGTTCGGCCGAGATGACGAGGGTCGGCACGCTGATACCCGGGAGTCCCGCCCGTTCGTCGAACGTCTCCGCGCTCCGCGTCAGCCGGGCGAAGGCGTCGTAGACGGCCGGGCCGAAGCTGCGCACGAACAGCTCCTCCCGCGCCGACGCCCAGTCGTAGTGGGCCTCGTAGAAGGCGGGGCTGTAGACGTAGGGGATGCAGGTCTTGAAGAAGGCGTGGCCGTCGTGGCTGGCCATGGCGAACTCCCAGGCGTGGCCGATGTCGCGCAGCCAGGGCGACGTGTAGGCGCAGGTGTTGGACAGGATCAACTTGGACAGCCGCTCCGGGTGGCGCGTCGCCAGCCGCAGCGCCACCTCCCCGCCGTACGACAGCCCGCACAACGTGACTTGCTCCAGCCCCAGGTGGTCGAGGAACGCCACGACCGCGCGCTCCTGGAGCTCCTGGGTGTACTCGAAATCAACCTGGCCGGACCGGCCCTGGTCGACCAGGTCGAGCAGCAACAGCCGGTTGGCCGCCGCGAAGGCCGGCGTGAACGCCGCCCAGGAGGCGCAGGACATGAAGATGCCGTTGAGGATGAGGAGCGGGGCGCCCGCGCCGTGGTCCTCGTAGTAGAGCGGGATGCCGTCGAAGTCGAAGGTCGCCATAGCCCCTGCCTCAGAGGTAGTAGCCGAACTCGCGCGCCTTGGCGTCGAGCTCGTCGCGGAACTGCGGGTGGGCGATCGAGATGAGGAGCTTGGCCCGCTCCTGGACGGTGGTGCCGCGCAGCGACACCCAGCCGTACTCCGTCACGACGATGTCGACGTCGTTGCGCGACAGCGTGACGCCGGCGCCAGGCTTGAGCGTCGGCACGATCTTCGACGCCGACGTGACCTGGCCCGTGGCCTTGTCGGTCTTCTCGACGGTCGAGTAGAGCGCGATGATCGAGCGGCCGTTCTTCGAGTTCTGGGCGCCGATGGCCGTGTCCGCCTGGCCGCCGGAGCCGGAAATTTGGAGCGTGCCGATCGACTCGGACGCGCACTGGCCGGTCAGATCGACCTCGACCGTCGTGTTGATCGAGACCTGGTTGTCGTTGCGGGCGATGACGTACGGGTCGTTGACGACCTCGCCCCGGCCCGTGAACAACGCCTTGTTCTCGTGCATGAACTCGTACATCTCCTGCGAGCCGCAGGCGAACGCGAAGACCGTCAGGCCCTGGTCGACCTGCTTGCGGGCGTTCGTCACGACGCCCGCCTTGATCAGGTCCATGATCCCCGTCGTCATCATCTCCGTGTGGATGCCGAGGTCCTTCTTCTCGTGGAGGAACGCGCAGACGGCGTTGGGGATGCCGCCGATGCCGACCTGGACGCAGTCGCCGTCGTTGACGAGGTCGGCGATGGCGTGGCCGATGGCCATGTCCTTGTCGTTCGGCGTCACGCCGGGGATGGTCCCCGGGTAGGCGTCGGATTCGATGATGTAGTCGATCTGGTCCCAGTCGAGGTAGTTCTGGCCGTAACAGAACGGCGCGTTCGGGCTGACCTCGAGGATGCGGTACTTCGCCGCCGAGCCGATCATCTCCTCGTACGTGTTGCCGAGCGCGAAGCGGGTCCGGCCCGTGCCCTCCGGCGTCGACGCCAGGGAGATCATGATGGCCGACTTGCGGTGGAAGTTGCGCTTGAACCCGGCAAAATGCAGGTTGTTGGGGATGTAGGAGACGCGGCCGGTCGAGTTGGCCCGGCGCATCAGCGGCGTCGAGAACCAGCTCTCGATGCGGAACGCCTTGGCGATGTACTCGGGCGAGAGGTACTCGCCGGGCACGGTCGGCAGGCAGTCGGAGATCGTGACGTCGTGGACGCGGTCGGCGATCTCGTGGAGGTGGCTCAAGAAGGTCGGGGGCTCGTTGGCCCCCAGGCCGACGGTGATGAGGTCGCCGTCCTGGACGAGGTCGAGCGCCTGCTGGACCGTGATGACCTTGGACCGGTAGTCGAACATGGGAGTCTCCTTTCAGATGTCAGGCCTGGCCCCAGCGGACGACCGTCGAGGCCCAGGTGTAGCCGATGCCGGCCGCGACGAGGCAGACGACCGAGCCGTCCTGGATCTTGCCGGACTCGAGGCCCAAGTGAACGGTCAGCATCTGGTCGATCTGGCCGAGGTGGCCGTAGTCCTCGAGGTAGGTCGTCTGGTCCTCGGTCAGGCCGAGCTCGGCCAGCATGGCGAGGTGTTGGCTGCGCTTGAAGTGGAGGATGCCGAGGTAGTCGATGTCCTGGCGGGTCAGCCCGCCGGACTTGGCCAGGGACTGGTCGATGCAGTCGTACCAGTTGGGCAGGGAGACCTCGTTGAGGCGGTTCTTCATCTTCTCGGCGTCGAGCAGGCGGAGCGACTTGTAGCCCTCCTCGATGGTGTCGGGGCGGAAGGGCTCGTTGATGTAGCCGATCTGGACGCCGGCCGTGTGGACGAGCGAGCCGTCGGCCTTGATCGACGTGCCCAGGAGCAGGTTGCGGTCCATGTTCTTCTGGACGATGAAGGCGCCGCCGGCCGCGCCCAGGTCGAACATCATGGAGACGGTCGAGTCGCGGTAGTCGATGAAGTCGCCGTTGCGGTAGCCGCCGGCGATGAGGATCGTGTCGATGTCGTCGTTGCCCAGGAGCATGTCCTTGGCCATCATCAGCGCCGTGCAGGTCGAGCAGCAGCGGTTGGCCACGTCGATGCCCCAGGCGTTTTCGGCCCCGATGTCATTCTGGATGACGAGGGCCGAGGTCGTCAGCCCCCACTCCTTCCACTCCTCGCCGACGCAGAGGATGACGTCGATCTCCTTCGGGTCCAGGCCGGTCCGGTCGAGGGCGTCCTGGGCCGCCTTCGAGCCCATCGCCTGCGTCCCGTCGCCCGGCCCGGGGATGGGCTTCTTGACGATCCCGAGCTTGTTCCGGACCGCCTCCTCGGACCAGACGCCGCCCGTGGCGTCGGAGATGTCCTGGGCGGTCATCCAGTGGTCGGGGATGTAGAGGCCGTAACCCAGGATGCCGATGTGTTCCGCTCGTGCCATCGCTGCGCTCCTTCGCTGTCGATGTGACACCCGTGTCATGTCCGAGTGGCGCCACCATAGCACCGCCTGTGGCCTTTGTCACTGGTCTGGCCGGATCAATCCAATTCGGTTCTGCCAGGGTCGGAAGGGTCACGCCCGGGGCCGGGTCGGCGTGACTTCGAAGGTCACGAATTGGCCACGAAAGAATGTGACACCGTTGACATTGCGACAGCCGTGTCATAGCCTCGTGCCCAATCCCCGCAAGGAGGCGCAGTGGACCAAGTGCTACAACCGCTCCTCAGGAGCCTCGAGACCGGCAGCGTGTACGCGCTGGCCGCGCTCGGCATCATCATCGTCTGGCGCACGAGCCTGGTCATGCACTTCGCCCAAGGCTCGATGGGCATGTTCTCCGGGACGGCCGTGGCCTATGTCCTCAACCACTGGGGCCTGCCGCTGTGGCAGGCCGTCCTCGTCGGCGTCGTCGTCGCCATCGCCTTGGGCTTCCTCGTCGACTTCGCCGTCATCCGGCGGCTGAAACGGGCCACCGCCGTCGGCAAGGAGATCATCACGCTGGGGCTGATCATGGTCTTCCTCGGGGCCGCGCCGATCATCTTCGGGACGGACCCGATGCTCCTGCCCAAGTTCATCCCGTCGGGCGACGTCTCGCTGGGCGGCGCCAACCTGTCGTACAACGGCATCCTCAACATCTCGGTCGGCGTCCTCATCGCCCTCGGCTTGTTCTTCGTCCTCCAGAAGACGAAGATCGGCTTGGCCATCCGGGCCACGGCGTCGAGCGACCAGACGGCCCGGCTGATGGGCATCCCGACGCGCCGCGTCACGCTGATGAGCTGGGCGCTGGCGGGCGTGCTCGGCATGTTGGCGGCCGTCATGATCGCCCCGACCGTGACGGTCACCCCGACGTTCATGAACACGGTCCAGGTCGCCGCCCTGTTCGCCTGCGTCCTCGGCGGCTTCCAGACGTTCTACGGCCCGGTCATCGGCGCCTACCTCATCGCCGTGGCCGCCAACTTCCTCAAGCTCTACGTGTCGTCGGTCTGGGGCGAGCAGTTGATGTACCTGCTGATCCTCGTCTTCCTGCTGTTCAGGCCCAACGGGCTCATCGGCAAGACCTATCTCCAGAAGGTGTAGGCCATGACGACAGCAACTCCTGCCCGCACCGCCGCCCCCACCAAGGGCCTGGCCTCCCGGCTCTTGCACAACGCCCACGCGCAGTTCCTCGTCTTCGGTCTCCTGCTCTGCCTGCTGCCGAGCCTCGGTTCCGCGCTCGGCCTCAAGGCGTCGACGCTCCAAACGCTCGGCTTCGTCCTGATCTACTCGATCGCCGCGCTTGGCCTCAACCTGCTGCTCGGCTACTCCGGCCTCGTCTCCCTCGGCACGTCGGGCTTCATGGGCCTTGGCGCCTACCTGGCCGCGTACCTGCAGGACGACCTTGGCCTCGGCTTCTGGTGCGGCGTCCTCGCCGCCGTCGTCATCCCGACCGTCGTCGGCCTGCTCGTCGGCGTCGTCTCCTTGCGCATCCGCGGCATCTACCTCGCCATCGTGACCCTCTGCGTCTCCGAGATCCTGCTCAAGACGTTCGAGCAGTTGGAGTGGTTCACGAAGGGCACGGCCGGCAAGCAGTCCCACTACCCCAGCCTGTTCGGCTTCCAGACCGGCCGGGCGTCGATGTTCGTGGTCTGCGCCGTCGCGCTGGTCCTCGTCATGATGCTGACGCACAACACGGTCCACGGCCAGCTCGGCCGGGCGCTCCACGCCATGCGCTCGTCGGAGGTGGCGGCCCGGGCCATGGGCGTCAACATCCTGAAGTACAAGCTGTTCGCGTTCGCGCTGGCCACGGCGTACGCCGGGCTGGCCGGGGCGCTGTACCTGTTCTTCCTCAAGTCCTCCTACCCGTCGACGTGGAACCTGTTCCTCTCGCTCAACGTCATCGCCATGGTCGTCGTCGGCGGGCTGCGCTCGATCTTCGGGACGGTGGCGGGCGCGTTCATCATCTTCGCCGTGCCGGAGCTGGTCTTGAAGAAGCTGCCGGTCATCGGCGACGTGTCGGGGCTGCCCTACATCTTCTCCGGCATCCTCATCATCCTCGTCATCATGTTCTTCCCCCAGGGCATGAAGGGCGTGGCCGACCTCGTCCGGCGCCCGTTCCAGCGGCGCCCGGCCTCGGGGAAGGGGGCCCCGGCGTGACCACGGCCCTGTCGATCGAGCACCTCTCGATCAGCTTCGGCGGCCTCAAGGCCCTCGACGACCTCTCCTTCGCCATCGAGGAGAACCAGATCTACGGGCTGATCGGCCCGAACGGCGCCGGCAAGACGACGGTCTTCAACTGCGTCACTCAGTTCTACAAGCCCGACCAGGGGCGCGTCCTGTTCACGGCCGACCCGGACCGGCTGGGCCGCTGGACTAAGAAGGCCGTTCCCAGCGGGGACGGCCGGGCGGTCATCGACCTGGTCGGCCTGCCGGTCCACGAGATCATCCGCTTCGGGCTGGTGCGGACGTTCCAGAACGTCGAGGTCGTGCCGGAGTTGACGCTGGCGGACAACGTGCTGCTGGGCGGCCACGTCGACTTCAAGGCCACGATGGCCGAGCAGATGCTGCGGCTGCCGCGGGCCCGCCGGGAGGAGAAGGCGTATCGGGCCAAGGCCCTCGACGTCCTCGGCTTCCTCGGCATCGCGGGCCTGGCCAACCAGCCGGCCGGCGGCCAGCCCTACGGCGTGTTGAAGAAGCTGGAGATGGCCCGGACGCTGATGGCGGAGCCGCGGCTCATCATCCTGGACGAGCCGGCCGCCGGGCTGAACGACTCGGAGACCGAGGACCTGGCCGCGCTGATCCGCCACATCCGCGACCAGTACCAGGCGGCCATCCTGCTCGTGGAGCACGACATGCGGCTCGTCATGAGCGTCTGCGAGCGGATTTGCGCCATCTCCTTCGGCAAGTTCCTGGCCGAGGGCGCCCCGGCGGACATCCAGCGCGACAAGCTGGTCCAAGAGGCCTACCTGGGAGAGCAAGAATGACCGACCTGGCGCTCAGTATCAAGGGCCTGAAGATCCGCTACGGCGGCATCGAGGCCGTCAAGGGCATCGACATCGACGTGCCGGAGGGCCAGGTCGTCGCCCTGCTCGGCGCCAACGGCGCCGGCAAGACGTCGACGCTCCGCGCCATCTCCGGGCTGACCGCCCCGGCGGGCGGCACGATCTCCTACTTCGGGCGTGACATCACGGGCCTCGACGCCGAGAAGATCACGAAGCTGGGCGTCGTCCAGTCGCCCGAGGGCCGCCAGATCTTCCGCGACCTGACGGTCGAGGAGAACCTCCGCGTCGGCGGCTTCACGGTCGGGTCGAAGGCCACGCTCAAGGCCGGGTTCGACCGCTGCTACGCCTACTTCCCGCGGCTGGCCGAGCGGCGCAAGCAGATGAGCTACACGCTGTCCGGCGGCGAGCTCCAGATGCTGGCCATCGGGCGGGCGCTCATGGCCAACCCCCGCGTGCTCCTCCTGGACGAGCCGTCGCTCGGCCTGGCGCCGCTGGTCGTGCGGGACATCTTCGGCATCATCGGCGACATCAAGGCCGAGGGGGCGACCGTTCTCATCGTCGAGCAGAACGCGTTGCAGACCCTCAAGATCGCGGACTACGGCTACGTCCTCGAAACCGGCAAGAACTCCGTGGAGGGGCCGGCCTCCGAACTGATCCAGGACCAGCGGCTCGTGGAGGCCTACCTGGGCTCTGGCTGACCCAACCCAACCGACAACTGAACTCACCTCAACCCTCAACCCTCAACCCACTCAACGACCGAGACCCAAGGGGAAACCATGAAGAAGACCATCAGCGCCGCGCTCGCGGCCACACTGTTGCCGCTGGCCCTGCTGGCCGGCTGTAGCGGCGGCTCCGACTCCGGCTCCGGCTCCAACTCGAGCGCCGCCGCGGCCGGGGACTCGACCACCGCCGAGGCCCCGCCCGCCGTCGAGAACGCCCAGGGCGTGACCGACACGCAAATCCTCATCGCCAACTCCGCCGCCACGTCCGGGACCTACGCGCCGGTCGGCGTGCCGTTCCTGGCGGGCCTCCAGGCCTACCTCGACATGGTCAACGCAGCGGGCGGCGTCGACGGCCGCGAGATCAAGTTCCTCCACACCGACGACGAGTTCGACCCGGCCAAGGGCTCGGCGGCGCTGACCGAGTTCGTCGAGGACGAGAAGGTCTTCGCCATCGTCGGCCACTTCGGCACGCCGGTCGTGGCCGCGACCGTCGAGCAGTTGAAGGAGTACGGCATCCCGGCCGTCTACTTCGCCACGGGCATCGGCCAGCTCTACGCCGAGGGTGCGACGACCAACGAGGAGGGCTACAACATCTTCCCGGTCCAGCCCATCTACCGGACCGAGGGCTCGATCATGGTCGCGTTCGCGACGGCCAAGTTCGAGGCCAAGAAGATCGGCATCATCTACACGAACGACGACGCCGGCATGGACATCGAGAAGGGCGCGGTCGCCCAGATCGAGAAGCTCGACGGGATCACGTACGTCGAGCAGCAGGTGGCCGCGGGCTCCGCCGACGTGTCGGCCGCCGTGACGTCGATCAAGAACGAGAACGTCGACTTCATCATCGTCGCCTCGATCCAGGGCACGTTCCCGACCATCGTCAAGGAGCTGGCCGCCCAGGGCGTCAACAAGGACTGCATCTCGACGTACGTCAACACGTCCGACGCGATGAGCAAGGCCGTCGTCGACGACATCCAGGGCAAGTTCGACGTCTACTCGATGGGCTGGGTCGACTACGCCTCCGACATCGCGCAGCAGGCGCTGGCCGACTACCAGGCGCACGTGGCGTCGGAGTACGCCATGAACGCCTACGCGCAGACGGGCTGGATCGCCGGCACGTTCTTCGTCGAGGGGCTCAAGCGCCTGGAAGGCCAGCCCGTGACGTGGGAGTCGTACATGAAGGCGCTGGAGTCCGCGCCGATCCAGAACCCGTTCGGCGGCCAGATCGACTACGCCAACGGCAACCGCCTCGGCACCCAGGAAATGAACCTGTCCAAGGTCGTCCCGGTGTCCGACGATTACCCGTCCGGCTGGGAACAGGTCGAGCCGCTGGAATCCGTCAAGTCCCTCCTGGGCCAGTAGGTCCGGTAGGACCCGAGTGTGGGCGCCGCGGCATCAGCCCCGGCGCCCATACTGCGGTCGCCAAGACACATTGTCATCCCGGCGAAAGCCGGGATCTTTCCTGGGGTGGTCGACCGCCCGGGTGCAAGTCTGGCTGTGGTGGTATGTCTCGCTGGCCCGAAAGATCCCGGCTTTCGCCGGGATGACAAGCGGTTGAGGGCGGCCAGCGGTTAGCCCAGGCCGAGGGCGGGTGGCGCGTCGGCCTGGGGGGTGAGGCGGAGGTGTCTGATGCCGCGGCCTTGGCGACGGAGGAGCCCGGGCGGCGGCGTTAGATACCTCGGCCGGTGGGGGTTGTTGTGTGGGGTCGGCCGCGGTGTCAGGTGCCGCCGCCTGGGCTCGTTCCTCGCCAGGGCGGCGGCGCCGGACACCTCGGCCTGGTTGGTTCCTCGGCCTGGCCGGGGCCGAGGGGTCAGCGAGGCCAGGGGGTCGGGCACTGTGGCTACGGAGCGAGCTCTGCGAGCGACAGCCACAGGGCCTGACACCGTGGCGGGCTGGGGAGTCGTCTGGCGGGCTTGGTGGCGGATTGGGTTGGCGGGCGCCATGGTGTCGGGCTCGCTGGCTGTCGCTCGCAGAGCTCGCTCCGTAGCCAGCGTGCCCGACCCCATGGCTGTCGCCCGACCCCGTGGCTGTGGGGTCAGCGTGACTCGAGGTACTGCTGGAGGCGCTGGTCGATGAGGGCGGGGTCGCGGCTGGTGTGGATGACGAGGATGATCACGACTTTCGTGGCCTCGGGCACGAACCAGATACGGTAGGGGAACTTCTTGAGGCCAACGCTGCGCAGGCCGTCACCCTGGTCGCGGTAGGCATACGGCATGGACGTCAACTGGCCAATCGCCGCGTCCAGTAGTTGTAGAAGCGCACCGCCACGTCGCGCCCCCGCTCTGAGTACCAATCGGCGATCTCGTCGCTGTCGGCCACGGCCGGTGGGAAGAGTTGGTAGTGGAAGGTCACGCGATCCTGGCCCTGAGTTCCGCCATGACCTGTTCGCCGGGGATCGTGTCTTCAGGGTGGGCGCGGTAGGCGGCCAGACGGCCGCGGGCCAAGGAAAGTTCACTTTGGGAGGGGGCGGTCTCGGCCTGGACCCAGTCTTCTAGCTGGTCGAGCAGGTCAAG